>QMLQ01000018.1 GCA_003646815.1 Deltaproteobacteria bacterium | reverse complement strand
TGCCGCCGAAAAACTGAAGCTCCGGTTGCTCACTGAGGCCACAGACATCCTGGAGGCTCCGGGTGAATACCTTTCCGTAGAAGATGGTTTTGTGGTAAGTAAGAAAAATCCGGAACATCGCATTTCCATGAAGGATCTGGCGGAAAGAATATATACTGAAGGGAGGTCACTGAGTTGTTCCGGATCTTTTGATCCGAAAACCACACCCCTGGATCCGGAGACAGCGCAGGGCGTCCCCTATGCCACCTATGCCTTTGCGTGCCAGTTGGCCCTCGTGGAGGTGGATACGGGAACAGGAAACGTGGATGTTTCCCGGGTGATCGCCGCCCATGACGTGGGAAAGGCGATTCATCCCCAAAACGTGGAAGGCCAGATCCAGGGCGGTGTGGCCATGGGGCTTGGCTTTGCGTTGATGGAGGAATTCAAGCCCGGGGTAACCTCTTCCATGGCCGATTACCAAATCCCCACGAGCCTGGATATGCCTGAAATTTTACCCATCATCGTTGAAGATGAGGAGCCCTCAGGGCCTTTCGGCGCCAAAGGGGTCGGCGAACCCGCGCTGATTCCTACGGCGCCAGCCATTTTGAACGGAATTGCCGATGCTACCGGGCAGAGGATTTATCAACTGCCCGCAAGTCCCGAGCGCGTAAGAAAAGCTTTATCTCACGGGGTAATGAAAAAAGCAGGCTGAAGCATTTTTTGGCTACCAGCCTTCAACCTTCAGTCTATCCGCCTAAATAGTTACGTTGAATGAACCACATAGGAAGCAGCGAGGAGATGGAATGATGACAACAGTAATGCTCAAGAACATCGGAACACTTGTGAGTGGTGTGATTGACAATCCCATCCTGGACAGGGACGCCCTTTGGATTGAAAATGGGATTATAAAGGGTATCGGGTGGGAAAATGACATGGATGAAAAGGCCGCTGATTGCGTGATTGATTGTTCAGGAACAACGGTTACCCCTGGACTCATAGACTCGCATTGTCATGTGATCCTTGGAGATTTCACCTCCAGGCAGAACCAGATCGGGTTCCTGGAAAGCGAAGTCCATGGGGGGGTGACCACCATCATTTCTGCAGGAGAGGTCCACCTGAAAGGGAGGCCCAAGGATCCTGCCGGAACCAAGGCCCTGGCCATTCTTGCGGCAAAGGCCTTCAGCAATTTCAGGCCCGGCGGCGGAAAAGTGATCGGCGGGGGTTTGATCCTCGAAAAGGGTCTCACAAAGCAGGATTTTGAGGAAATGGCGCGTGAAGGCGTGCGTACGGTTGGAGAGATCGGCCTGGGGAGCGTCAAACAGCCGGAAGATGCCGCACCCATGGTGAAGTGGGCCAAGGAAGTAGGAATGACGGTCATGATGCACACGGGAGGAACATCAATCCCGGGAAGCTCGGTGGTCACCGCGGACATGGTGATGGAGACGAATCCGGACATCGTTTCCCATCTGAACGGCGGTCCAACGGCTATTCCCCTGGATGAAGTGAAAAAACTGGTATATGACACTTCTTTAGCCCTGGAGATTGTCCATTGCGGAAACCCCCTTGTGGCGGTGGAAGCGGCAAGAATGATCGTGGACGCCGAGGCATTGGACAGGGTGATTATTGGAAACGACGCTCCTTCAGGAACCGGAGTTATTCCCCTGGGGGTCCTACGGGTGATGAATCTCCTGGCCAGCCTTACTCCCATCACACCGGAACAGGTAGTCTGCATGGCCACGGGAAATACGGCCCGTGTCCACAAATTGAACCGGGGTGTAATTGCTGAGGGGAAGGAGGCAGACCTGGTTATCATGGATGCCCCAATGGGTTCCGTGGGCGAAGATGCCCTTTCAGCAATTGAAGCAGGTGACAATCCCGGTGTGGCAATGGTGATCGTGGACGGGGAGATTGTGGTTTCCAAGAGCAGGAACACACCACCGGCAAAGAGAAAACCTTCTGTTTCATAGGTGATTGAGTATTGAAGATAGATGCAGACAAGTGTATTGGATGCGGTTTCTGTGTACGGGACTGCCCGGTTGAGGCAGTGCATCTGCGCAAGAAAAAAGCCGTTATCGATCAGGAAAAATGCACGAGCTGTGGCGTCTGTTTCCGCGTGTGTGAAAACGGGGCAGTGGTCTTCGAGCGGGTGTCTTCTGAAGGCGCGGTTCAATGCGATGCGTGTCCCATTAACTGCCTTATCAATCCTGGATATATGGGGGCATGCCAACGCTATTTCAACGAGCACGGCAAGCTGATCCGGAATATGCCGCTCCAGACGTATGAAGCAGTGAAGAACGTGGTCGGGCCTGACCCGCCTGAGGCAATCCGCCGGCCCCTGATTACCGCCATAGGAGCGGGGACTACGTATCCTGATTGCAAACCCGCACCCGGTATTGTGCATGGCCGGAGGAACGAGGTGGATGTGGTCACCGTGGTGACCGAGGCGCCCCTGAGTTACAGCTCTCTCATGCTCAAGATAGACACTGACGTGCAGGTGGGCGAAGAAGGAGCCGATGTCCTGGTGGGCAAAAGAAAAGTCGGCATGGTGATCACAGAACAATATGGCTCCAAGATGCTTTCCATCGGTGGGGTCAACCTGCTCACAGGAAAAAACGGATTCGTTGTAGCCAGGACAGTCACTGATCTGGCCAACCGGAAACCGGTACGGTTGCGAGTAGAAGGGGGGAGCAAACTCGAGGTACAAGTGGGACGGGGCCCGATCATAGATGGTAAGCGTCCTGACAGTATGCGGGTCGGCTGTGGAAGTGCGACCATGGGCCTTTTTGCACCATTGTTTAAGGAAACCGCAGATGAAGTGATCGTACTTGATTCTCATCTTACAAGCTTGATGAGCGAACATGCTGCAGGGAGATTTGTGGGTACTAACCCCTCAGGAATTCACTTGAAATTCCGTATGAGCACCCCGGGCCGTTATTTCGGTGATCATGGACATGGGTGGGGAGGGACGTCCATCGTGAACCCTCTTGACGTGATTTCAGAAATAGACAAGAACATCGCTCGTCCTGGAATGCGTGTTCTCATAACAGAGACAACTGGAAGGAACGGAGCCCTTTTTGAGCTGAAGGAGGACTACACGCTTCGGGAAATTGATCTTTCAATTGATGCAGTAAATACACTTGAGGCCATTTCATCAAGTTGTGAACCGTCTCTGGTCGCAGGGGTATACATGGGAGGAACGGGAGGGAGTGCACGTGCCGGGGTGACAAGGTACCCCATCAAGTTGACGGCTGCAGTTCATGCTTCCAGGGCCTGTTTGACAGTGGGTGGTGCGCCGACATACGTGTTGCCGGGGGGAGGAATTAATTTCCTTGTGGATGTGGAACAGGTAAAAGCAGGGTCTTTTTTCTGGACTCCGACCCCGGCTACCATTTGTCCCATCGAGTATACCATGGAACGGGATGCATATGAAAGGATGGGGGGGCATGTGGAAGTGATGAAGCCCTTTGCCGTGCGGCCGGGATCAAAAAACCAGGCGTAGGAAAGTGAGCTTTCCATGGAGCAGAAAGCCATTCATGCCCTTGATGAAGGTCGGATTATGGCTGAATATGGCCCCATGCGGCTGGTCATTTCAGCCTGGGTAGGGAGGCTGCCCCAGCGAAACATGTGCATCAGTGCAGCCAGGAAGGCCTTCGAATACTTCGAGGGAGTTGCGGCGTTCAAGGATAAGCTCGCAAGACCGTTGCATGCGAATCAGGAGTGCCTCCAGAATCCCATAGCACAGGCAATGGTAGATAGTATTCGTGAAGTAGGTGACAGCGACCTGACCCCCCTGGCTGCAGTGGCTGGAACCCTGGCTGATGCGGTTGCTGATTTTCTCTTTGACCGGGGGATGACCAAGGTGGTGGTGAATAACGGTGGAGACATTGCGGTGCGGCTCATCGGGGATGAAAAGGTGATCGCGGGAATTGGCAACTATGCCTGCCATGGTCCCGTTTCAAACAGGATCGTGCTTGATTCTTCTATTTCCACCTGGGGCATTGCCACGAGCGGTCTGGGAGGAAGAAGCTTCACCAGGGGGGTTGCCACCGCGGTGACGGTGGTGGCAAGAACCGCTTCACTGGCGGACGCGGCCGCCACAGCGGTGGCCAACGCAAGCTTTATTGAGGATGCGAACGTCATTCAGAGGCCTGCACAGGAGATCGATCCGAATAGCGATATCGCGGATGTTCCCGTAACGGTGAGGGTAGGTCCCCTGAGCGAGAAAAAAAAGGAGCTGGCTGTTTCAAGGGCGTTGAAAAGAGCCCGGAGCCTTGCGGACCGGAAGGTGATCCTCGGGGCCGTTGTGGAGGTCCAGGGCAGGTTTGCTGCTGATGCTTTCGCCCGGGCAAGGCTTGCTAATACCGGGCCGGGAATAGTGAAAACTCAAATTCATTCGTCTGAAGACGAGGAAGGAGGAACGAACAATGGAAGTGAGAAAATATGTCACAGTCCTGGAGGAAATTCATTCTGACGGGGGAAAGAGTATTGATCCCCCGGGAAAACGGGCCGCCGCCATCGCGGTAATTAAGAACCCGTTTGCCGGACAGTTTATGGAAGATCTCACCCCGCTGATGGATACCGGAGAAAAGCTGGGCGGGATCCTGGGAAAGATGGCTGTGGATGCCCTTGGGATTGCGCCTGAAAATGCGGAAAGCTACGGCAAGGCAGCTATCGTTGGTGAGAAGGGGGAACGGGAGCATGCCGCTGCCATTTTACACCCAAAGCTCGGGAAACCGTTTCGCGATTCTGTGGGCGGCGGAAAGTCCCTCATTCCTTCTGCCAAGAAAATGGGCGGGCCGGGGACCCCTATTGACGTGCCGATCAATTTCAAGGACGCCGCCTTCGTCCGCTCCCATTTTGACGCGATGACCGTGCGCGTGGAAGACGCCCCCTGGGGTGATGAGATCGTGGTTGCTTTGGTAGTGACGGACTGTGGACGGCCCCATCCCCGTATCGGTGGTCTCAAGAAAGAAGACGCGAAAATGGAAGACGGCCTGCGGTAGGTTTTGATCGTTCCATGCCTGAAGAAGTGCGCCAAGGTGCGAAGCCTCTTCGGCAATCAGGGAGAGAAGAAATGCTCTTGCCGGAGTTTGACTACCATGAACCTTCAACGTTGGAAGAGGCGTGTGCGGTGATGACCGCATTGGGAAAGTGCGCCATACTGCTCGCCGGTGGTACGGATTTGCTGGTTAGAATGAAGAAAAAGGATCTCGTTCCCGACCATCTGGTTTCATTGGGATCCATTGATCAGCTAAAGGAATTAAAGGTATCCGGCCGGAAAGTCCAGATAGGCGCACTGGTGACCGTGGGGCAAATAGCTGAATCTGAGAGACTCGGAGATGTTCTGCCGGCTCTCTGCCAGGGAGCCCTGAACCTTGGCTCCCCACTTGTAAGAAACCTGGCAACTATTGGTGGAAACATTGTATCAGCGAGGCCGGCTGCCGACCTTCCCCCTCCTTTGATGGCCTATGGAGCAAGGGTTATCCTGGCGAGCGAAAAACGGGAAAGAACCTTTGCACTGGAAGATTTTTTCAAAGGCCCCGGTGAAACGGTCATGGAGTCGGGAGAAATACTGACTCAAATCTCTCTTGATGTCCCCCCTCCTCACAGCGGTGCAGCGTACCTCAAACTGGGAAAGCGAAAGGCGCTTGAGATATCCCTTGTCAATGTTGCGTCATTCATACACCTGAACGGACCGGACGGAGTTGTAGATTCAGCCCGGATTGTGATGGGCGCTGTTGGACCAAAGCCACTTCGGGCTTTCTCAGCCGAGCGCCTTTTGGCAGGGGAAAAACCGTCTGACCATCTCTTTGAGGCGGCGGGAAAGGCAGCGGCCGATGAAAGCAGTCCCATTGACGATTTCCGGGGATCCGCAGAATATCGGCGTACGATGGTCAGTGTGCTGACGGTACGGACGCTCCGGAGTGCGCTTGCAAGAGCCAGGAAAAAATAACTGTCGAGGCAAGTGTGGGAGGAAAGCGAGAACGGCTTAATGAAACAAATTAAAATTACTGTCAATGGTCAGGAATATGACCTGTCCGTGGAACCAAACCTGACCTTGCTGGATCTGCTTCGGGAAAGGCTGGGCCTTACCGGTACCAAGAAAGGCTGTGATGAAGGGGATTGTGGAGCCTGTACAGTGCTCTTGAATGGAAAGGCCGTAAGCTCATGCCTTGTGCTGGCCGTAGAGGCCAATGGGAAGGATGTCCTGACGATTGAAGGTGTGGAGCTTGAAGGTGGAGACTCGTTGCATCCTCTCCAGAAGGCATTTGTTGAAAACGGCGCGATACAATGCGGATTCTGCACTCCCGGTATGATTCTCTCTGCAAAAGCATTGCTGGACAAGAACCCCCACCCCAGCCAAACTCAAATCAGGAGAGCAATCTCTGGAAATCTTTGCAGGTGCACAGGCTATCAAAAGATCGTTGAAGCAATTGAAACCGTTTGCAATGGAAATCAGGCAAAATCCAAGCCGAAATAGAGAGGTTAGGCTTGGAGTTGACGGGACTGCTCTCTGCTGGTAAGATTGCGCATCTGAAAGCTAAGGAGGCACCTCCATGAGAAAATGGAGGCCGGACATTAACGACGACGAGAACCATCGGCAGTAAGACAGTCAAACAGGTCTATCACCGGCAGAAAACAAAAAAGAAGGCCGGCACGGCTGGGCTGTGCAGCCATCCGCTCTGCGGCACATGGAACCGGACTGCCACATATGTGAACGATGAACTGGTGAACACCACGCCGGCCTATACGGTCATTACCCAAAAGACCTGCTACTCCATTGCTCCCGCCTGCTATAATACCATTACAATCGATTCCTTTCACGGAGACTCATTCACCATGACCATGGTCAGTCACAATTGTCCCACCGGCGGACCTGTCATGGGACCCGGAACCGTGGTAGAACAGACCTTTGCGCTTGCCAATGAAGGCAATACCCTCACCATCATCAACACGGAGTAGGGATGAGAGGTCAGGACGGTCTTCCAGAGGCTGAAATAATTCATACAGAGTTTACTTCCATCCACAGGAAAAGACCGAAAATGGCGGCGCCGTTTTCGGTCTCGCATTGTCTTCATTGTTGACACATATGTGCATTCTCACTATACTTTCGGAACAAACAAAATGCTCCTTTTTCAAACACCGTTCTTTACGGAAACCGCCCCAGCTTAATAACTGGACGAGCGCCTTGTATCCACGGGCCTTTCCACCGCCTCGCTACGAAGGCCTATGAGAAAAGCGAGCTTCAGGTGTTTTCTATGACCCACGATATTTTTATCTCCCATTCTGCCAAAGACAAAACCACGGCTGATGCTGTCTGCGCCAGACTGGAGGCAGCGGGGATAAAATGCTGGATCGCGCCGCGGGACGTTCTGCCCGGGCTTGACTGGAGCGAGGCTATAGTGAACGCGATCACCAACTGCCGGGCAATGGTTCTCATCTTTTCGTCTTCTGCGAACACGTCAAGGCAGATAAAAAGAGAGGTGGAACGTGCTGTTCACAAGGGCAAGGTGATTATTCCTTTCAGAATCGAAGACGTTGAACCTTCAGGCGCCCTCGAGTACTTCATCAGTACCCCGCACTGGCTCGACGCCCTGACATCGCCTATGGAAAAGCATATCAGCCGCCTCGCCGGGACCATCAGGTCACTGCTAAATGGGTTTGAAGATGTCTCCGTTGACCAGGAATCCATCCTTTCTCACAGGGAAAGCAGATTGGCTTCTTCCCTTCAAAAAATGCCAAGAAGTATTCCCTGGACTCTGGTTCTTACAATGTCCTTCACTGTAACAGTCCTGGCAATAATGGCCTTTTTCCTTGTTGGAGGGCAAGAAGATCGCGCGGCCGAACGGATCGTAGTCTTGCCGCTCGAAGGAGTGAAGTATACACCGCCGGAGGCGACCGGGGATTCCTGGGCAGAGATAATAACCGAGGCCCGGAGATTGAGGGCACTGGGAAAGACCAGCGAGGCCCTTGCGGCTTTTTCGAAATATGAAGACCTGTTCGGAGAAAAGTATCCGTCAACCAAGCGATACGTCAGGACCGCACAGCTTTTTACTCTCCAATGCGATGCCCTGGGCCTCGAAGGCGGGGCCTATATCTGGGAATGTTTACCCGAGGGAGCAGGCTCAAAGGCCGGGCTTGCGGTGGGGGATATCATTACGGGCTATGGCGGGTACTCGGTCCGAAGCACAAAATCGTACATAGAATCTAAGAAGAAGATGAGAAATGCTAAGAAAGTTAAAATAGAGTACTTGCGCCTCGACGACGCAGGACATTTCCAAAAAAAAGCCAATATGTTGGACTATGGAGTTTTGGGAATACGGCTTATGGATATCTGAAGCTTCAAGATAAGCAGGAGCAAAGGAGAGGGACATGAAAACCGACAGTGGCAAGAGAATCGTGTGTGTGCTGTTCCTGATGATCGTATTCGTGTTTTTCACCGATAACGCCCACGGTGGGGGTCCCATTCCAAGCACCTGGCATGGTGAAATAGTGGGGCGGGTTTTCAATAAAGTATTCAGACTGCCACTTACCATTGAAATCAGGAGGCCGTTCCCTTTTGAAAGGAATCCTTTTCATTTGTTCCTTGGAGCAGGAAACCCAAAAAATATCGGCCACATTTACCTGTCCAGTGCGATGAGGTTCAATACCTCTCGTGGTCCTGCAACACTCCAATATCTCTCCATGACCCTTTGGGGTAATCAAGTGAAAGCAACACTGACGGAAACCCATGGCGCAGAGGCGGCAAAGGCCAATGGTTTCAGCGGCCCTAATGTTTCGGCGGCACAGGCTTCCCCTCTCATGAGAGGCGTTTTGCGCAATGCGTGGGGGCCCACGGAAATGTTCAGCTTCAGCAGAGGAGCAACTCTGATGCTCCGTTTTCAGGGAAACCGATTGTCCGGGACTGTCCAGGGGACCGGAAGCAGTTATACTGGTACGTCTTCATCTGTGGTTTATCAGGCAAGGATGGCGGCCAGAAGGGTCAGGTAGCTTCAATTTTCACAATAAGCGGGTTTTTCAAATGAAGGACAATGTTCTTTTGCACAGGTTGAAGGAGCCGGGGCCGAAACGTATCCTCGCGCTTGACGGAGGGGGTATCCGGGGGCTGGTAACCATTGGGTATCTTGCGCGAATAGAGAGTCTCCTGCGCCGGCGTTATCAAAAACCGGACCTCGTCTTGAGTGACTATTTTGATCTGGTTGGAGGGACGAGCACCGGCGCTATTCTGGCGACGTTGCTGGCAACGGGACGGACTGTTGATGATCTGAGGGAGATGTATTTTACCCTTGGCCGTGAAGCATTTAGACCGAGGAAAAGTTGGTTTGGACCACTGGGGAGAGTAATCGGGGCAAAATTTGACGAGAAGCCTCTTGAAAACCTGCTCAAAGAACACTTGGGACAAAGAACACTGGATTCGGCAGACGTGAAGGTTGGCCTTGTGATAATCATCAAGCGGGCCGATACAGGATCAGTCTGGGTCGTGTTGAATGTCCCGGGGCACCGATTCTATGAAATGAACCGTGAGATGCTCCTTTGGGAGATAGTGCGTTCGTCGACCGCGGCACCCATATTTTTCAGACCGAAATTCCTTCCCGATGTTGGGGAAGGAGAAGAGGCTGTATTCGTGGATGGAGCCGTCAGTATGCATAATAATCCAGCTCTGCAGCTCTTGATGGTAGCAACATTGCAGGGGTATGCAATCCGTTGGCCGTTGGGGGAAAACAAGCTGTTCCTTTGTTCTATCGGAACGGGAAGCTTCACTCGCCTTGCGAGCAAGGATGCCATCAAGAAGTTCAGCAACCTGCACTGGCTTGCAATGCTGGCAACTCAATTGATGAAAGATTCATGTGAACTGAACGAGACTATCATGCAATGGATTTCCAGCAGTCCCACCGCCAGGGACATTGACCGGCAGATTGGGAGCCTGTCGGAAGACCATTTTGCCGGGAAACCGCTTGTGTCATACCTGCGTTATAATATTGAACTCGAACGCGCCTCCCTCGATCATATCGGTTTACGATATAGTGCAAGAGAGGTAGAAAAACTCAAAAATATGAGTGAGGTCAAGAACATATCGGAACTTGACAGGATAGGTTCTGTTGCTGCGGAAAAACAGGTATTCGAAGAACACTTTCCGATCGTTTTTGACCGATCTGTTGGAATTTGAGCCATGGCAACTGAAGCCGAGTTTCTTTGCATAGGCGTAACCGGACATCGTCCGGACGGCCTCAAGGGTGCTGATTGGAAACTTTTGAGGGCACGTGTCAGAGAAATGTTTTCTTTAACGTGTGAGGGATCAAGGCGAGGAGAAAGAGTACGGATAAAAGGCCTCGGCCAAAGTGTTTCACCCCTGCGCGTCATTTCACCCTTGGCAGAGGGTGCGGACCAAATTATCGCAGAAGAGGGGCTCTCTGCAGGCGGTGAACTGTATTGCCCTTTGCCCTTTAAACAGGAGGAATATGAAAGGGATTTCTCTACGCCGGAATCGCTCGACCGGTTCAGACACTTATTATCAAAGGCTTCTTTGGTAAATGTGCTTGGAGGAAAAACTGATTCAAAAGCGGAGCGTGATGCTTCTTATGCCTCTGCTGGACGGGAAGTTCTGCGGCGGAGCGATATATTGCTCGCCGTCTGGGACGGTAATCCGGCAAAAGGGACAGGAGGGACCGCTCAGATAGTTGAGGAAGCCAAGCAAGCAGGGATCCCCGTGGTTTGGATCGACTCGCGAACACCGCACCGGATAGAAATTCTGGTTCCGCAGAGGCCGTGGAAAAAGAGAAGGAATAAAACTCTTGTGGAAGAATGGGTTAGGTGTCTGGCTGGAGAGGAGAAAAAGAAAATGTAATAGCAGTTTGATATTTGTTTTGTAAACATTTCCGGGGAGAAGGAGGTCAAGATAAATGAAGATAGGGTGGATCGGAACAGGCGTAATGGGTGCTGCCATGGCCGGGCATCTGCAGAACGCCGGTCATGAATTGTTCGTGTATAATCGGACCCGGGAAAAAACCGATGATTTGGTTGCAAAGGGGGCTCATTGGGTACCGTCCCCTGCTGAAGCCGCAGTTCAATCCGAGATAGTGTTCACGATTGTCGGTTTCCCAAGGGACGTGGAAGAGGTGTATCTTGGTGACGAAGGGATTTTGTCGGCAACGGGATCCTGCAGGATCGTAGTGGATATGACCACCAGTACGCCAAGCCTTGCAAAGAGGCTCCAGGTGGAGGCGGAAAAGAGAAATATGCAGAGTCTCGATGCACCGGTTTCCGGTGGAGATATCGGTGCGCGGGAAGGGACCCTGGCTATTATGGTCGGGGGCAGGAAGGCCGTATTTGAAGAGGTGCTGCCGCTTCTGAAAGTCTTTGGGAGCAGGATTTCCTATATGGGAGAACCAGGTGCGGGCCAGCATACCAAGATGGCAAACCAGGTACTCATCGCCGGCACTATGGTTGGTGTTTGTGAATCTCTCCTCTACGCGGAAAAGCAGGGGTTGGATCAGCAGGCCGTGATTGATATTATCGGCAAAGGAGCGGCGGGATCCTGGTCCATCAACAACCTGGGTCCTCGTATCGTGAAAGGGGACTATGGAAGCGGCTTTTTCGTGGAGCATTTTATTAAAGATATGGGCATTGCCCTCCAAGAAGCCGGTGCCTTGAATCTTTCTTTGCCGGGGTTGGCTTTGGCGCATCAACTTTACCTTGCGGTAAAAGCGCATGGGCATGGACGGTCCGCCACCCAGGCGCTCATTCTTGCCCTGAAGTCCCTGAATGGGGAATAGCTGCTCAGGTGGATAGATTAGCGTTAAAAGGTGGATAGTGATGCTTTCGAAGACCCTTAAGTTTGCAAAAAGAGACATCTGGAGGATTCAAGCGAAGGATCTCCCCAGGGGAAGGTTTTATCTTCTACAATTTGTGAGGATTACTATCCTCACGCTCAGAGGGCTTTCCGAGGACAAGATTCAGCTCAGGGCATCCGCTCTCACCTTCTATTCTTTGATTTCGGTAGTCCCGGTAGCAGCCATGATTCTCGCCTTTGCCAAAGGATTCGGCTTTCAGAGAACTCTTGAGCGCGAAGTGCTCAAGCGAATGCCCGGGCAGGAAGAAATTGCGACGAGAATTATTGATTTTGCGCAGAAGTTCCTTGCAAATGTGCAGGGTGGGCTCATAGCGGGCTTGGGCTTTGTGGTTTTGTTCTGGGCCATTATGCGGGTACTGGGAAATATCGAGACCTCGTTCAATGATATCTGGGGGGTCAAGAAGGGGCGGCCCATAGGAAGAAAAATAACGGATTACCTGGCAATCAGTCTCATTTATCCCATCCTGTTTGTATCGTCCAGTGCCATGACGGTAGTTGCCACAAGCCAGGTGAGTGCCTTTGTGCATAAGATATCAGTTCTATCAGCCATTGGTCCGGTCATCTTTTTTCTTTTGAAACTGGTGCCTTATGGGATCATTTTTGCCATGCTGGCTTTCATCTACATCTTCATGCCAAATACAAAGGTCAACCTTCGATCAGGAATTCTTGCAGGGCTCATCGCGGGCGTCCTCTACCAGGGATTTCAATTCGGATATATTAAGTTTCAGATCGGTGTTTCCAAATACAATGCGATTTATGGAAGCTTTGCAGCCCTTCCTCTTTTCCTGATCTGGCTCCAGGTGAGCTGGCTTATCGTTTTTCTGGGCGCGGAAATAGCGTTTGCTTATCAGAATGTTCACACGTACGAATTTGAGCCTGATTGTCTGTCCGTAAGCCATTCTTTGAAGCGGCTGGTTTCCCTGGCGGTAGTCCATATGCTGGTACAGCGATTTACAAGAGGACAGGAACCGCTGGACGGTGACCAGATCTCCCGGGAACTTGAAATCCCTATCCGGTTGGTGCGCCAGATCCTTTTTGAACTTATGGAGGCGAACATCATCAGCCCGGTGCAACGGGAAAGCGAAAAGGATTCCGCATACCAGCCTGCTGTTAGCCCGGATTCCCTGACCATAAAGGAGATTATCGATGCACTGGATCAAAGGGGCACGGATGATATACCATTTGCGAAAACCGAGGCGGTGGAAAACATCTCTGAATGCTTGATAAAACTTGGGAAACTCGTTGAAAATGCGCCTGAAAACAGGAGGCTGATTGATATATAGAGATCCTTGGGCATGCAACCGGGCAAGGAGAGAGCTTGTAGACGTTTTTCAATAGTTAAAAGCCCTTGGCCTACAGCCTGATCTCCCTTAACAGTGAACCTTTGATATTGACAACGGATGCTCGATCTGGAAGACTTGCGCGCATGGATTTGATCAGAAAATTTGGAGCCTCGGTTCTCGTTACGGTAGGTCGCATGGGTGTCATGGGGCTCTTCCTGGTGAAGACTGTTCTTTACACTGTTGTCCCTCCGGTCAAGATCGGGAGAGTCATCAAACAAATTCACTTCATCGGTTTCCAGTCCCTGGTGGTTATTCTCCTCACCGGCTGTTTCTCAGGAATGGTGCTCGGTTTTCAAGGGTACTACAGCTTGAGCCGCTTCGGCTCGGATGCGTTCCTTGGTCCGATGATAGGTCTTTCTCTGATTAAGGAGCTGGGGCCGGTGTTGACGGCGTTGATGGTCACCGGCCGGGCCGGATCGGCTATCACCGCTGAAATAGGCATCATGCGCATCAGTGAACAGATTGATGCCCTGGAACTTATGGGGCTCAATCCCTACCGCTACCTGGTGGTTCCAAACTTTCTGGCAGCCATGATATCGCTGCCACTCCTCACGGCCATATTTGATGTGGTGGGAATTTTTGGCGGGTATCTCATAGGCGTTAAGCTCCTGGGTGTAGGTATAGGAACATACTTCGGGGAAATGTCCAGCTATGTAGCTACAAAGGATATTCTGGAAGGATTGTATAAGTCGCTGAGCTTTGGTATCTTGATAAACTGGGTCTGCTGTTTCAAGGGGTACTACACCTCCATTTTTACCGGTTTCGGGGCAGAAGGAGTGAGCAAGGCCACCACACAGGCGGTGGTCCTCTCTTCGGTGCTGATCCTGGTGTGGGACTATTTCATGACGGGACTTCTCTACTAGAGGGTGATAGGCTGTTGTGCCGAGAAAAAGAAACTGAGGCCTGTGGAAGAAAACCGGTAACCGGGCGAACATACGCCGAGATGTGAGTTGCTGAGATGATAAGAATTGAAGATCTCCATAAATCATTCAACGGGAATGCAGTGCTCAAAGGTGTATCCTTCGAAATAGCAAAAGGCGAAGTTATTGCGCTTATCGGGGGGAGTGGTGAAGGCAAGAGTGTGTTGCTGAAACACATTGCGGGTTTGATGAAACCCGACAAAGGGCGTGTTCTGGTGGACGGAAATGATATAGCGTCTTCCCGGGGAAAATATTTGAATGAACTGAGGGCCAAGCTTGGATTCCTCTTCCAGGGCGGAGCCCTGTTCGATTCCATGACCGTTTTTGAAAATGTGGCCTTTCCTTTGAAAGAAAAAACCAGGAGTGGAAAGAGAGAAATCAGGGATCGGGTACTCAAGGAACTCTCGAATGTGGGCCTTTCCGGATCGGAAGACCGGTTTCCTTCCCAGATCAGCGGGGGGATGGTAAAAAGAGCAGCACTTGCAAGGGCCCTGGTGGTGGATCCGGAAATTATGCTGTTTGATGAGCCCACAACGGGCCTTGACCCCCTTATCGGTCTCTCAATTCTCAGGCTGATCAGTTCCATCCACAGGGAACTGGGTTTTACCGGGGTGATTGTGACCCATGAAGTTCCACGGGTTTTTGATATCGTGGACAAGGTGGCTTTTTTAAGAGAGGGGAAGGTCTTTGCGTACGATGAGCCGGAGAAATTTATGGCCTCGACCAAGCCCGAGGTGAAAGAGTTTCTGGCCGGATCACTGGGAAGACCGGATCCTGAAGGCCCGGCCATTTTCCAGCCTTGTGCCCATCCACAAATAGACTTTGGGCACTAGCGAGTTTCCAATGCAGAAATGAGATATTTTTTACAAGATCAAGGAAACCGGGGACCCATCCGCAGGATGGGGAGTCCAAGCGAAGCGCGGACAAAAATAGCCATTTATGGATGGAAACCAGCTTTGCAATGTGGAAGATATTGTGTAGATTCAAAACAATTAATCGGGAAAGAAACAGGAGTGGGAGCCATGAGAAAATTTGACCTTGAGCTGGGAGTCGGCCTTTTCATGATTGCGGGCATACTGGCGCTTGGGTATCTTTCTGTGCGGTTGGCAAAGATGGAGGTGATCGGCCAGAAAGGATATGACCTTGAGGCCGTATTTTCAAATAGTGGAGGGCTCAAGACCGGCGCTTCAGTGGTCATAGCCGGGGTCGATGTTGGACGGGTGAAATCAATACGCCTGGAGGACTACCAGGCCCTGATATCCATTCATCTCCCTTCCAAGATCAAGCTGCAGGACGATGCCATAGCAACCATTAAAACAAAGGGACTCATTGGAGAAAAATATGTTGAAATAACGCCCGGAGGATCTGAGGACATTCTCAAGCCCGGGCAAAAGATCAGAGACACTCAACCGCCTGTTGATCTGGAACAACTCATCAGCAGTTATGTGTTTGGGAAACTGTAATGCACGATCTTCTTGAAGAAGATGTGAAAACATCGAGAGGAGAGAGTGGACGATTTTGGAGGAAAACAATGTTTCGAAAAATGACGTGGCAAAATCTTTTGAGCCTGGTCCTGATCATTTCGTTTTCATTCCCTGCCTTTGCAGGTGAACCCACAGAGGTGATCAGAAAAACCACGGACAAGATTATTGCAATCGTGAAGGATCCGGCCCTGCAGGGTCCTGAAAAAAAGAGTGAGCGGGACAAGTTGATCCGTGCGGCGGCAGAGGAGATATTCGACAAGGAGGAAATGTCCAGGAGAACCCTCGCCCGGCATTGGCGAAAGAGGACTCCTGCGGAAAAAAACGAGTTCATGGAACTGTTTGAGGACCTCCTTGAAAAGACATACATAGACAGGGTTGAAGGATATTCCGGGGAGAAGGTCCTCTATGAGGGGGAACGGGTAGAGGGGAAATACGCACTGGTGAAAGTCAGTATTATGACAAAACAGGAAACCAAAATTTCTGTCCTTTACCGTTTAAAGAAAAAAGAAACGGGCTGGCTGGTGTACGATCTGTCCATTGAAGGCGTAAGCCTGATCAACAATTACCGGACACAGTTCAACAGCATCATCATGAAATCTTCTTTCAACGGGCTTCTCAAGAAATTGAAGGAGAAAGTGGGAAAGAAATAACCTGTGTATCGTGAGGTTGCTGGGGATTGCGGCCCCTTCCAGGGGCGGCCCAAAGCGGGGCCTTTCGGCCCCGGCTTTTTTGCATCCGGCTTGCCCGGGTTAGGCGGGTTTATCAGGGGTAGGATGAGATGATGAAGGAGAACATCTGCAATTTCGGAAAAAAATGTCTTTTTGTGGTCCTTTTTGTGATGATTTTTGCGGGGACCCAGGCCATGGGCCATTTGCCTCCCCAAGGGAGTTTTTCTCTTGCTATTCTGAATCCTTCTGGCAATAAACCGGAAACTCTTGAAATCTCCAGACTGCCCGGAGTGAGGGATGTAGACCCTGCGGTCGAGCTGGCGATGATTTCACGCCATCAGATGGAAAAATTAGATCATGGGAGACTGATTGTTGCCATGCGCTTAGGAGATCAACTGGATTTAGGGCCGGTCATCACTTCTGATTCTCGTGCAGGGGGAAATAGCGACCTGACGGTTGAACAAGGCTATGGCGAGGGATCTCATGTGGAAGATATGATTCAGGTGAGTGCTGCATCCTTTGAAGATGAGAAAGTGATCGACGAGCCTGAGGACTGGGACGAGGATGTCTCGCAGGAGACAATCGCGGATCCTCTTGAGCCCATAAACCGGGTCTTTTTTGCTTTTAACGACAAGCTCTATTTCTGGGTCCTCAAACCGGTGGCAAGGGGATACAGGTACGTTATCCCGGAACCTTTCCGGGTGGGTTTTCGGAATATGTTCACGAATATTGCCATGCCTATTCGTGCGGTCAATTGCCTGCTGCAGGGAAAATTTAAAGGGCTTGGACGGGAACTACTACGATTTGTGGTCAACAGCACTGCGGGGTTTTTTGGGTTTGTGGATGCCGCCAAAATAGGTATGCACCTCGAGGCCCAGGATGAAGATTTCGGGCAGACCCTGGGAGTTTTCGGGGCGGGTCCAGGCATCTACATCAACTGGCCTATTTTCGGCCCTTCAAGCATCCGGGACACCTTCGGGCTGGCAGGCGATTTTTTTGCCGATCCCCTGACCTATCTGGTAACCGGGACGAGGGAAACCATTGCGGTCAGGGGAGGAGACAGGGTGAATCGAACGTCTCTTACCATTGGAGATTACGAGTCACTCAAGAAATCAGCACTGGATCCCTACGTATCAGTGAGGGATGCCTATTTCCAGTATAGGCGAGCAAAAATAGAAAAGTAAAATAAAGCTGCTAACGGTTCAACCCTGCCCAACAATAAATGGCGCTTTTGGCCAAGAATGACAGGAGATAATCCCGAATATCCTGTTCATCCTGTCGAAATAAGATGAGCCGGGCAGTTACGAAAAGACTTTGGCCATGAGGGGAATTGCCACAAAGGTTCCCAACGAGCTTCCCAGGTTTGTCAGCACCACCACCAGCAGAATCCTGGTAATCTTGTTCCTCCAGAACCCTTTCAATGAAACAATATCTTCCGGAAGTGCTTCAAAATCCTTCACCTTTGGTTTCCCCAAGAATGCCTCCACCAGGCCTGAGACCCACCCGGCCGCGATCAGGGGATTGAGGGAGGTCAAGGGCGCTGAGATGACCGCTGAAAGGATGGTAAGGGGGTGGGCAAAGGCGACTGCGGCGCCGAGGCCGGCGAAACAGGCATTGGCGAGGACCCACCATTTGAGCATGTGCGTACCCCCCGCGGTCCCTGCCGTAAAAAATCCTACCACGATCATGCCGATGATAGCGACAGGAATCGCCCATTTGAGGACTTGGAGGATTTTTCCCTTGGGAGGCATTTCTTCCAGCGCCTCCAGATTGACCTGGCTTTTCCATAAACTCTTGATACCCGGGACATGCCCTGCTCCCACAACGGCGACAATGCGTTTCCCCGGAGCTGTTCGTATCTTTTCGGTCAAGTACTGGTCTCGCTCGTCAATCAGGATATTCCTGATTTCGGGCATAGATTGCCCGATTTCCGAAAGGAGCGTTTCAAGAACATCTTTTTCTTTGAGCTTTTCTATTTCCTCCTGGGTGATGTCATCAACCTGGCCCATGGACATGATGAACTGAGAGAGTAATTTCATTTTTTTCCAGAAACTCATGAGTCGCCAGGTCCTTCCGAGGGTAATGCGGATATCGCGATCTGCCAGATGGATCCCGGATGCGGCTTCTTTCGCGGACTCAATAGCCTGGATGATTTCCTGCCCGGGCTGGATTCCCAGTTTTTTTCCGATTTTTTTCTGAAAAGAGGCGAGCATGAGATTCGCAAGGAGAAGGAAGGCCTTTTTTTCTTTGATAACCTTGATGAGATTTGTATCCTGCCACAGTTTTTTTTGGGTGAGAGATTGATACCGGGACTGACAGAGTTCGATGCAGACGGTTTCAGGGGCTTCCTGCTGGATAACCTCCTTTACAAGATCTGCACTCTCCCTGGATACATGTGCGGTTCCCACCAGGGTAATTTCTTTGTCCTGGTGGGAGAGGTGGTGTATATTAGGATTGTTTTCTAAGGATGTCATTGTCGATCTCGCAGTAAATAAACAGTGGCTATTAGCATACTTCATGATGCTTTCCAAGGAAATTTCATTGTGACTATTCACTTAGTCCGGCTGAAGCTCTTCAGGCTGAAGGGGGCAGAAGAGCACGCTTGCGGCGCTTTGGCGGAGAATAGTCCCCATGAATATTGTGTCTGAGAGATAGGGAGGAAAGAGACGGACGAGCTATGAAAAATGAGCGGTTAGATAATCTGCTGCAGGAAGGTGTATTAGATCGCGTCTATCCAGGCGCTGTGCTCCTGGTAGTTGAGCGGGGAAAAACGGTTTTTTTTAGGGCCGTGGGGAATGCGGCAGAACATCCGCGTCCGGTTCCAATGAAAAAGGAAACCATATTTGACCTTGCTTCTCTCACCAAACCACTGGCAACCACACTGGCCGTGATGAAGCAGGTAGACGGAGGGACCTTGGGTCTTGATGAACTCATGGGGGAATTGCTGCCCGGTGTGGCTATGGCCGACAAGCGAGGAATTACCCCGAGAATGCTCTTGTCCCATGCATCTGGACTGCGGGACTGGGAGCCATTTTATACCAGGCTTGATGATGTGCCCACAGGGAAAAGAAAGCAGAAGGTACGGGAGTGGATCCTTGCCTCTTCCCTGTTATTTTCTCCGGGCAGCAAAGAACTGTACAGTGATCTTGGATTCATTCTTCTTGAATGGATTATTGAGAGAAAGACGGGGAGGCCCCTGGATCAATATCTGCGGGAGCAATTGTACGGCCCTCTTGGAGTCAGGGGCCTGTTCCTGTATGATGCGAGCAGACCGCCTTCCGCAGAGAAGGCTGAGTTTGCCGCGACCGAGGCATGTCCCTGGCGGAAGCGGGTGCTACAAGGGGAAGTGCATGATGAAAATGCATACGCCATGGGAGGGTATTCCGGACATGCCGGCTTGTTTGGTACAGCAACAGATGTAGGCGCCATAGGGAATTTTCTGCTCCGGTGTTACAATGGTTCCGAAAGAGAACTTCTGCGCCCGGATACGGTTCAGACTTTTTTCTCTCGGCAACGAGAGGCACGGGATGCCACTTGGGCACTGGGCTGGGATACGCCATCCCCGCAGGGGTCAAGCACCGGGAGCTATTTTTCGGAAAAGAGCGTTGGCCACCTGGGATTCACCGGTACTTCAATCTGGATGGATCTTGACAAACAAGTGGTGGTTATACTCCTTACGAACCGTGTTCATCTTTCGCGGAAAAATGACAAAATCAAGGCTTTCAGGCCCATGCTCCATGATTGTGTCATGGAAGCGTTGGGGTTCTCAAAAGAGAGGAGAGCGAAGAATGGTTGAAATCAAGAGCACCTTTGATATCATCATGGAAAAAACCAGAGGCATGACCGTGTCTGAAGAGGAAAAGGCGCTCATGCGTGAGAGGGAGTTGGAAGGAAAAACCAGGGGGATTTTTCAAAAATACCTGGACGGGGCAATTTCCCTGGCAAGGTTCAAGGAAGAATGGGATCATTTCGGAAAAGACCGGGAAAAAGCTCTTCCTTTCCTGAAGCGCATGTGTGTGGAGAAGGCGGACCCTGAAGATGAAAACAGCCTCGTTTTTGCACTTCTCAAAGAGATAGTCGGAGTGGAGGGCGATCGCCTCGAGCATGCGCTTGAGAGCGCCAGGGAGAATCTCGAAGCGAGGCGATTAAAATTACTTGAAAGGGCACGAAGAGCGCTCGCCGAGTCAGGGATCTCCGGGTCAGCAGTGCAGCCCAACCTGGATGCTGACCCGGAATGGAGAGAGGCTGTCTCTCAAGTCAAGGAAAAACTCCGGACAAATTTACTCGCTTCAATGTGAGTACTGGGAACGGCCGGAAGTTCACTCTTTTCAGGAAACTTGTGCTTTCCATATGGCCTTGAGCTTTTCTGCAACCTTTTCGGGCGTCTTTCCGAGTATGCGTATGACCGGCTCTTTTCCCACCTCGCCCCGGTCGTAAATCATGTCGGGGATTTGCCCGAAATCGCTTATAGCACGCTGAGTGCCCCATTCCAGCGTGGATCCCTCCATTTCTTTCACCTCTGTTGGTTCATCTTTGCGGTCAAACGAGGCTACCAGAAATCCCAGGTTCCGGCAGAGCTCTACCAGTTGTTCAGAGTAGCGAATGTCCATGGCGGAACGGATATCCGGGTCAAATTTCATGGCAGCAAGGATCACCTTGGCTATATGGCGGGAAGCACCGAATGCAGGGTCCCGGTACACCAAGGGCCATTCATCAACCTGGGAAATGCGTCCGGGCACAGCAGCTACTTCGTCAGGTCCGAGGGCACCGGGCAGGGCAAAACCCAGGTTGGATCTTATTTCAGGGATCAGAGCGCCGACAGGCATACGGACAATTGTTTGAACCACTTTTCTCAACTGGGATAGAACATCTTCCCGTTCCTTAAAACGAAGCACATGGGCATAGTGGTTCGTGGGGCCGTGACCGGCACCGAAATCGATCCCCAGGGCAATGGCCCGGGTGATGAATGCCTTGGCTTTGCCGGTTGCCTCAAGCATGGTGAAGCCCTGTGCCAGAAACGTGGCCAGGGCGGCTGAAAATGTGCAGCCCGTTCCATGGGTATTGCGGTTGTTCAGCCTTGGTGAGTCAAAGGTGAGAACGTCTTTTCCGTCGAAGAGAATGTCCACAGCGTTTCCCTGAAGGTGCCCCCCCTTTACGAGGACGTGTCGGGGGCCGAGCTGGTGGATTTTTTTCGCCGCTTTCTTCATTGCTTCGAGGTCTTCGACCGGGAACCCGCAGAGTTCAGATGCCTCGGGCAGGTTAGGGGTAACCAGGTGAGCCAGAGGGAGAAGCTCTTCCTTGATGGTGTCCCTGGCCTCCTTGGAGAGGAGCACATCGCCGCTCTTGGCCACCATGACGGGATCAACCACGACAAGCGGTATATGAAATTTTTTTATCTGCTGTGCAACGGCTTTCACCACATCGGGAGTGGCGAGCATCCCGGTCTTTGCCCCGTCTGCCCCGTAATCTGAGAGGACTGACTCTATCTGCATTTTGATAAAATCCACGGGAACCGGGTGTATCCCTTGGACACCCACGGTGTTTTGAGCGGTGAGGGCGGTTATGGCGCTCATACCGTATCCGCCGAGCACCGTGATGGTCTTCAAATCAGCCTGGATTCCCGCACCTCCGCCGGAGTCGGAACCGGCTATGGTCAATATTCTTTTCATTCTATCCCTCCGTTTCCCTCGTTCCGGAACCCGGGAGACCTGCCGAAGAGAGCCATGAGGATCAGATAAATCACTCCCGCGGCGAGGAGACTAGGGATGGATGAACCCCAGGCCGTTTGTTTCTGCAGCAGGTGGTAGAGCCCGAACCCAATTCCCCATGCGATGAATGCCCATGGATTGAATCCATTGAGGTACCAGTACATTTTTTGGCCACCAACCCCGGATTCGAAGTAGCGCTGTTTTTGGAGGAAAAAATAATCCGCAAGCACGACCCCAAACAAGGGGCAGAATACTGCACCGATGAGCAGCAGAAAGTCCTCGTAGGCATTTGCCGGAAACATCAGGGCCAAGGCAGTCCCCAGGATTCCGCATATGAGGCTCCCCCGTTTTTCACCAATGTTAGGCCAGATATTGAGGGCGGAGACGGCCGTGGAATAGATGTCCAGGAAAGTCGTGGTGAAGGTGGAAAAAAGCACGATGATGATGGCAGGCAGGGCGAGCCCCAGTCCCACCATCAACTGGAGAACCATGCTGTCTGGTGTTGCGGATCGTGTGGCAAGGGCTGCTACGAGTCCCAGGGCATACATCCAGGAACTGATGATGAAATAACCTATCCAGGTTCCCCAGAAAGTGGGGCCTGCTCCTTTGCCATATCGCGAATAATCGCATACCAGAGGTAACCAGGAGATCGGCATGGCTATGACTAGATCCAGACCTGCCATGAAGGGTAGGCCATCCTTTGGGGATATCTTCATGAGATGCACGAGTCCGTACTGATGAATAACCACGTAACTCATGACGCAGCAGAGGGCGATCAGGGCGGTTATGGCGATCCTGTGGAGCCATCTCCAGTACCGATGCCCGAGCAGAGCCCAGAGGGTGGTGGTAAGGCCGGCCAGAATGACCCAGCCACGGAACCCCAATGACGGCATGGGCCATACCGCCTGGGCGGCTTTACCGCCGATCCAGAGCATCACCCCAGTCCATCCCACAAGCTGGATGATGTTGAGAACCGTGGCAAAATAAGAGCCCCGAATCCCGAAAGACGGCCTGACCGCCACCATTGTGGGGATCCCGGTATTGCTGCCTATGATTCCGCCAAGGGCCAACGGGGTGTTTCCTATGCTATGTCCGATAATGATCACCAGCAAGCCTGATAAAAAACCGAGCGGGACCAAGAGTCCCCCGGCCCAGATCTCTGCGAGGGAAACGGCCGCCCCGGCCCAGAGCAGAAAAAAGTCCATTCCGTTTAAGGTTCGGCCTTCTTTCCCGATTGGTTCAATTCCTCTGTTGTCTTCCATCCAAATCCTCCGTTTACAGGGTCCTTCCCTTGGGGCTGATGATGTTGATCCTGGCCCCTTGCTTCACCTGTTTTTCATCAATGGTGAAGAGTGCGTCGAGTAAAGCTATTTGAAAATTGCCGGGGGTCTGTGCTCTGGTTGCCGCCTTCTCGCCTGCAAGACCGTAATATGCCAATGCCGTGGTAGTGGCTTGAACAGCATCATTGTCCATCGCCAGGAAGGCCCCAATGATAACGGTTGCTGTGCAGCCCGTCCCGGTTACATAACCCATAAGCTTATGCCCATTTGAGACCCGGCAGGTGCGCTCACCATCTGTGATCAGATCCATGGGCCCGGTAATGGCAAGCGTGGTGCTTAGTTCCCTGGCAAGTACAGTTGCAGCGTCGGCCGCCTCGTCCACGCTGTGCATTGCGTCTACCCCTTTGGTTCGGGGTCCCTCTCGGGCCAGTGAAAGTACCTCTGAAGCATTTCCACGAACTACATTGATTGTGAGTTCATTCATGAGTCGTTTTGCGGATTCGGTACGCAGTTTTGTGGCCCCTGAGCCCACAGGGTCCAGGATAATGGGTACATTGAGTTCATTGGCACGCTTCCCCGCCTTCAACATGGAATTAATCCAGTAGGGCGTAAGTGTCCCAATATTAAGCACCAGGGCACTGGCAAAGGACACCATTTCCTCCACTTCCTCAAGCGCATGGGCCATTACAGGAGATGCACCACATGCCAGTAACGCATTAGCGGTATAATTCATGACCACATAATTTGTTATGTTATGAATAAGGGGCTTTTTCTCCCTCAGATGTTTCAGGTTTTCAGCTGCTCTTTTTGCCAATTGCTGATCAAACATCCTCTTCTCCTCAGTTAAGCAGTAAAGTGATCCCAGCCGGCAGGTATGATTTCAGACCGTGTTCCATTCGGGAGTATCAACTTGATTTGTCGGGCTACGTCTGTAATCCTGCCAACCTCGGTAACAGACACATCACTCAACGCGGACACTGCGCTGCATATTTGATCCACATGATCAGGAGAACAGGTAATGATCAGTTCATAATCATCGCTGTCTTTCAAGACCAGGTCATATGGATCCTGTCCCAATTTTTGGGCGGCCTGACGCAGGTCCTCACTTATGGGCAGCTTTTCTCGAATCAGTTCAGCGCCAACAGCGCTTTCCTTGCAGATGTGTCCCAGGTCCCCAAGAAACCCATCACTGGTATCAATCATCGCTGTGACATATCCTGACTGCGCAATGGCCCGACCTTCTCGTGCTCTATGAGAAGGTGTGTTGTAGGCGCGTACCAGTGGGTGATCGTGTAAATCCTCCATCCGTTTAACATGCAATAGGAGTTGCAATCCGGCAGCCGACTGTCCTGGATATCCAGTAACAAGAATTGCATCCCCAACTTTTGCGGTGGAACGGCGGACTGTTTTACCATGTTCCACTTCCCCGATTAAAGTGATGTCGATGAATGGGTTGCCTTCCGATTTTGTAAGGTTACCACCGATAATTGAGGCTCCAAACGGATTGAGCTCCGCGGCAAAACCGCGATACATAGCCTCTACATCTGAAACAGGGGTGTCCGCTCTCAAGCCCAGGGACACGAGTGCATAAAGGGGTGTACCCCCCATGGCACCGATATCGCTGATATTGAGCACCATTGCACGTCGCCCCAACTCCAGAGGCGTAATGTGCTGAGGAAGGTAATGTCTGCCTTCTAAAATGCAGTCACAGGTCACCAATATTTCGTATCCTGCATGAGGAAGGAAAGATGCGGTGTCATCCCCGATTCCAAGCGTTAATGCTGGAGTTTGAACGCTTTCCTTACGGAGAAGTTCATGTATCCGGTCAATTAATCCAAATTCCCCAATGTCTGCTAATATTTCAGCCATGGCGCCCTCATAATATATCCTTATTCAAGGCCTGATAAAGGATTCTGGTCGCTTCCTCGGGATCATCCTGACAGCAAACGGCTGAGATCACCGCGATACCATGGGCACCTGTTCTCATCACGTCAGGAATATTCTCTGCGCTGACGCCCCCGATGGCAATAATCGGCAAGGGAATAATTTCAACCACCTGTTTCAGGATGTCAATCCCACTGACAGGGCCGGCATCGTCCTTGGATGATGTAGGGTAGACAGGCCCAAATCCCACATAGTCCGCTCCCTCTGAAAGGCATTTTCGGGCTTCATCCAAAGTAGCTGCTGATCCTCCGATGATCCAGCCTTCTCCAAGAAGCTCTCGCGCCATAGGGATGGGGAAATCGTCCTGTCCCAGATGAACCCCGTCTGCCTCCGCTGCAATAGCGACGTCCAATCGATCGTTTACAATAAATGTCACACCAGCCTCCGAACACAGTCGTTTCACATTTCGGGCAACCTCGATCATCTCTCGAGTAGCCCCGCTTTTTTGCCGGTACTGGATGGTATCCGCTCCTCCCAAAATCGCAAGCCGGGTAATTTCCATGTGTGAAAACCGGGACTGTAATACCGTATCCGTCAGGATATGCAGTTTTCCAATTTGTTTCATCATATATATCCTTATGAAGAGACTTTCCTGCTCCCGATGATGACGCCAAGGGCCAACGGGGTGTTTCCTATGATATGTCCGATAATGATCACGAGGAAGCCTGATAAAAACCCGAGCGGAACCAGGAGCCCCCCGGCCCAGATCTCCGCGAGGGAAACAGCCGCTCCGGACCAGAGAAGAAAAAAATCCATCCCATTCAGGTTTCGATCCTTTTTTTCAATAGGTTCAATTCCGCTGTTTTTTTCCATCAGGATCCTCCGTTTCCAGGGAGTTTATAGTATGATGGATCTGTGCAGGGATGGGATCCTTTTTGAACCGTTTGGGAAGGGAAAGGGCTGGTGCGATCAGGGTATAGCCTGTTACGCCATGCATCAAAAAAGCCGCTTCCTCAACACGAAAGCGGCCCATGACAAACATTGAACGTGAATGGTGGAAAACCACTCCACAATTTCACCGCTTCCCTCCGCTGGTATTACCCAGTTCAGGTTCTAAGGGTTGCCGGGCATATCCGGCTCTCAGAAAGACCACCCCTAGCGATTTGATATTTCTATAATGGCTCCTTGTTCGATAAATGTCAAGAAATCTTTGCCCCGGAACCTTCCTCCTCTGCCGGGCTCAGGCGAAACATCACGGCTTCTTGATCGTGATAGATGTTTTAGCGAGGAGTTTGGTCCCCTTGCCCAAGATATAGCGGACCTGGTAAGTGCCGGGATCGGCAGGTGCCCGTACCTTGAGAGGATTGCCTTCGCTCACATATTCGTATTCCACGTAGTCGCCCGGGGCCTGATCAGGCCGTGCGATGGTGATGTAGTCATCATCATATCCCGGTCCCTGCCATTTCACAGGTATCTTCGTGGCGACATTAGCGGAAGCAGGGGCCTGCACCTGGGCAGTAACCGGGGTCACTTTTATATCTGTACGTCCGATAACCTGGCGGCTGTGTGCGTGGACATATCGGAGTTCATAGGGGCCTGGGTCGCCCGGGGCGATCATGCTGACAGGGTTTCCTCTCTCGGTATATGTATAATCCACATAGTGAAGGTCCTTGGAGCCTTTCTTGGCAATGGAAATAAAATCTTTACGGCTGCCGGGCCCCTTCCATGCCACCTTGAAGGCGGCGCCGGCAGGTACGGTTGCTGGACCTTTCAAAAAGGCTTTCCCCGGTTTCTCTTTCACGGGCGGGGGTGATGCCTGGACCTTCTTGATGGTTTTAAACAGGGCATCGCGCAACGCAGCGGCATTGCCCGCGGCGAGAAAAAGTCCACCGGTTTTGTCCGCAAGACACCGCAGGCGACGTTGTTCCTGCTTGGAGAGATCAAAACCGATAACATGCACCGTGAAGTCAACGCCGCTCATGGCTAGCTTTTCAGCCAGTTTGCAGGGATTGCCCCCGCAAGTCTCCAGGCCGTCACTCACCAGGACGACAGTGGCGCGTTGTGAGTTGTAGTGCAGCTTTTCTGCAGCCTGCCTGACGGCAGCGGTCAGCGGGGTCTTGCCTTTCGGGCTGATGGCATTGATCCTG
>QMLQ01000017.1 GCA_003646815.1 Deltaproteobacteria bacterium | reverse complement strand
AGCATCTTTACAAATCCGCTGGGTTGAACCCGGAAAGCCGAGCAATTTCGCCCATCATCTCTTTAAGCAACAGGTTGTACGAAGTGTCTTTTTCCACCACGAAAGGGGCCCCAAACTGTACCTGTACTCGTGTCCTCAATCCGGTTCTGCAGTAACGAATGCCAACAGGGACAAAGGGAATGGTGAGCCGGGAAAGAACCAGTCTGATGATACCCGCGTGACCCGGTCCCATTCTTCCCCGGTAATAGGTTCCTTCCGGAAAGATAACCACTCCCTCCCCTTTTCTGAGGAAGTGAATAACCGCCTTCATGGTTCTCCTGCTCTCCAACGGTTTTTTCCGGTTCAGGGGAAGGCCCCCGAGTGCGGTTAGATACCAGCGGGCAAAACCATTCTGGAATAATTCATATTTTGCCACATAGTAGAGCGGCCGCGGGGTGGCAAAGCTCAAGAGCGGGATATCCTCCCAGCGCTGATGCTTTGGGAGAAGCACAAAGGAGGTCTCCCGGGGTAAATTTTCGAGACCTCTAACTTCAAGGGCAAAAAAAGGGCTCAGAATAATACGTCCGGCCGCCCTGGTAATCCTAAATACCCATTTTCTTCTTCCCAGGCCCGCTGTTCCGGAATCACCATTCTCCGCCTGAGTATTCGTCCTGCGCTGAGGGACAATTCCGCTCCTACTCAACAGTAACACTCTTTGCTAGGTTTCGTGGTTTGTCAATATCACGGTTGAGGAGATTCGCGCAGTAATAGGCCAGGAGCTGGCAGGGGACAACTGCAAGGATCGGATTCAGAAAGTCCAGGGTGGGAGGAATTTCTATGACCTCATCGGCGACTTCTCCTATCTCCTTGTTTCCCTCCGTGGTTATGGCGATTACCGGTCCTCTCCGGCTCTTTATTTCCTGGATATTACTGATCATTTTCTCATACATATCGTCTTTCGGCAGGATCGCCACCGTCGGCATTTCCGGGGTGATCAACGCAATGGGCCCGTGCTTCATTTCTCCTGCGGCATATCCTTCGGCATGGATATACGAGACCTCCTTCAATTTCAATGCCCCTTCCATGGCGATGGGATAATTAAACTTCCGACCAAGGAAAAGCCAGTTCCGGCAGGTGTGATATTTCTCCGCGATGGCTTCAATATGATTGGCCTGTGAAAGGATTTTCCTTATCTGTTCAGGGAGCTTCTGCAGTGCGCGAATGGTTTCCGCCCCTTCGGTAAGCGACAGGTTCTGATGCCGACCAAGCAGGAGGGCGAGAAGGATGAGGATCGTGAGCTGGGACGTGAAGATCTTTGTGGATGCCACCCCTATCTCGGGACCTGCGTGGTTATAAATGCCCGCCTCGGTCTCGCGGGAGATGGAGCTCCCCACAACATTAACGATTCCAAGGAGTCTCGCCCCTTTTCTCTTGGCCTCCCGGATGGCCGCCAGCGTATCTGCTGTTTCTCCAGACTGGCTGAGAGCGATAATAAACGTGTTGGGAGGAAAGTTGAGCTTTCTGTACCGAAATTCTGAAGCAACTTCCACTTCAACGTCGATATCGGTCAATTTTTCGAACACATAACGACCTACAGACCCGGCATAGTAAGACGTACCGCAGGCCACGATCACCAGGTGCCGGCACTTTTTCAATTCCTCCCAAACAGGCGTAATACCGCCCAGCTTCGGGACCCCTTCCCCGAGCTCTAATCGGCCCCGCATTGCGTTCATTACCGTTTCAGGCTGCTCATATATCTCTTTCAGCATAAAGTGCGGAAATCCGTTCAATTCAGCATCCTCTGCGTGCCACTCCACCGTCTCAATGGATCGCTGAATAGGTTCCGCCCGCGCGGTTGATATAAGGAAATCATCCTTCCTGAGCGTGGCAAGTTCATTGTCCTGGAGATGAATTACCTGATTGGTATACCGGACCATTGCCGAAACATCTGATGCGGCGAAATGACCTTCATCACTCAAGCCGATCACCAACGGACTTCCCCTCCTCGCCACCACGATCTCCCCCGGCACATCACGATGGATAACCGCAATTCCGAAAGTGCCTTCCACCTGGGACATGGTTTTTCTCACCGCCTCAGCAAGGTCTCCATCAAACTGGATCCCCACAAGATGGGCCAGGACTTCCGTATCGGTTTCCGAATAGAAGCGGCATCCTTCCTTCTGGAGCTTTTTCTTCAAAAAGGCATAGTTTTCAATAATTCCGTTGTGTACGATAAACACTCTCTGTTCCTGGTCAGTATGTGGGTGGGCGTTATGTTCCGATGCCTCTCCATGTGTCGCCCAACGAGTATGGGCTATGCCCATGGTCCCATCCATATCCAGGGAACTGATCTTCTTTTCCAGTTCAATAATCTTTCCAACAGAACGCTGGCAACTGATCTTTGGTCCATTCTGCACCGCAATACCTGCCGAATCATAGCCCCGATACTCAAGCTGCTTGAGGCCACCCACAAGGATGGGCCGAGCCTGCTTTTCTCCCACATAAGAAACAATACCGCACATGTTCATTCTCCTGAGCCGGCCTCAAAACGTCCTTTTTGCCCAAGTTTCCCATTTCAGATAAACGGGTCTTGTCAACAGGCAAATATTTTGAAAGCGGCTTTCCTGATTTTTTGTATTAGTTACGGGTACATTCTGCCACTGCCAAGCGGGAATCAACCCGGGTCAGGATCGAAACGCATAAGTAATGATGGCACGCGCTATTTCCCGTGACCTGATCCCCAGCTTCCGGCCATGAATTTCAAGGACAGCCAGGCAGATCCCCTTTGAACCATCACGTTGAATCGCATAGGCGGTGATCCAATCATACTTGTGACTGTCCGAAGAGTCATTGATGGTCCCTGTCTTGGCACCCATTTTCACCCTCCGAAACGTTTTTCTCCTCCTGAGGCGCCAGAACGATTTCCGGCAGGTGCCATACCGCGTTGTATCTTCCATCATACATTGCAAATTTCGCGCCGTTTTTTCCTTTATGGGAATCCCGAGTAAAGAGGGATGGGCCTGGTACACGGGAATCGTGTCCTGCGTGATTTGTTTGATCACCCAGGGCTTCATGACCTTGCCGCTATTTGCAACAGCACAGGAAAAAAGCGCTGCATGGAGCGGAGAAATCCGTGTGCGCCGGTTAAAGCCCGAGGCGATCTCTGCGATTCCATAAGGGTCTTCAGGAACATCTATTACGCTCGGAGAAAGAGGAAGATCGAAAAAAATTGGCCGGTTGAAGAAAAATCTCTGGGCATATTTCACAATTGCCTCTCTTCCCAGCGAATAAATTCCCAGTTTCCCGAAAACCGGGTTTACCGAGGTGGCAAACGCCTTCCTGAACGTGATCCTGTTGGAGTATCTGTTCTCCTTCCTGGTCAACTGGTTCCGATAGAGGGTATGGCCCCTCCCAAGAAAAGTTACCGTCCTGTTTGGCGTAAAATGAGCCTTTTCAATAGCCGCGGATGCAGAGACTATTTTAAAGAGACTGGCCGCGGGAAACCCGGATTCAAGGCAGAGGTTCCGATCTTGCTTTCCATCTTTCTGATAACTGGTCATGGCGAGAACACTGCCATCTGATGGATTCATCACCACGACCGCCGCCATCTCCGTTTGGGAACGCTCCAGAAGACGATAGACATACTTCTGCAGTTTCGGAACGACAGTCGTTTGCACCATGAGCCGGTTGTCATTCCTGCGTATGGGGAAAAAATCCGGGACAGCATCCTTTCCCTGGAAGTGGGATGAAAGAAGGGGCCAGAGTTCTTCTGTATCAACAGCATCCAGCTTGGAGACGGGTTGCTGCACATTGTTCTTGGTCTCGGGATAACTAGCCTCACTGAAGTGGACAAGGATGCGATTTCCGCCATACACGCCAAGAAAAGCAAGGGCCGATACAACCGCAGCGCAGAGGACCAGCACGGGAATTCTTCGAATGAGAATCTTGCGTCTCGCTCCCTTTCGAAGGCTCTTCTGATAAGCCCGCCAGTTCTCTGAAGGCCCTGAATCCTTTCCCATCACCCCACCTGATCCAGAAAATCAGCGCCATCCATATAGGGTTTCAGAGCTTCAGGGATTACCACCCGCCCATCGTGCTTCTGGTAATTTTCAAGAACAGCCACAACGGTTCTCCCCACTGCAAGGCCTGATCCGTTCAGAGTATGCACCAGTTCTGTCCCACGCCCTCCCTTTCTCTTGAACCTGATCTTTGCCCTCCTGGCCTGGAAACTCTCAAAATTGCTGCAGGAAGAAATCTCCCGGTACAGTCCCTGTCCGGGGAGCCATACCTCGAGATCGTATGTCTTGGCTGAGGAGAATCCAAGGTCTCCTGTACAGAGGGAAACAACCCGGTAGGGTAGCTCAAGACGCCGAAGGATTTCCTCTGCGTTGCGCGTCAGGTTCTCCAGTTCATCATAGGAGTCCTCCGGACGAGTGAACTTTACCAGTTCAACCTTGTTGAATTGGTGCTGCCGGATCAGGCCCCGCGTATCTTTTCCATGGGATCCTGCTTCCGAACGAAAGCAGGGGGTATAGGAAACATAAAAAATGGGCAAATCCTCTTCCGCGAGGATCTCTTCCCGGTGGATATTGGTCACCGGAACTTCAGCAGTGGGTATCAGGTAATAATCCCAACCCTGAATCTTAAAAAGGTCTTCTTCAAATTTGGGTAATTGTCCGGTTCCGGTCATGGATGCCGCATTCACCATGAACGGGGGGAGAATTTCCGTGTAGCCATGCTCTTTTGTATGGATGTCAAGCATGAAATTAATGAGGGCACGCTCCAGTCTCGCGCCGGCCCCCTTGTAGAGCGCGAACCGCGCACCCGCGATTTTTGCCGCCCGAGGAAAATCCAGGATCCCGAACCTCTCCCCTATGTCCCAGTGCGCCAGGGGTTCGAAATCAAAATCCCTTTTCTCACCCCAGGTTCTGACCACAGGGTTGTCTGCTTCATCCTTCCCAACCGCCACTGACTCGTGGGGTACATTCGGGATAACCATGAGCAGGCGATCAAGTTCCTCGATATAATCTGCAATATCTTTTTCTTTCCCCTTGATATCCGCTGAGACCTGCTTCATTTGAAGAATTAATGCTGAAGGATCTTCTCCATTCTTTTTCAGGGAAGCAATCTGTTCACTCACTTCATTTCGCCTGTGGCGGAGTTCTTCCAGGTCTGAGAGTCTCTTCCTCCTCTCCATATCAAGCGATTCAAACGTTGATAGGTCGACATGGTATCCACGGTTCTTGAGCATTTCCTGGATCGTTTCAAGGTTTGATCTTACAAATTTCAAGTCCAGCATACAGCCATCCTCCATTTTGAACCACTCAGGGCGGGGCGCACAGCGGAACATTCTTTGCACTTTATGAGTAATTCTTTACTCAAAATAGGCAAACCTTTTTCCTTCAGCCCACGTGTATCCGGACCGGACCGGGAGATAATGATACATTCCTCACGCCCTGAGAAACGCATCCGCATTTCCGCGAAAAGGCGGTTTTTCTAATATTCTGGAATTGGGTTCCAGCGCTTATTCAGATGCTATTTCTAATACATGATAAACGGGAGATGGTCAAACACTTTGCTCCATGCGAATTCATTTTGCGGTTTCCGGCGACTCATGATATACATATTCGCTATATCTGCCGCCTGATGGCTGCATGCCGGCAGTTGAAATGATGGATTAATCTCAGAGAACTCTCTTTTTTACACGATATTTTTTACACGGTAACAAATATGTCTACAGCAAGAAACCCGAGAACGCCAAATCCGGTGTGGCGTTTTTTCTGCTCAGTACGCCTGACTATTGTGCTCCTCATCATCCTTGCGGTGGTATCTATTGCGGGGACCCTCATCCCCCAGCAACAGGGAGCCATGACGTTGGCGAGGAGACTCAACCCGGTCACACTGAAGCTTTTCCTTTTCCTGGACCTGTTCGATATTTACCACGCAATCTGGTTCAGGTTTCTCATCGGTACCCTGGCTTTGAACCTCATCATCTGTTCTGTAAACCGTTTCCCCGGGATCTGGAAGCGTTTCAGTGCACTCCCCAGGCCCGACCGGCAAAAACCCTTTGAAAACCTGCCCGATAACCTGACTATTACGGTTCCCGGCCAGACGAAAACAGTCGCAAAAAACGTAGAGCATTTCTTTCAGAAAAAATACAAACGGGTGAGGGGTAAGGCGTCAGGCAACACTTTTTACCTTTATGCAGAAAGGGGGAGGCTCACCCATTTTGGATTTTACCTCGTCCACCTGAGCATCCTTATTATTCTGGCCGGAGCAATCGTGGGATCCCTCTTCGGTTTCGAGGCGTATGTGAACATAGTGGAAGGGGGCGAGACAGACTTTGTAGGCCGTACCACAAACATGGATCGGATTCCGCTGGGGTTCACGGTCCGATGTGACCGGTTCTTCGTTGATTTCTATGACAACGGGACACCCAGGGAATACCGCTCCGACCTCACCTTTCTCGCAGCCGGGAAGGTCCTTGAGAAAAAAAGTATCCTGGTCAACCACCCGGCCCACTTCCGCGGCATCACCTTCTACCAGGCCAATTATGGCAAGGTAGCCGGGGACCGGGCACGCCTGAAAATTATCAGAAAGGCCAGCGAACCCGCCACAACTGTTGTTGAAGTTAAAAAAGGCGAGTCCATCCCGCTTCCCGGCGGAGACGGCCATTTCCGGGTTTCTGACATCCGTGAGGATTTTATGAACATGGGTCCTGCCCTGCTCATTCGTGTCCATCCTGATGGAGGTCAGGAAATTAGTTTCTGGGTATTTCGGGACCGGGAAGCAATCGAGAAACGATTCCCCGGGCTAACCAAGAAATTCACCAAGCTGAATCCCTCTGCGTTTAAACCTTACACGTTTACAGTTGAACAGCTGGATACCCGTTATTACACCGGACTTCAGGTTGCAAAAGATCCCGGTGTCCCCCTTGTGTGGACGGGTTGTTTTCTCATGGTGGGAGGATTCTTTATCACCTTTTTCATGTCTCACCGGCGCATTTGGGTCAGGGTGACCCCTGGAGCAAAAAATACCCTCGTGAGTCTGGCAGGAAGCGCAAACAAGAACCCCGTAGGCCTCGAAAGGGAGCTGGAGCACCTGAGTGCGCGCCTTGAAGGATACCTTACCAGGAAAGGAAGGAAGGTTACATGAACTCTCTGATCCTCAGCTATATCACATTTGTTTATTTCGCGGCTTTCTTTTTTTACCTCCTGATGATGGTCATGGGAAGAAGCGTTTTCGGCAAGATAGCAACCACCATTTGCGTCCTGGGACTCGCAGGGCATATTTTTGCCATCGTACTGCGATGGGTCGAATCCTACAGACTGGGCATCGGACATGCTCCCTTTTCCAACCTTTACGAGTCCCTTATCTTTTTTTCATTTACCGTCATTCTTCTCTATCTGATCGTGGAATGGCGCACGAAAAACCGGACCCTTGGAACATTTGTAACGCCCCTGGCTTCCCTTGCCATGGCATACGCCTCGTTCTCGCCAAACATAAACAGCCGCATTCAGCCCCTGGTGCCGGCTCTCAAAAGCAACTGGCTTATCACACATGTTATTACCTGTTTTTTCGGGTATGCGGCCTTCGGGCTCTCCTTCGGGCTCAGTCTCATGTACCTCCTCAAACGTTTGGATCATGAACAGAAATCGGGTGTCTTCCTCAGGTTGATCCCGGGCAAAGGTGTTCTCGATGATCTCAATTATCAGATGGTGGTGATCGGATTTCTCATGCTGACCCTTGGTATTATCACGGGATCGGTATGGGCGCATTCTGCCTGGGGCAGTTACTGGAGCTGGGATCCCAAGGAAACCTGGTCTCTCATCACGTGGCTCATCTATGCTGCGGTTCTTCATTCGCGCCTGGTCCGGGGCTGGCGGGGCAAAAAGATCGCGATTCTCTGCATGATCGGTTTTTCCTGTGTCCTTTTTACCTATTTCGGAGTAAATTATCTAGCGGGGCTGCACAGCTATGCAAAATCATAAGCCGCAATGAGTCGTGAGTCATGATCACACAGCAATCAGTCCAGTATCTCCGCTGACAGCCTAAGCAAGCGTTTTGAGGATATTCAATTTCAAATTCCAAAATCCCAATTCCAAATCAATGCCAAATCCAAAATGACCAAAACATGATATAAGCAACTCATTCCTGCCACCCTAACAGACAGAAGAGTGGATTAGGCAGATTTTGTCATTAAAGCATTTGGATTTTATTTGGCATTTTGGCTTTGACATTTGTCATTCAGCCACATGAGCAAATTATGCGGAAACCCTTTTTCAGCGCTGAACTTCATATCCCTTCGTTTGTTTCGGATGCGCTGGCACGGCTTACCCATGCCGGATACGAGGCTTCCATCGTTGGCGGGGCCTTGCGGGACGCCTTTCTTGACAGGCCGATACCCGACTGGGACATCGCCACATCAGCGCCGCGCCAACGTATCCGGGAAGTTTTTTCCGACCGGAAAACATACCACCTCAAGCATGAAACCATAACCATTGTCCTGCCGAAAAATCGGCTGGAAATAACGCCATACAGAGACCCAGGCAGGACTCTGATAGGCGATCTTGCCAGAAGGGATTTCACCATCAATGCCATGGCCTTTGATCCTTTATCCAAGCAGTTGATCGACCCCTGGAACGGAAGAAAAGACCTTGCGCAAAAAATTATCAAAGGGACAGAAAATCCTGAGCTGCGTTTCCAGGAAGACCCTGTTCGCCTGCTTCGCGGTATCAGGCTCTCCACTGACCTCGGCTTTGAGATACACCCCCAAACTCTTCAGGCAATGCACACCCACGCGCATCTTGTCCGCCAGGCAGCACGCGAGCGTATACGGGAAGAGTTGATAAAACTCCTTATGAGTTCCCGGCCTTCCAGGGGATTCCGGATGCTTTCCGTTCAGGGTCTCCTTAAACACATCATTCCCGAACTCTGTGAAGGGGAAGGAATTGAGCAGAATATTCATCACAAACTAACTGTCTTCGACCACTCCCTGAAAACCATGGAAATGGTTCCGCAGGTGCTTCATCTGCGCCTGGCGGCTTTGCTCCACGATGTGGCCAAGCCACGGGTGAGAACTCTCGAAGGCGATACGTGGCGTTTCTTTGGACATGCACGAGAAAGCGCCTGCCTGGCCAATCGGATAATGGAAAACCTCCGCTTTTCCCGTTCTCTCACCAAGAAGGTTGTCCATCTGATCATGAATCACATGGTCGACTACACTCCCCAGTGGGGCGACAGTGCTGTCAGGCGGCTGATAAGAAAAGCAGGCCCTGACAATATCGATGACCTCTTGCTCCTTCGCAAGGCGGACCTCCTGGCCCACGGCACCGGGCTCGATCGTATCGACTCCCTCGAAGAGCTGAAAGCAAGAACGGCGGCTATTCTCAAGGAAAAACACCCTATCTCCGTTCATCAACTTGCTCTGAACGGAAATGACGTGATGGAAATCCTTCACCTGGGACCGGGTCCCCGCGTGGGAAAAGTTCTTCAACATTTATTTGAGGTCGTGACTGAAAGCCCGGAACTCAACAATCCGCATGATCTTCGGGCCCTCCTTGAAAAAGACTCTCTTCCCTGATCAAATGCAGTCCCAATATCCTTGACCATCTTTTCATGCTTCTCTATACTGCCTTTTCAAATACGACAATGATCTGCGGGCACAGGGCTCACTACAAATCTTGATTTAATCAATGCCGCATCCAAGTTCCCTGTCCCGGGCCTGAGAAGCGGATTCCATTTCAAGATATGAATACGCTGGGGGCCACTTGCAGGATCTAATGGAATGTTAGTTGCATCCATCTCTCTTTTCGAGAGGCATTCATTGTCTAAGCCATATCCCGATAACTGCTGAAACCAAGAGAGGAGCACTAGTTCCGCGTGAAAACAAAACCTTATTTTACCTTCCTGCTACCTTTTCTTTCAGGCGTCATATTTTTGACTCTTTCCGGGTGTGCGACCCATTCACCGGGAAAATCGAGCGCAGATCTTTCGTTGCCAGGACCCCGGAAAAGTCCAGCTGGCTCTCTTGAGAGTCAGGACTCTCCTGGAACAAATCACGGTCCCGCTCTTCAGCACACCTCGCACAAGCAGCAAAATCTACAAGCAGCAGGTGACAACGTCACGAAATCCCCCCTTCCGGCTGCTGAAGACACTGAGCAGGAAGAGAATCCCGGAAGCACCTGGGTACTTACTGATCAGGGAATTCCCGAAAACCCGGCCATAGACGGGAGCATCTCTCCCTTTTCCATTTCTGAAGAAGGAACCAAAGACCAGGAAAACGTCTCCCACAGCGGTCAAACAGTAGCCAAAAACAAGACCCCCGTGAAAACAAACCAGGAACTGCTTGATGGGGCTCTTGAATTCTGCCAGGCCTCAAATGATTTCTGGAAAAGGGGAAACCTGGAAGAAGCTCTCGATGCGCTTGATCAGGCCTATGCCTTGATTCTCAAGGTCGACCCCGACGATAACCCCGAGCTCCTCCAGCAGAGAGAAGATCTGCGATTTACCATAGCCAAGCGTGTCATAGAAGTGTATTCTTCCCGGCTCACTGTGGTGAACGGGTATCATAAAGCCATACCGCTCTTAATGAACCGGTATGTAAAAAGAGCTATCAAGATCTTTCAGGGAAGAGAAAAAGGTTTTTTCCTCAAATCCTACCAGCGTTCCGGGCGATACCGTCCCGCAATTCTCAATACCCTGAAAAAAGCGGGCCTGCCAGAGGAGCTGTCCTGGCTTCCGCTTATCGAAAGCGGATTCAATGTCCGGGCATTTTCAAAGGCGAGGGCACTGGGACTCTGGCAGTTTATTGCCTCCACCGGGTATAAATACGGGCTTGAACGGGACCGCTGGATTGACGAGAGGATGGACCCTGAAAAGGCCACTCAGGCGGCCATTTCCTATTTAAAAGAATTACACCAGATTTTCGGCGACTGGACCACCGCATTGGCCGCCTACAATTGCGGTGAAGGAACAGTTCTCAGGTGCATCCGCAGCCAGCGTGTAAATTATCTTGACAACTTCTGGGACCTTTATGAAAAACTTCCCAGGGAAACCGCTTCCTATGTTCCGAGGTTCCTTGCTGTGCTGCATATCATCCAGAATCCTGAAAAATATGGATTCACCCTTCCACCAGTCTTTCCTCCTTTTGAAGCCGAAAAAGTCATGGTAAATAAACCGGTCCATCTCAAGTCAATTGCCAAGGCTATCGGCGTATCCTACAAGGAATTGCTTGACCTCAACCCGGAACTCAAGCGCCATTCAACTCCTGCGCGTTCCTATGATCTCAGGCTCCCGAAGGGAAAAGGAAATATCCTTCTCGCGAAGCTTCCTGGAATTCCCGTGTGGAGATCCAGGGTTCCTGAATTCGTGTACCACAAAGTGCGGAGGGGTGAAGTGCTGTCCGGCATTGCGAGGAGATACCGGACCAGCGTCAGGGCTATCATGCGGCTAAACAGGTTGAAGAGCAGCCGCTATCTGCGGGTAGGATGGAGGCTTAAGATCCCGGTGGGAAGAAAATACGTCCTGGCGCTACACAATCGTCAGGTGAAACATCGGGCCGGAACCGCGCGCACGTTCAAGGGGAAAAAGCGTTACGTGGTAAGGAAAGGGGATTCCCTGTGGAAAATCGCAAACCGGTTTGGAACCACTACGGATGCAATACAGCGGGAGAATTCACTCAGGAACACCCATCTCAGTATCGGCCAGGTGCTGATCATCCGGGGCGAAGCAGCGGACGAATTAGACAAAGAAAACGCCAAGAAATACCGTGTCCGGCAGGGGGATTCCCCTTATGTGATCGCTCAGCGCCATCAGATGAATCTCTCAGAATTTCTGAGGCTCAACAGTCTGACGCCGCGAAGCACTATTTTTCCGGGGCAAATAGTCCTTGTCAAAACAAATTAGATTCAAAGCTGCCGGAGCTATTTCTCGAGGAGGGCGAGTTTCCTGCTAATGTTGTCGTGGATCCAGTGGCTGTCCCACCATTCTACCGGATTGACGAAAATCCCGCTCACCATGACCGCGAAATGGAGATGGTCTCCTCCCGCAAGACCCGTTCTCCCCGTTTCACCGACAACATCACCTTTCTTGACCGAATCCCCCACCGCCACATCAATCTTGCTCAGATGTGAATAGGAAGACATTAAACCCTGGCCGTGATCAACAACCACCGTGTTTCCGTAAATACCCATGCGGTCTGCAAACACAATCCTGCCATCATTGGCAGCGGGAACTTTTGATTGGGCAATGGAGGCCAGGTCTACGCCCATATGGGTTTCCCTGTCCACCTCTTTCCCGTGGTAATAATATCTTCGCCGGTCTCCAAATCTGGCCATGCTTGCCGCATTTTTAAGCCTTATCCATGTTCCGTCCCACAATCTCTCGGGATTGCTCTTTTTCCCCAGTTCGTTGAACGCGAGGGTATTTTTCTTGCGCAGGTCCCTGTTGATTTTCAGAAATTTTTCCAGGGGAGTCGCGTTTTCATCAAGCGGGTAAAATGAAAAATAGGGCAGGACCTTTATCAGAAAACGATCACTTATGTTCATTCTTTCAACGCGGAACCTCTTTTTCCTGATATGGTAATTGAAGGTTGAAGTGGATCGGTTGCCCGCTTTATCTTTCGCCCAAAGGTAAACGGATGGATAGGTCACCAGATCCTGGGGAATAGCAAAATAACAGAGTTGAATTTCCTTGTCAGAACCTTCTCCTGCCGGGAACGCTGGGAAATAGTAGTCATTCACATACACGCCGCTTTGATCGGTATCCGATGATACCCGGTAGACCACCAGGCCCGTGCCACCCAGGTTGATATAGTGCTGTCTGGAAAGAACACGGATAGCCGGCGGCAGTGTATCCACTATCATTTTGTGCTCAAAAACGGATAGATTGCCATCGCCACCACTTCTTCGCGAATAATCCCAGACTCTTGCATAGAGATCGGCCCGGCCCTGGGCCAGATTCATTTTCTTGGGATCAAGGGACACTTCAGTTTCAAAGCTGTGCTGCCCCTGACGATTCAGGATCCCGTGAAAAGGGAACTCCTTTTCCAGGATGCTGACTTTTCTGCCCTCCTGCACCACTGTAATCACGAGCTTTCTGAGTCCCCTGTTCTTATCTCCCACTCGAATGGTGAACTTCTGACCTCCGGAAAGATATTGGGGAAGTGGTTCTACCACCACGCTCGGCGGCTGTCCTTCAAAAATCAGTGCCAGGAACCAGCCAATGGCCCCTATCCCTGCGATGAGAAAAATAACAATAAATAAGACAGTAACTTTCTTTCGCTTCTGCATAGAATAAAACTCTCCTTGAAATGATTTCCATACAGCACAATGCCATAATTCCCCTGCCAATGGGAATAAGGCTGCCTTAGCGCCGGGACATGGAAAAAGTATTTTTCTTCAGTTTGCAAAACAGGTAAGCACACCTTACCCTGCCTTTGCTCATCAGTCCATAGCAACTATTGACGATGAAGGCAAATGGTTTGTATGGTACCATATGTTTACTACTTGGGGGGAAAAAACTATGGATCAGAATTACCATGTTGGGGTAGTTGGTTCAGGCACCTCTACTCAAGAGCTCTATTCCCTTGCCAGGCAAATAGGGCATGAAATCGGAAAACGAGGCTGGACGCTTATCTGCGGTGGTCTCGGGGGAATTATGGAAGGCGCTTCGCGGGGATGCTTCGAGGCGGGCGGGATGACTGTCGGCCTGCTTCCCGGCTTGCGGAAAGAACAGGCGAATCCATATATCCGCCTGCCGATCCCTACGGGTCTCGGCGAGGGCAGGAATCTCCTTGTGGTGCGAGCTGCCGATATCCTGGTAGCGATTTCCGGAGGCCATGGAACCCTTTCCGAGATCGCCCTTGCGCTTAAAACCGGCAAAAAGGTCGTAGGCATCAGGAGCTTTGAAAACATTGAAGGGGTTATTCGTGCAGCCACGCCGGAAGACGTGCTACAGATTCTTGAGGACAACGGCTTGAATTTCCTATCGAACCCAAACCTGTTCATGTGATGATGCCCGCAAAATCACGGGCGATTTCCTTGACCCTGGCCATGATTTCCTCCGGATCCAGGGTCCTGAAATTTCGATCCTTCATCACAATACACCCGTTCACGATGACGTCTTTCACGTCGGCTCCGCTGGCCGAATAGATCAGGGTCGAATAAGGGTCATAAAGGGGTCGAAGGTGGGGACCGTCAAGGTCCACCACAATGATATCCGCACGTTTTCCTTCCTCAAGTGTTCCAATTTTCTTTTCCAGCCCGAGAAGGGATGCCCCTCCTGCGGTAGCCATCCTCAGCACTTCCCGTGCATTCAGGCAAACGGGGTCCATGGTGGCAACCTTTCCCAACTTCGCGGCAATGTCCATCTCAAGAAAGAGATCGAGATCATTGTTGGAGGCGCTCCCATCTGTTCCAATACCTACTGCAATCCCGGTATCCAACATCTTCTTGACAGGAGCAACACCTGAGGAAAGCTTCATATTACTCTCCGGCACGTGGGCCACCTTGACGTCCCGTTCTCCCAGCAATGCTATCTCTTCATCAGTAAGGTGTATGGCGTGGGCTGCGATAAGGCGACTATTGAGAAAACCGAGATCATCCAGATAGGGAACCGGTCTCTTTCCAGTATCCTCCATGAGCGTATGCACTTCCTCGAGCGTTTCAGACAAGTGGATCTGGAGGGGTGCATGCCCCTCCAGAGAAATCTCGAGCGCCTTCTCAAGAGTTCCCCTGGAACAGGTCACGGGACTGTGGCAGAATAATCCGGGTTGAATCAGTTCGGAAAAGCCCCTCCATTTTTCCACGAATGCCCGTGCAATATTAAGGCTATCCTTCGGGTCCGGAACACCGGGCGCGGGAAAATCAATAACGCCCTGGGCAACCAGCGCCCTGAGTCCCGCTTCATGTGCTGCCCTTACTGTGCCATCCTGGAAGAAATAGCCGTCCATGAAACAAGTGGTTCCGGATGCAATCATTTCCAAGCACCCAAGCATGGAGCCCCAGTAAACAGTGTCAGGACTTAGAACCCTTGCTTCAAGTGGAAAAATCTTTTCAAAAAGCCATTGTTTCAGGGGGAGATCATCAGCGTAACCGCGAAAAAGAGTCATAGCCGCATGGGTGTGTGCGTTTACGAGGCCCGGCAGGATAACCCCGTTTCCTGCATCGATCCGCTCAGCGCATTGATACCTGGGGCCGGTAAAATCCCGGGCGGTACCTATCTTTTCGATACGGCCTTCTTTAATGAAAAGAGTTCCGTTCGCCAGAGGTGATTCTCCTTTCACCATGGTCAACAACATTCCCCCCTGAACCAGCAAATCTGCTTGGCATGGCCTTTTTCGCAATTCCTTGATTTCGCTAATGGAGACACCACTCATGCCATAACCTCCTTCCTGCTATTGACGACAGCATTGAGGGCAAAATTTCTTGACTCCTAAAATAAAAATGTCCAATATTATAGTTTTATCTTCTGCACTAGGAGGCGTGAACATCCCGTGGCTATTATCGCTCCTTTTCGAGGTTCCACCTATCCGTTTGAAAACGGCGAAGATTTCTCAAGACTGGTTGCGCCTCCTTACGATGTCATTTCGCCGGAGGAGCAGGATAATCTCTACCAGAAAGATCCTCACAATATCATTCGTATGATCCTCGGGAAAAAGAAGACCGGGGATTCTGATTGGGACAACAAGTATACTCGGGCGGCCGATTATTTCAAGCGCTGGGAAATGCAAGGGACCTTGAACCGGGCGGATCGCCCCTGTCTTTATGTTTCCGCCATGACGTATGACCCTAGAAACGGTGAACCAAGAAAAACAAGATGGGGGCTCATCGCTCTTGTCCGTATTGAGGAAGAAGATTCGGGAATCATCCTGCCCCATGAGCGGACTTTTTCAGCACACCGGGACGACCGATTGCGCCTCATGCGAGCCTGCAACGCCCAATTCAGCCAGGTTTTCGCCCTTTATGAAGATCCTGAAAACATGATCATGGGCCTCTGTCAAAACGCCATGCACATGGAGCCGCAGGTATCTTTCGATCTCGAAGACGGCACTTCACATCAAATGTGGATCATTGAGGCACCCTCCATTGCGCGAAAAATCTCCCAGGCATTCCAGCCGAAGAGACTCTTTATTGCAGACGGGCATCACCGCTACGAAACCGCACGCAACTACAGGAATATGATGCGCACCAGATTCGGAAAAAAACCAGCCAACAGGTCCTATGAATTTGCGATGATGTATCTCACGAACATGAACGATGAAGGCCTGACCATCCTTCCCTCCCATCGCCTTGTCAAGAATGCTCCCGGTTTTGAATTGAAGGAATTTCTTTCCCGGATTGAAACCTGGTTTACCGTTGAGAAAATCCCCTTGCCTTCCGGCGATCCGGCGGACGGTTCCCCTAACTTCCGGAATGCCCTCGCAAAGGCGGGAATATCCAACACCGTCATCGGTTTTTACCATGGAGGAGCAGAAAACGGGTACATCCTCTCTTTGAAGAACGGGATGCGGAATGAAATGGGAGAGGATCTTCACCCGGCACTGAAAGAGCTTGACGTCCTTGTCCTTTCCCGGTTCCTGTTTCAAAAAGCCCTGGGTTTTACCAAGGCACAGCTGGACGACGAAAAGGTATTCCAATATCAAAGCAGTATGCGCTCAGCACTTTCCCTTGTGCATTCACAAGCATTTCAAATGACTTTCCTGCTGAATCCGACAAAAATGGAACAGGTCAAGAAAATTGCAGGGCTGTCACTGGTAATGCCCCGCAAATCTACTTACTTTTTTCCAAAGGTCTTGACAGGCCTCGTTCTCAACAAGATTGACCCCTATGAAATTATCCAAGCGCCTTGACATAAAACCCGGTCCAGATGAAACCATCGACGCTCTCCTGGACGGACGTTTAAAAGTAATTCAGTCACGAGAGGGGTATCGTTTTTCAGTAGATGCCCTCTTCCTCACGGATTTTGTGACCGTGCGGGCCGGTGATTTCCTCATAGACCTGGGGACCGGCTGCGGCGTGATTCCCCTTCTTCTCCTGCTGACCACGCCTTTGCATCATGCGGTAGGGATTGAAATCCAACCCGAACTGGCATGTCAGGCATCCAGCAACATAATGCTTAACAGGCTCCTTGGAAAAATGAACATCCTGCGAGCCGATATCCGCCACCCGCCTCTTTCTCCGGGGACAGCGGATGTTGTCACCTGCAACCCGCCCTACCGCAAACCAAACACCGGTCGCATCAATCCCAACGCATCCCGGGCAATCGCACGGCATGAAATTCTTGTTTCACTTGAAGACATCCTGGCAACAGCCCGATATCTCTTAAAAGCAAAAGGAAGATTTACCACGATTTACTCTGCTGAAAGACTTATTGACCTCTTGAGCCAGGCAAGGCGGTTCAACCTGGAACCTAAACGGCTCCAGGTGATCTATCCTGACATGAAATCCAGTGCCAAGTTGGTCCTCGTGGAAACAGTCCTGGAGGGTAATCCGGGCTTGGAGATTCTTCCACCTATCCTCGGCCAGGGTAAATACGCAATCACTGCCCCAGCCTGAACTCGATCTTCTCCACCGCCTTTTTCCCCAGCGCTGCGTTCAGCTTCTCCCTGATATCCTGCTCCTGAAATCGGAGTTCATGGAGCCAGATGGGATCCGATACGCCCACCCGTAACAACCGCTCTTTTATCCACTGGGGCTTCGCATGCCTTGCCACCGGCAGCCCGACAACTTCTTCCCACACCTTCCAGATCCTGGCATTGTCCATGTCAAAAGGAAGACCGCCTTCTTTGAAGAGTTTGTCGAGAATTTCTTTCAGGGATGTGAGTGTTGTTTTTCTTTCATCCATGGGCTCAAAGATATTCTGGGATGAATTTCAAGTCAAGGACCCTCCAACCATTTATTAACCAGGGTTTCTCACCGATCTTCGTTACGAGACGGTGGAGAGGCCCGTGAATATAAGGCGCGCGCAGGAAAATGGGCGCAGGCGTATTTTCACAATACGTCGAGGTCATTTTTCAAGCGCGACGTAATAGTCATGGGTCTATCCGCCGTCACAGTAGATTATTGGTGAGAAATCCGGGTTAGACCTTGACGAACCGCTGATTTCCCAGTATCCTTTATAAAATATTTTTTTATGAAGAGAGGATTGAGGTAATACTATGGCCTGGGATTGGGAAAAGTTACAGCAGCAGAAAAAAAGTCAGGGAGGAGGCGGGCCTCCCAAGGTGGACGAGATGTTTGAAAAAGTCAAGGCGATGAGAGGCAGGTTTCCCGGCGGAGCGTGGCTTATTATTGCGGCCATTATCATCGTTTTGCTGGGCACAAGCTGTTTCTATACTGTCGGTGTCGATGAAGTGGGAGTGGTTCAACGATTTGGAAAATTTTCCAGGACTACTCCGCCGGGACTCAATTTCAAGCTTCCCAGTGGAATCGAAAAAATCACCAAGGTGAAGGTCAGGTACGTGTTCAAAGAAGAATTCGGATTCAGGACCATTTCAGCCGGCGTTCGTACCCGGTACGCATCTGGCTCTGCATACCTGAATGAGTCCCTGATGCTTACCGGCGACCTGAACGTGGCGGTTGTCCCATGGATCGTCCAATACCGGGTGAATGACCCCTACAAATTTCTCTTCAAAGTGCGAGACGTCAGGAGTACCTTGCGGGACCTGGCCGAGGCCAGCATGCGCCTGGTTGTTGGAGACAGGAGCATTAACGAAGTCATCAGCAAACGTGAAGAAATCGCCGATGCTGCCAAGGCACTCTTGCAAAAAGAGCTTGACCAGGCGGAAACCGGTATCAAACTGGTTACCATCGAGATGAAAAGGACCAATGTTCCTGAACCGGTTCAGCCTTCATTTAATGAGGTAAACCAGGCGATCCAGGAAAAGGAAAAAATGATTTACCAGGCAAAGGAAGAATATAACAGGGTTATTCCGGCTGCAAGGGGAAACGCGGAAAAGACCATCAAGGGTGCCCAAGGGTATGCCCTTGACCGGGTGAACCGGGCCAAAGGAGATGCCGCCCGTTTTCTGGCGCTCTACACTGAGTACAGCAAGGCAAAGGATGTTACCCGTCGTCGTCTCTACCTGGAGGCCATCCAGGAAATCCTTCCAAGGCTGGGAACGAAATATATCGTGGATTCGGAGCAAAAAAACCTCCTCCCCTTACTGAACCTGGGTCAGGCACAAGGAGGGAAAAAATGAAAATGAAAATTTTGATCATCCCGCTTATTATCATTCTTATAGGCCTTTATTCTGCCGCCTATGTGGTGGACGAAACCGAACAGGTCGTCATTACCCAATTCGGAGAGGCGATCGGCAGCGCGAAAACAGAACCGGGCCTCTATTTCAAGATTCCCATTATTCAAAACGCCAATTATTTCCCCAAAAACCTGCTTGAGTGGGATGGGGACCCCGGCCAGATACCAACCCTTGATAAGACGTTTATCTGGGTGGACACCTTCGCCCGCTGGAAAATTGTGGATCCCCTCACCTTTTTTCAGACCGTCAGCAATGTGCTCGGTGCCCAGGCTCGCCTGGATGACATCCTGGACGCGGCAGTCCGAAACTTCGTAACGTCGTATCCATTGATTGAAAGTGTCCGGCGCAGCAATCGTAAACTTGATACCTCCAGGATTCTCGTGGGGCAGGACTTGAAAAACAGCCCTCTTGGGACGGTAACCATGGGGAGAAAAAAAATCACCGAAGGGATTCTCAATCAGGCCCAGCCCAAAGTGGCAAAATACGGGATCAAGCTCGTTGACTTGAAAATAAAGAGGCTCAATTACGTGGAACAGGTTCGGAAATCCGTCTACGCCAGGATGATCGCCGAGAGAAAACAGATGGCAGAAAAATTCCGGTCCGAAGGAAAGGGAGAGATAAGGAAAATTGAAGGTGACCGGGATAAAGACCTGAAACAGATCACTTCCCGGGCTTACAGAACGGCACAGGAAGTCAAGGGAAAGGCGGACGCGGAAGCCACCCACATCTATGCTGAAGCCTACAACAAGGATCCAGAATTCTACTCTTTCATCAAAACCCTTGACACTTACAGGAAGACACTGGACAAAAACAGCACCCTTGTGTTGTCTACAAATAGTGATTTTTTCAAGTACCTCAAAGGATATGAACTAGGTTCCGGGAACTGAACAGAAGGAGGTGAGTAGTGGTCAGAACTGAAATAGCACTTTTCCTGAAAAATGTTCCAGGCGAACTGGGAAAGCTCGCGACTCTCCTCTCTGACGCGGGTATCAACATCGACGCCCTTACCATCCAGGATGCCTCAGGCTATGTGCAGCAGATTTTTAAGGCCAGGGGAAAGTCCTTGAAGAGGATCGCACCGGCGGCAAGCTATGGTTCCATGCAGAAAGATTCAGCAGATTTCGCCCTCATTCGCCTCCTGGTGGAAGACACCGACCGGGCCCTTGACCTTCTTTCCAGGGAAGCGTATCTCTTCGACATTATGCCGGTCATCGCCCTCGAAATCGATAATAAGCCCGGCACCCTCGCAAAGATGGCGAAAAAATTTGGCGAGGAGGAAATCAACATCAATTATGTATATGGATCCGCTCTTCCCGGCGGAGAAAAGTCTCTCTTTATTTTCTGCCCCGAGGATATCGACCTGGCCGCAAGAATTTTCAAGGAGGATTCGTAACTGCTCAGGGTGCAGCCTATTTAGGTAAGCAGTTATTGATTCCTGGGCGATCGCTCCTCCTCCAGTGCCTTTTCAATGCGCCCGATATCTTCGGGCACATCAACTTCGAGGGAATTGTACGAGGTTTCGCTTACCTTGATCCGGAATCCATGTTCCAGGGCTCTTAGCTGTTCCAGTTTTTCTGTTCTTTCGAGGACTCCCGGTTCCAGGCGTGTAAATTCCAGCAGAAAATCAGTCCTGTATGCGTAAAGCCCGAGATGTTTGTAGCAGGCAAAATCCCCATCTTGCCGATCCCGGACGAATGGGACGGGGTACCTTGAAAAATAGAGAGCATAGCCGCTTCTGTCTGTCACCACCTTCACGTGATTAGGGTTCTCTCTTTCTGCCTCCCGGAATACCCTGTATTTGAGGGTCGCCATGGGTGGGGGCTCCCCTTGAAAAAACGGCGCCACCAGGTCTGAAATAATCCCGGGGTCAAAGATTGGTTGGTCTCCCTGGATATTCACGATCAAATCCTTGTCTGACATTCCCAATGCAACAACAGCCTCTGCTATCCGATCGGTTCCGGACCGGTGTTTCCCGCCTGTCATGACCGCCTTTCCCCCGAAAGCATGGACCGTTTCCAAGATACCCTCATGATCCGTCGCCACATAGCTGTCTGCTATTTCCGGACACCGCAAAGAGCGTTCGTAAACGTGCTGGATCATGGGTTTCCCGTTTATCAAGGCAAGGGGCTTGCCGGGAAATCGTGTTGAATCGTACCTGGCGGGAATGAAAGCGAATATATTCATATCTTCATGTGCATCCAGTTTTTCTTATGAAAAAGAGGTGAACGGGATATGTTTTATCATTGAGGCACTTGGTTTTTATTTGACATTTGTCATTTCCGGTTCATCCGGATCAGGGTTCCATGTAGCTTGCACAGGCATCTTCAGATTCCCAGGCAGTTACCTTGCTGACACGGATATCCCCCTGGTTTAGTTTCCTCGACAGGCATTCAAATATATGGCGGGCAATATTTTCCGATGACGGGTTGCGATCCTTGAATGGCTCCAATTCATTCAAGAAACGGTGGTCCAGTGTTCCCAGGGCCTCTCTCGTTGCCTGTTTCATTTCACCGAAGTCAACCAGCAGGCCTTCTTTTTTCAGGGTTTGCCCCGTAACATACACCTCCACCTTCCAGTTGTGCCCGTGAAGGTTCTCACAGGCCCCGTGAAATTCGCGGAGTTGATGTGCCGCCGCAAATCGGGATGTCACCTTCAGTTCATACATCAGCTGTTCCGCCCTTTTCTTCTTGCGCCAGCTCATCAGGCGTGAAGGTCTTTCCGCATTCCGTGCATTTTCCGTCCACAATAATTCCCGTGCAGTTCCCGTCCGGGCACAGGATCCGATTTTCAAAGTCCAGGTCAACCTCTCCGTCTGGGGAAATTGTTTCATCTGCATAATCTATTACCTGCAGACTTCCACATTGCATGCAATACCGAGCCTCTTCCGGTATCACCGCACCGCAATCGGGACAGGTCTTTCCCGGGATTTCTTTTTCACAATAGGGGCATTTCATCTCTTCTTTTCCTCTCCCAGGCAACTCGTGCTGCCTGCTGGTTTTTCCTGGTGGTCACTTCCTGACGAGAAGTGGTTATTCGTGATTCCCCAGTGAATTAATTTTCTTTTTTGACTCAATGGTGTCAAGATTTTTTTGCCGGTTATCAGCCATTCCCCTGGGACGCGGACGACCGGCTCCAGGCTATCATTTTCTTGATATCCTCCCATGATCGGACACGAATGAAAGGATGAGGCTTTTGATTCCAGGGCTGCTCGAACACAATAGGCGTCACATTTGCAGAGGCCAACAGGTAGCAGGTATCAAGACGATCTTCCACAAAGTATTTTATTCCCTGTCTTACGAGAATAGGTATTTTTTCTTCGTGAGTACCGGTTGCTTCTACGCAAATCAAATCGTGATCAATTCCTTTCAGGTGCTCAACAACCCACTCGTAGATGGCAGGCCTCCCGGGTCTCGCAGTAACCAGAAGGATAGGACCTTCACCCGCCAGGAGATTGAGGACCTCTACCGCCCCCTCCATAGGCATGATCCCCATCTGAATAGGTTGATCAAGGATCCTCTGGATAATGTCTCTCGCGATCTCCATATCTATGTCAATCACTTTTCTAAAATCATACTCGGTGATATCCTCATAGGCAACCTGCACGTGGTATTGATTCCTTGCAGTCTCCACAAACACACGAAACGTGTCAGCCAGGACGCCGTCAATGTCAAAAGCAACCTCATGGGGTAAAATATGCTCCACTTTTCCTTCTTCTCTTTTCTTCGCCGCGCAATGACTCATGTCGTCACATCCCTCCCCGGGACTTTAAACCTGGGCAGTTAGTGCCGGTCAAACGAAATGACCCTTTCAGATTTCTTCTTTTTCCTCTTTGCTTCGTACAGCCGTTCATCCGCCCGCTTCAGTAGGGAAGCTGGGTCCTGAACGCCGGCATCCTGGATATGCGCTATACCGAAGCTTATGGAAGGACTCACTTTTTCGCCGTTATGAATTAGAGGGTTTTTCAACAGGTACTGGTTTAATCGGTTCATCATCTGGTGTGTATCATCACGTCTATTTCCCGGGAGGATGACCACAAATTCATCTCCCGCAAATCTCGTCACAATGTCGCTATCCCTGCTCATCAGTGTGAGTTGATTTCCCACATACTTCAACACGGTATCACCAAAATCGTGACCATACCGATCGTTAAGAGACTTGAAATCATCCAGATCCAGGAATGCTACGGCAAGAGGGGTTTCGTAGCGAAGTGCCCTGGTGAATTCCCTCTTCAAAATTACTTCCATGATTCTTCGATTGATAAGCCCCGTAAGTGGATCGCTGGATGCCGCAAGTCTAATCTTCTCATGGGCGGCAACATTTGAAATGCAGATGGAAAGGATCACGGACAGCCGTTCCAGGAGAGAGACATCCATGCCGGGGTGATATCGCTCAGGTGCATAGTCTCCGCAGTTGAGACTTCCGATCACTTCGTTTTCCTGCCTGAGCGGTATGATGGCAAGGGAACGGGCCAGGTACTTCTCATGATCCGGAAACAGTTTATAGTAGGGAGTCAGATCTCCGTTCGTCAGCACCGGGCGGGTTCCATTGCCCACCAGGCTTCGAAACGTCTCAGGATCAACAATATTCAATTTCTTATCCAGCATTCCTGAAGTTCCCAGTTGCCTGATCAGGTTGGCCACATGGTTTTCCTGCATCAGCGAAAGCCACGCGTAGGGAATATCAAATTTTTTTCGTATCTCCGTAAGGAGAATCTCGAACAGATCCTTGAAGTTGAGAATCGATAAAATACTTACTTCTACTTCAAAAAACTTTGCCTCAATTTCTTCATTTTTTCTTACTCGTTCAAGAATCTTTTCAATATCATTCATACCCATCTTCCTTTAACACTCCGTCCGGAACCATACCAGGCAAAATTACTCTTCGTCCTTTTCTCGGTCAATACGTGGTAAACGCACGATGAATGTTGTGCTGTTCTTTCCCCCCTCTATCATCAGCTTGCCCTTCAAAAGGCGGACAATCCTGTTGGTGATATAAAGGCCCCTGCCCTCGGCTTCTCCCTCGAGGAGCCTGGCCCTGTCTTCATAAGAGATCTGGCCACTGTTGCTGATTTCTGCGCTGGCCCATTCTCCATCACCATAGGTCCGGATGGCCAGGAATCCACCTCTGAGCGGAATGGCCTTCGTGGCGTTGTTCAACAAGTTGTCAAACACCCGTTCCAGATGAATAGGATAACAACGGACAAATAATTCCCATTGAAAAGGACCTTCTTTCAATTCAACATTCTGCTTCAACTGTTCCTTAATTGCTTCCCTGTTAATCTCAAAACGGCGCCGCAGCACTTCCGACAGATCAACAACCTGTTCCTTTCCCACTTCATAGATACTCAGAGAGAGTTCCTGGAGCCTGCTCGTCTCTTCCAGGAGGATATCTGTATACCTGCGGATTTGCTCCTTCGATGTATCGTCTTCTGATCCTTTTTCAAGCAGGGCTTTCAGCCTCCTGGCAAACCCTGCCGCCGCGATGGTAGGGTTCTTGAAGTCATGCAGAATGTCATCCAATCTCTCCATTCTCTGGGCCTTCATCAATTCCCTGCCCAGGAAAAGAAAGAGCTCTATCTCATCCTCCCGGTACCGGAGTCTCTGTTCAAGTGCGTCGAACGTTATGAAGTGGGTGATCTCTCCCTCCACTAAAAGGGGTATGTACAGGATAGAATTGATATTATTGATCCGTGCAAATTTCTTCATTTGCGGTGAAACCAGTTCACTCTTCTGCGGATCAACCACGAGCACGTATGAAGGGGTGACGAGCTCGTATATGGAATCACCCTGATAATCCCTCAGGTTCAGGATTACTTCAAAAGCAGGTTCTTTTCCAACGGGAAATGTTATCCCGATACTGTGATAACTTCCCTGCTCCGGATAGGCCGCTTCCAGTATTACATGATTATAGTCGGGTAACACGGAAAAAAGGGCACAGCTCTGGACGTTTACCATGTCAGCCAACTCGGGGATAATCCTGTTGAACACCTCTTTCATCTTGATTCCGCCCCTCCTCCCGAGGGTTTTGAAGATGTGCTGAACTATGGAATCCTTTTTCTCATTTATCCGGTGCAGTGAAAGGATTTTTTTCCGTGCGATTACGAAACTGAGTCGTTTTGCCATCAGGTTCGCAATCTGTATTTCGAGCGTAGAAAACGCGCGATCCTTTTCCCGGTAATAGATCTGAATGACGCCGACAGTATCTCTCTCGTGGGGGAAAAAACGCGGAATTTCCAAGGGGATAGCCAGCAATGAATGAACGCCTTTCCGCCGGATTACATTCTTGTCCTGGTATCGACCTTCATCGAGGATATTCGGCACAAGGCAGGGTTTTCTACTCTTGACCACTTCCCCGGCTATGCTGCCGTCCAGGGGGATATATACCTCTCTCGCGTGTTCATCCAGAGGAAAGGACCCGTAACTGAGCATCTGCTCGGTGAGAGGATCGTATATCCTGACAGAGGCTGACTGGGCACCCAGAAAATCAACCATATAACGTGTGGCAATTTCAAGAATCCTGGGTTCGGACAGATCAGGGTCGATATCGACGATTTCATCCACCTGCCGGATGACCTGTCCGAGGAAATCTGCTATGACATGTTCCTCCAGCCACTCCGGGAGAAGGTCCCAGAAATCCTCATCAGCCTGCAAATTTTTCGCCCATGGTTCTCGCCTGACTGCTTTGACCAGATCGTCCAGTCCTTTTAACATTCCTGTTCCCCTGGTGGGTTTCCGCTGCGTAAAAAGCCTTTATTCTCTAACAGGTAGCTGAAGGAAAGTCAAGCTCGGGCCCTTTCAGCCGAAAGGAAGTACGGGCAGTTTTCCTGTTGCAAGCGCCTCACAAACCGCATCAGGCGAATTACCCGCCAAGACTCTCGGCATCTTTACCGCAGGGCCTACTCTGTTCAGTTTCGTCCGGCAAACGACTTGCCAAAAGCACAAAAGTGTGATTTTTTGCCCTTAATCATTTCCGCGCCGCAATTTACTTCGGCATTTTATTGTGGGTATGGGGAGAAACTTCTGATGGAAAATTTTAGTTGGTCAGCTATTTATGGATTATATTCACTGCCCGCGGAAGAGGATGTTGGTGGATTCGCCTTTTTCACTGAAACAACGGGGGAATCAAAATGACGGGTATTACCATTGAAACACTGCGGAGGTTCGCCGAACAATACGTTTATGATGAACCCACCAAGCTCGGAACAAACGGCTGGTGGCGCACGCCGCTCCTTGCCACAGCCCCGGTTGATGAACGGTTTTCCCAACTCCCGAGAATCGCCTCATCCGACCACCTCCATCCCCATGATCTTCTCGCCACCGCAAAATCAGTAATCGTTTTCTTTATCCCGTTTCAAAAAGACCTGGTCAAAGGCAACAGGGACGGAGACCGACCCTCGCGCGACTGGGGCCTCTCGTACGTGCAAACAAACGACCTCATCAATCGCCTCAGCATGGCCCTTGGTGACCTGCTGGAAAAACACGGTTTCCGATCAGGTCTCACGCCTGCCACCCACAACTTCGACGAGGTCAAACTAATGGCCCGCTGGTCTCACAAACATCTCGGCCACCTGGTAAACCTGGGGCGTTTCGGCGTCCACCATCTGCTGATTACTCCTGAAGGATGCGCCGGGAGACTGGGAAGCCTCGTGACCGAGGCGGAACTGGGAGACAATTCCCTCATCGATACGGAGGAGGCATGCCTTTCCAAGGCAGGAAAAGAGTGCACCAGATGCATCGAAGCATGCCCTTTGAATGCCCTGAGCGAGGCTGGCTTTGACCGCCGCACCTGCTGGGAACGGCTCAAGAGCAATCTTTCCACCTTGGATTATTTCTCTGATCTCCCGGAAACGACCCACGTGTGCGGCAAGTGCGCCGCGCTCATGCCCTGCAGTTTCAAGAACCCCGTCGCGGCCCTTTAGCTGCAAGCGCGTCTCCTCCCCGTGTCAGCCTCCCCAACCATTTTTCCTTACCCACCCCGCGTTCTAGCCCTGCCCTTTACCCATAACTCGTTCGTTCGGAGTTGATTGTCCACTTCTGAGCAAAAAACCTTCACACATAAATTGTAGTCGAAAATAGCCTCACCACATAAATTGGTGGCCGGGGGTGGGTCGCTGGAACGGTCAAGACAACCGTCTATCTTGGCCACCAATTTCACAGCTGCTCCTACATTGTCTGGTGGGCTGATGTCTTTTTTTGCATAAGCATTGAGCACTTCGATTTCCAGATCTGTAAATAATACCTCAGCCGGTAATGCTGGAGCCTCTCTGCCCAAAAGGGTCATGAGCATAATCCGCCAGGCAATAACAAAATTGGCTCCTCATAAGAATTTGTGGGTAGAAAAGTCATATAAAACTTGAAAGCATGAATCAAATCCAATAGTTCCTGTTGGTGATAAGCCGATAGGAAAGGAGGATAAGATTCATGCTCGTTGAAAGTATAATCCGAAAGACCCTTGGACTCAAGAGGCATTGCGTTAACAAGGTCACTGAAGAACATGGTGAAATAGTGGTTTACCTGGTCCCCGATAGAAGATGCAAGGTTGTCTGTTCCTGTTGTGGTGGACAAGGGCCTGGGTACGACACGTTGAAAGAGAGGTGCTGGAAGCATGTTCCGTTCTGGGGTATTCCCGTCTCCCTGGTTTATGCGCCCAGGAGAGTCGAATGCAGTACCTGCGGCGTTCGAGTGGAAGCAATGCCCTGGACACAAGGGAAAAGTCCCCTCTCTCTGCCTCTGAGCGTGGTCTTGGCTACCTGGTCCAAGCTGGTGGCTTGGATTGTCAAGCCATTTTATCAAGATTTTGGCACTACACTCGCCTCTTTTTCGCTAACTACTTGAGTTTATTAGGTGTGAAATCCGAAAATAGCCGATTTCACGGCTTTAGGCATAAAATTTTCACGAAGTTCGGTCAAGAGCCGGTATGCCCAAAGGCCGCTTTTTGTTACTCCCTGGTTTGGGAATATACACTCTGCGTACCGGTTGCGGAATATAGGCCATCCGGTGGAGCTTCTCGACCAGAACGGT
>QMLQ01000016.1 GCA_003646815.1 Deltaproteobacteria bacterium | reverse complement strand
TGGGCAAAGGTCATGTTTTCGGGGATCAACTGGGCTTTTCGGAGATGGGGCATCAGTTCTTTCACCCGAATGGTAGCCAGCACGTCAACAAAGAAATCACCCCGGTGGGCATTGGACTCAAGTTTTCCCTTGACCTGTTTGATATATATGGTCCACCTGCGGGAGAGGAGGTATGCAATAGTACAAACCAGCATACTGGGTAACAGGAGATGGTAGGAGTTGGTCATTTCGCTGACAAAGATGATGGTCGATATTGGCGCGTTTGAGACGGAGGCAAAAAAACCGGCCATACCCACAACCACAAAGGCGCCTGCGTGAGGAACGATTCCGGGTATGATCGCGTGAAAGGTTCTGCCGACGGCACCCCCCAGTGCCCCTCCAATGACTACGGAGGGTCCGAAGACCCCGCCGCTCCCGCCGGAGCCGATGGAAAAGGAAGTGGTCAGAATTTTACCCAGAGCAAGTCCAAGGAGAAAGAGAGTAGACAGCTGGTTGTCGAGGGCCATCTGGGCGAACCCATAGCCGAACGCTAGGGTCTGGGGGAGAAAAAAGCCGATCAGCCCGGTACAGAGCCCGCCGATAGCAGGTTTGATGTGGTTCGGAATTGTGATTTTTTGGAAGAGCGCGTTAATACCATAAAAACTCTTTACGTAAAGGAATCCTCCGGCAACGAGTACCAGTGCCAGAACAGTGTAGGGGCCGAGTTCCAGCGGATTTCGGAAAACAAAATCTTTCGATTCAAACAGAGACCCCCAGCCGAAAACAAGACAGAAAGCGCAGTAGGCGACAACAGAGGAAATCCCGGCCGGGATCAGCACTTCGGATTCGAACTCGGGATCACGATAGAGGACCTCTGTGGCAAACAAGGCTCCAGCAAGGGGAGCCCGGAAGATACTGCCGATGCCTGCGCCCATTCCCGCGGCCAACATGATCCTCCGTTCACGATCAGGCAGGCGGAGTTTGGTTGCCAGGAAAGAACCGAACCCGGCGCCAATCTGGGCAATGGGCCCTTCGCGGCCCCCCGATCCACCCGAAGTGATGGTGAGCGCAGATGCAATGGTCTTGATGAAGGGAATGCGCCCGCGGATAAAGCCCCCTCCGTTGTGGTACGCGTCGATTGCGGCATCGGTCCCGTGCCCTTCGGCCTCGGGAGCAAAGGTATAGACCAGCCACCCGCTGAAAATACCCCCGAGCGCAGGCAAAAAGAGAAGAACCCAGCGGTTGAATGGCGTGCCGCTAGAGGCAAAAAGATGCGATTCACCGGCAGGAGCCGGGGGCCGATACCCTGCCATGAGATCCATGAAAAAGTGGAGACCCACGCCGCAAAGATAGTGAAAAATGATTGATCCGAGCCCCGCTATGAGCCCGATAAGGATATAATAAAAGGCCCATTTACCGGCTGAAGCGATGCGGCTGTAGGTTATTCGACTGCTGATAAGATTTGAAGGGATGGTGTCTGTCTCCTTGATCAATTTTCTCACGACAGGAGCTGGTGCCGTCGATTCCACCTCTTTATAACGATGGTCATGAACACAGTCAAGAGAAACCCCTCTTTCCTCTGTGCAAAGTCAGTGTTCGGTTACGCTGAGTTATTACAATCAAGCGATGAAGAGTGTAATAATTATCAACCGTGAACAGTTTACATTCTTTTTTCTACTATAACGGATTTTTTATTGACTATGAAGATTCTAGGTATTAGTATTAAAACTAATGTTTCACCATGCAGTATTTCAATCAAAGAGAAAGTGGATTGCGAATCATTTCGCCGGGATGTTCCTGATCCTGTTTTTCGACAACTGACGCAGATCATGGATGAAATGTTGTTTGGAGAAACCGTGCGGCCGGCAAGAAATCAAAAATAAATGAAGGAGAATATTATGCCCGAAATTATGACAACAAAAGAGCTTGCTAAGTATCTTAAATTACATGAAATAACAATTTGTAAGTATGCTGCTGAAGGGAAAATTCCGGCGATTCGGATTGGCAGGGTATGGCGATTTGACAAAGAGGCCATTGATCGGTGGATTAGTGGAGGTGAAAAAAAGTAGCCCATGAGCAACTCTGATGATGACCTGGATCTTAATCCTGCTCTGAATGAAAGGACAAACGCTCTTCTCATGCTCAACAAGGAGGAGCGAAAGGTCATAAAAGAATTGCTTATTATGACGATTTATTCCGAGAGTGTCCGGGGATACATTGAGAAACGCCTCGGAGAAGAGTATGTCCGGGTAGCCGAAAAACTCCTCGAAACAATGGGAGGACTGTAACAGGTTTATCCACTGGAACGGGTAATTCAGGAATACATGAGAAGGGGCCTTCGCCAGTTGGAAAAGGCCCTTAACTCTTTTTCCCACCCGTCTTTCAACTGTTCGATTGATTTTCCCTTTTCAATTTCTTTCCAAAGGGTTTTGTCCCCCAGAATAAGTTCTATAGGCTGTTTGTGGTATTCATATTCGTATGGAGGGTCTTTCCAGCGGAAAGCCTCTTTGTGCGTGCGTACCACTGCACTCAGGAGCGCCAGGGAAAGAGAGAACGGGCGGAAAAGGGAAAGATCAGTGATGTGGAGATGAAATCCATGGCAGATCTGCCCTTCCCACTTGTGAAAAGTGGGACGAAAGGAGTATTCTTGGAGGCGGCATCCTGCCAGCACATTCTTGTCCAGGTCATGTAATACCTTTCCCGTATCGAGATAGGGCGCTCCGAAGATCTCAAAGGGTCTGCAGGTGCCCCTCCCTTCTGAGAGATTTGTTCCTTCCCAGAGCACCTGCCCGGGATAGACATATGCTGTTTCAGGTCGAGGCATATTGGGGGATGGCATGATCCAGGGCAATTCCGTGTCGTTCCAGCACATGGTTCGTTCCCAACCGGCCATGGGGATGATTTCAAGGTCACAATTGAGATGGAAAACCTGGTTAAAGAGCAGAGCCAGTTCTCCCATGGTCAGGCCGTGGCGCATGGGAATATTGCATGGCCCGACGAAGGAAAAGAGTTCGGGTTGCAGGGGAGGACCCTCCATGATGTCGCCGCCGAGCGGGTTTGGTCTGTCAAGAATGAGGATGGCCTTCTTGTTTCTTGCAGCAGCCTTGAGACAATGGAGCATGGTGGTCGCAAAGGTATAGACTCTTGTTCCCACATCTTGGAGGTCTATGACGAGCACATCCAGGTTTTCCAGCATGGCGTCACTTGGTTCCCGTTTATCAGCGTATAAACTGAATACGGGAATTCCAAGGGTTTTGTCAAAGCTGTGGTCGGTTTCAACCATGTTGTCCTGGTTCTCCCCCCCAAAGCCGTGTTGTGGGCCGAAGAGCGCCTTTAATTGCCCTGGCAGAAGCTCTTCGATGATATTACGGGCAGGAGTGAAATTCCGGTCAAGGGATGCCTGGTTCGAGAGGAGACCCAGCCGGTATCCTTTCAGCTTTTTCCATTCCCCCGACCTGAGCCTGTCGAGGCCCGAGAGTACCTGATTCATGGTCATTGGTTTTCCTTGCAGCGGGTTAAAGGTACTTCGCAATTGTATGAGATATCCTTGTGCGTTACAAGCCCCTTTATCGTGCCTGCAAAAAGATCCCCGTGCCCCTTCTTTGTGCGCAACCCTTTGCTGAAGAACTCAACTCACTTCTGCGGTTCGAAATTCGTTAATCGATATTCAAGAAGTCAGCGCCGTTTCAATATGTGCTCTGAATCAACGTGGGGAAGGGTTCCCGTGCCCCTTCCATTCCATGGATTAGGGGATGATACTGAATTGTTGCCTTCCGGGAAATGCTCTGCTATGAAGCAGAGAAGAAGTATCCAACCACGGAAATGAAAAAGGAGGAAAGCAATGGCATATCCATATTTATTTACACCCATTGATATCAATGGAATGGAACTCAAGAACCGTATTGTCATGACGGCAATGCACCTTGGATACACCCCGGAGGGCACAGTCACCGATCGTCTGATTGATTTTTATGCCCTGCGCGCCAGGGGTGGCGTTGGGCTGATCATCGTGGGGGGATGCGTCATTGACGAGTACGGCGGCATGTCCAGCATGATTGGTCTAAGCGATGACCGGCATGTCCCTGGTCTCAGAAAGCTGGTGGATGCGGTGAAAGGAAACGGCGCAAAGATCGCCGCCCAGCTGTACCAGGCAGGCCGATATACCCACTCTGCCATGATCGGGGGGAGAAAGCCTTTTTCCGCTTCAGCAGTCCGTTCGAAGTTCACGGGGGAAACTCCAAGGGCGTTGGACATTGAAGAAATCCCGGGGGTCCAGGATCGATTTGCTGAGGCTGCGGAACGAGCCAAGAGGGCGGGGTTTGACGCCGTGGAGGTTTTGGGAAGCGCAGGGTATCTCATCAGCCAGTTCCTTTCCCCCGTGACCAACAGGCGTGAGGACAGGTACGGAGGCCCGCTTGAGAACCGCATGCGTTTTGGGATAGAAGTGGTGGAAAAGGTGAGAAAAGCGGTGGGTCCAGACTATCCCATCATTATGCGTTTGGCGGGAAATGACTTTATGGAGGGAGGATGCACAAACGTAGAGGCGGGTATTTTTGCCAAAGCCCTCGAGAAAGCCGGGGTGGATCTCTTCAATATCACGGGCGGCTGGCATGAAACGCGGGTTCCTCAACTGACCATGAATGTGCCTCGAGGAGCATATGTGTATCTGGCCCAGGGGATAAAGGCGAAGGTCAAAAAACCTGTTCTTGCCAGCAACCGGATCAATGATCCTGATATGGCTGAAGAGATCCTCCGTAATGGAGAGGCTGACATGATTACCATGGCGCGGGCGCTTTTAACCGACCCAGACCTTCCCCGGAAAGCCCAGGAGGGGAAGAGTCATCTCATTTACCACTGTATTGCCTGCAACCAGGGATGCTTCGATGAAATTTTTAACCTCAGGCCAGCCACGTGTCTGGTCAATCCCATGGCGGGCAGAGAGGCAGAGGTGCTTATTGAGCCTGCTGAAAAGCCAAAGAAGGTCCTTGTGATCGGTGGGGGTGTGGCCGGCATGAAGGCGGCCTGCGTTGCAGCGGAGCGGGGACACAACGTTTCCCTGGCGGAGCAGACCAGCCGCCTGGGAGGTCAGATTCTCCTGAACCGGCTTGTCCCCGGTAGGGAGGAAATGGCAACCACCGCAGGTGACCTTGCCAGGAACCTTGAAAATTCCGGTGTTGAAATCATGCTCAACAAAAGGGCCGACATCGCGTTTGTGAAAAAGATGAACCCTGATGCGATCATTGTTGCCACAGGGGCCCGACCAATGAGGCCGCAAATACCCGGTGTTGAGAAGGATCACGTTGTCCAGGCTTGGGATGTGCTTGATGGGAAACGTGGTGTGGGGCAGAAGGTAGTTGTTGTCGGGGGAAATGCCGTCGGACTGGAAACCGCCCTTTACCTGGCCGGCATCGGCACCCTGTCTCCGGAAATACTGCATTTCCTGATGACCAGTAACGCGGAATCAATGGAGACCATTTTTGAATTACTGAACAGGGGAAGCAAGGAAGTCACCGTGATAGAGATGATCCGAAAAGCAGGAAAAGATATTGGCCTGTCAACCAGGTGGACGATCATGGCCGAGTTGCGGCGTCTAGGCGTTACCATTATGACCGGGACAACGGCCGTTGCCATTACAGAAGAGGGAGTAGAAATAGAAAAGGAGGACGGAAAAGGTTTCCTGCCCGCCGATTCTATTGTGCTTGCCGCGGGGTCAAGTAGTGAGAACGGGCTGCTGAACGAGCTGGAAGGTCTCGCCCCGGAAATTTACACCATTGGGGATGCCAAAGCCCCCAGGAAGGCCATCGAGGCCATCCGCGAGGGATTTGAAGTAGGAATAACAGTATAGGAACGGAAAGCACAAGGCACAGGGTGTAAGACGCAAGGAGGTGCGATGTTCAAGGCTTCCCCAGCGCCCCCACAGCTTCCCGGCCAAAATGGAAGTAATGGAAGGGTCACCGCAAAAAGATCTCCGTGCCCCTTCACCCCTCGCTACGAAGGCCTGTGAGAAATGTGGGCTAACCGGCCTCAAGCTCGCATTTGGTGAAATCTATTTCCTGCCCGCATCCGGCACAAACGTGCTTTTTGTCGAATTCATCTGAAAAAATCTCTTTTTCCTTGCCGCAGTTGGGGCATTTACAGATAAAGGACTTCAGGCTTTTGAAACTCTCAAATCCAGGGCAGTGTTGTGGTGTGGTCATGGCTATTTTCCTCCTCTTTTAATGTTTTTCCAATGCATTAAAGTGGAATGCATTCTTGATGCAAAAGTCCCCCCTTCATCACAACCAACTCTTTGAAACTACTGGATTACGGCTTTGTGCGGGTGCATCGTTTCCTTATCATTATACAACAGGAAGAAGCAAGAAGGCCATCAAAATATGAGGAAAGGCTGCGGCAGATCGGTGGTCAGGGATGTTACATTGAGGACAGTTGTTTGATTTCTTTGGAGTTGCAATGCCGGTATGACTTGGATAAGATGATTGAAAAGAAGTTGAAAGGGAGGATAAATGGCGGAAGAAGGGCAAGGCTGGGTCAGGACCCATTGCGCCCGAATGGATCACGGCGGGTGCTCACTTTTGGTGCGGGTGGAGAATAACCGGATTGTAAAAATAAAAGGGGACCCGGAGGGCTTCCTGAATCGTGGATATTCCTGTCCCAAGGGAAGAACGTCTGCCGAAAAGCTGACGCATCCCAAAAGGCTTCTCTACCCCCTTAGGAGGAAGGGGGATCGGGGAGAAGGCAGGTGGGAGAGGATATCATGGAGCGAGGCCATTCATGAAATCAGCCGCCGGTTCAAGAAAATCAAGGAAGAGGAAGGGGCCAGGTCGGTTGCGTTTTGCCAGGGAATGCCCAAGGGGCTTGAACACTTTGTCCTGATCAGGCTGGCAAATATTTTTGGCTCTCCAAACGTCGTTGCCACGCAGGATGTTTGCCATGCCCCGCGCGAGATAAGCGGTGTCCATACCTGTGGGTTTTATCCGGTAGTGGATTTCCATGAGAAAAGCGAGTTGCTGGTCCTGTGGGCCAGTAACGTGACCGAGACCAACGAAGAAGGGGAGATCGGGGCCCTGGCAATGGAGCAGGTGAAAAATGGGACCGACCTCATGGTTGTTGATTCGAAAAAAACCGCCCTTGCCCGGAAAGCGAAATACTGGCTCCAGCCCCGACCGGGGAGTGATCATGCCCTTGCCTTGGGAATGCTGCATGTCATTATTGAAGAAAAACTGTACGATGCCGGGTTCGTGGAAGAGTGGACTTCCGGGTTTGGTGAGCTGGCCCAGCATATCACGCAGTATGCCCCTGAACAGATGGAAGAGGTGACGTGGGTGCCCGCCCCCCTGATCAGGGAGGCGGCACGGTTTTATGCGGGGGCACACCCAGCGGCAATCCAATGGGGAAACCCGCTGGAACAGAATGCCAACAACTTTCATACGGCCCGAGCCCTTGTTTCACTTATGGCTGTCTGTGGCAACCTGGACGTTCCAGGCGGAAATATCCACGCAAATGAGCCACCCATCATGGGTTTGGGGAAGTTCGTACGGGCGGATCTCATCCCGGACAAACGCAAAGAGATGATCCATGCCCACCATCACACCATTCCGAGACTCATGACGGTCCCCCCGGCCTATTTCAGAACGGCAGTCCTGGAGGAGATACCCTACCCGGTCAGGGGTGCCTACATGCAATGCACCAACCCTCTTATTACCTATGCGGACAGCCGAAAAACCTATGAAACACTTATGAAATTGGAGTTCTTGGCGGTATCGGATATTTTCATGACGCCGACGGCCGCCCTGGCGGATGTGGTTCTTCCGGCCGCGACCCAGTTTGAATTCAACGACATCGGACACTATGGCCTGGGACACGGATATATTCTTGCGAGGCCGAAGGTGGTTGAGCCTGCCGGGGAATGTCGTCCTGATATAGACATTCTCAATGAATTGGGAAGGGAGATGACGTCTCCCGAATACTGGCACGAGGACTATGAGGCGTTTTTGGAAGACGTGCTGGCTCCCTCGGGAATAAAATTCGACCAGTTTGTTGAGAAGGGGTACCTGAAAGGAGAAGATCGGTACAGAAAATACCTGGAGAAAGGATTCAAGACCCCCACAGGAAAAGTAGAACTTGTGCTCAGCACGGCCGAAAAATTCGGTCTTTCCCCGTTGCCGGTGGCTGAATTCTTGCAAGAAAAAAATGACGAGTTTCCCTTGGTCTTGACCAGCGCCAAGAGTCCCTTGTATCTCCATTCCTCCTATCGTTGGGTAGAAGGACTTCGAGAGCGGGAGGGGGGCCCGCTGGTGCAGATACACCCGGATACGGCTGCCAAATACGGTATCAGTGAAGGCGATCAGGTAGAAATCGAAACGGAAAACGGAAGCATTATCCAGGAGGTCTATATCAACGAGGACGTCCATCCGCGAATGGTCTACGCCGCTTACGGCTGGTGGTTCCCGGAACAGGAAGAGCAGGAACTCTTTGGGTGGAAAACCTCCAATTTTAATATGCTGACCACGACCAGGTCGTTGGGAAAGGAGTTTGGGACGCCTGATCTCAAGGGTATTTCCTGCAGGATCCGTCCACTTCGATCTGAGGACGACAAATGAGCTATCCCTCCGCCACAGGAGATTGCCCGTGAAATATACGGGTTTAGGGCTTATCCGGAATCAAGATTCCCGGTTCTGCGGGAAAGAGCGCAACCCAATGAGCAAGCCGCATTTGCCGGGCCAGGAATAAAAGGAAAAACCATATGAAAACATTACTTTATTCATACAGGCGCATACGATTTACCGCTGTCCTCATTTTTCTGGTGACCCTGTTTTGTGCCGCCGCCACTGCTGTTGCCGAACGCCCTTTTCCGAAGCCGCGGGGCCTTGTAAATGATTTTGCCGGGGTAATTCCGTCGGACTATGAACAAAAGATCACCGCCTTGTGCCGTGAAGTCCTTCAGAAGGCGGGAACGGCCATCGTGGTGGTGACCATGCCGGACATCGGCGGGGCAGAATACAATGACTATGCCAACCGACTGTACAGCGCGTGGGGCATCGGGAAAAAGGGCGAGGACAAGGGTGTCCTCATTTTTGTCACGGTCAAAGAGAGAAAGATGCGTATCGAGACGGGCTACGGGGTGGAGGGAATTCTCCCTGACGGACTTGTGGGAGAGATTCGGGACCAATACATGATTCCCTACTTGCGGAAGAACAGGTTCGGGGACGGCATCCTGAACGGCACCATGGCCGTGGCACAGGTAATCGCGAAGGATGCGGGTATCCGATTGACCGGTACAGCTGCTCCGCGTCGAGTAAAAAAGAAAAGGTCCAATTTTTCCTATCTCCCATTCCTTATCTTTATTATCATTTTCATGTTCTTGCCGAGGCGCCGGGGCGGGTCATGGCTTTTTTTCCTTCCCTTTTTTCTGGGTGGGGGCAGAGGATATAGCGGCGGAGGAGGAATGGGAGACAGCTTCGGAGGCTTTGGTGGAGGTTTCGGAGGCTTTGGCGGCGGAATGAGTGGCGGAGGCGGTGCCGGGGGAGGGTTTTAGTATGGCAAAGACACCAAAAGATCCAAAAGAGATTTTCGAAGAATTTACCAATGATTACAAAGAAAGTTATGGTGATGACCTGGTGAGCATTGTCCTTTACGGGAGCGGTGCCACACCCGACTACAGGCCAGGCAAGTCTGATCTCAATTTCATGATCGTGCTTACTGAAAACGGCATTGAAAACCTGGATAAGGCCTTTCCCCTGGTGAAAAAATGGCGGAAAAGGCGGGTGGATGTGCCGTTGTTTTTGACTGAAGAGTATCTGGGCAGCTCCCTTGACGTCTATCCAATCGAATACCTGGGATTTCAGAGACGGCACAGGGTTGTCTACGGGAAAGATATCTTTGAATATCTGCATTTTGACCGGGAACAGCTGCGTCTTCAGTGTGAACGGGAAATCAAGGGCAAGCTTCTGCTTCTCAGGCACGCGTACCTGGAAAGCGAGGGACGGGGAAGCGCACTAAAAGAGATAGCGGTTCGATCCATACCCGCATTTCTGGCCATTTTTGAAGGTCTCCTGCACCTGAAGGGGAAGAAAGTGCCGCTGGAAAAACGGGAAGTGATCAGGATAGGTTCTGATACGTTCGGTCTGGAATCCAATGTGTTTGAAAAAATTCTGGCTATCAGGGAAGGACAGTTCAAACCTGATGAAAGTTCATTGCAGAGGCTTTTTAAACAGTATATCGGTATTGTACGCACGCTCGCACTGCTCGTGGACCGCATGGAAGAATAGGAGGAAAAAGATATGAGTAAAACGGTCAAGACGGTACTTATTATACTGGGTATCCTGGTCCTTATTGTGCTGATTCCGCTCCTCTATCTCAAGGGGACCTATAACAGCCTGGTAACCATGGACGAAGGGGTCAAGGCGGCCTGGGCACAAGTGGAAAATCAACTGCAGCGCCGATATGACCTCATCCCCAATTATGTGGAGACCGTCAAGGGATATGCGCGGCATGAAAAAGAGGTATTCGTGAAGGTTACTGAAGCGCGATCACGCGTTGGAAGTGCCAAGAACCTGGATGAGAAGATCCAGGCAAACAATCAGCTTTCCTCCGCGTTGGCCAGGTTGCTTGTGGTGGTGGAGCGATACCCGGAACTCAAGGCCAATACCAATTTTATCCGGCTGCAGGACGAACTGGCCGGGACGGAAAACCGGATCGCGGTTGAACGCCGGCGCTATAACGAGACGGTCAGGGTGTACAATACCAAGATCAGAACTTTTCCCACCAACATTATAGCCGGGATGTTCGGTTTCAAAAAAGCGACTTTTTTCCAGGTACCGAAAGAACGGCAGGAAGCACCGAAGGTAAAGTTTACGGAGTGAAAGGAAATTCAAACCATGATTAGAGCAAAACTCTGGTTCACCTGTGCGGCCATGCACGATCCGGTGACTCCAGTTATTGTAAAACCGGCGGTCATCGGCTGGGAGGCCAAGAGAAGAGAGGTTGACCTCACCATTGAACGGGCATTCAAAGGTGAAGAGCTGGTTTTGAGGATGAAGGGTTGGGTCACAACGGATGTAAAAGAGGTAATCCAGGTTGTGAAGAAATTCGGGTTGCTCAAGGTCCTCGACGAACGGGACTTGGCGGTAGAACTGGAATCGGAAGAAGCATACGAAAAATTGCAGGAGGAATTGGCTGCCCATTTTGGTGACCAGGTGTCCGTGGAAAGGATATGAATGAGAGCCATGACCAGGAGCCGGTTTCCGTCCCGGTGAATGGGGTGCTTGATTTGCACACCTTTTCGCCACGAGATGTCTCTTCTGTGGTTCAGGAATACCTGCGGGCTTGCCAGGAGAAAGGTATCCTTGAAGTCCGGATCATTCATGGGAAGGGGAAAGGCGTGTTGAGAAGACAGGTCCACACGCTCTTGGAAAAACACCCGCGGGTGGCAACATTTGGGCTTGATGCAGGTACATCGAGCTGGGGAGCAACTGTGGTCCGGCTGAAGGGTGAGGTTTCCAGAAAGCAGAGAAATGGAGGACGTCGTGGAAAAAAGCGGCATGTATAATATCGCAATAGAAGAGACCTATAATGATGGGCAGATCATCTTCAAAGAAGGAAGTTCCGGCGATTGGGTGTATATCATAATTTCCGGGAGCGTTGAGATCTCCAAGACCGTGGGCGGTGAAAAATACATTATCGAGATCCTGAAGGAAGGGGAAGTGTTCGGGGAACTCGGCTTTATCGGTGGGATCAAGAGAACTGCAACTGCACGCGCCCAGGGAGTGACGACGCTCGGGATTATTGACCGCGAATTTCTGGACAAGGAATTCAACAAGCTTTCGGCTCAGTTCAGGACTATACTCGTGTCTATCACGTATCGGTTCAAGAAAATGCTTGAACGAGCGTGCGAATACACGACGAGGACCGAGGCAAGGATTCCAAAGGCCCTGAGCCTTTCGTTCAAGGATCGCGAAGCGTTTATCAGGGCCTATACCGGTAATATCAGTGTGGGCGGGCTTTTTATCAAGACGGAGAATCCCCTGGGGCCGGGGCGTCAGTTTCAGTTGAAACTCCATCTGCCCGGTGTTGAGAAAACCATGCGGATCAAGTGCGAGGTCGTCTGGTCCCGGAAAAGGGAATCCAGTACTCCTGAGAAGCCGTCCGGGATGGGTGTGAAATTTGCGGAAATTGCTGAGAAAGATTACAAATTGATAAAGCGCTACCTGGAAAATCCGATTGATTGATCGGCGGCTTGTTTTACCAGGTCAAGCGTTCGCTGGATACCCGCACTTGGGATGATGCCGCATCCCTTTGCGGGATGGATGTGCCAGTAATTTTCCCTCTTCTGGATTTCAACCCAGAAATCTTGTTTAAACTCGCCTTCCAGGACTACGGCCCGGACCATCCCTTTCTGCCGCAGCGGATCAAAGAGGTAGTCCTTGAAATCCACAACGATATCATCCCTGCATCCGGTTGGAAATAAGCGTTCATGGTTGAAATGGGCCACGCGGTGTGTCTTCAATGCTTTATCCTCCTTCAAGGGAACAGAGATGTGTTCCTTCTTGACAAGACGGAGTTCAAAAAAACGGTCAACCCCCAGGTCCAACCACTTCCGTTCATACTTCGTGGCAAACTGGGGTGTTATTTTATTTGAAAAGAGGATGAATCCGTTTTGTGCTGCCTGTTCACACATCCATTCAAAATAATCCTTGTGATCCGTGACGATTCTGACCGCACCTCCTGGAACAAGCCTGCTATTGACGGATTGGAGAAAATCGCGGGAAAACAGGCGGTGCTTCAGGTGCCGCATTTTTGGCCATGGACAGGGAAAAAGGCTGTCAATGCTGGTGACTGATTGATCGGCGAACAGCCTCTGAAAGGCCTGACGTGCGTCTATTTGGACGAGTCTCACATTTGTTACCCCGGCGAGGGCGATCTTACGAAGCGTTCGACGGATGGAAATCCAGGCCATTTCAAGACCGATAATGCCCCAATCAGGATGTTCTTGGGCCTGTTTGATCAGGAAATCGCCAAGGCCGAACCCGATCTCCACATGCAATCGCGAAGCATTGGGAAAGAACCGGCTCCATTGTACCGGATGTTCCACTTCGTGCCATCGGATCAAGGGTTTAAGGGAAAGGTATGTGGGCTTCATTGTTGTATTTTTTGAGCACGTCCCGGTTTTGCAGTCACGAGACCATTGCCTCTTTTGTTGTTTTTATGTAATATGAATAGCTATCCAGGTGTTTGCCTGCGTAAATGATATTATTGTATTGTTTCCAGAGATGACAAGCCCTAATCCGGATAAACCGGAAATAAAGAAATGTCACATGAAATCCAAATGGTCCAATGACAAACCATAAGAAAGTAATCCGGGCGATAGGGGAGGTATTATGACGACGGCGGGGAAGCAGTTTAAGAAGGAGTACCGGAATATCACGGTGAGGACCACGGACGGATCCACCATTCGCGGCAGGGTAAACCTGGGGTTGCAGGAGCGAGTATCGGACCTGTTTACCAAGTCCGATAAGCCGTTTATCGTGGTGACTGATGCAACGCACCGGGATGGCGCCGGAAAAGTGCTTGTCTTGAATAAGGTGAATATCGTGTGGGTGGAACCGGAGGACTAAATCGTGATGTCCTGCAGCACGCTGCAGGAAGCGACTATTTTGAGAGGAGAAGAAAGGAACATGACGTCCAAAAGCAAAGAAGCGCGAATTGAACAGAAAACGTATTGGGAAACGAAACTGGAACAGAGATTGGGAGCACTCGCCGAAAAAGGGGTGGATCCCAAGAAGGCCGCAAAAGATCCGGCAGTGAAAAAGATCCGGGCATATCTCAGGGAGACCGACGCGCGATTGAAGGCCATCAGCTCCCTTGAGACAAAGGCAGAGGAAATGGCCAGGAAGAAGGCCGAGAAAGCGAATGCTCCCAAAACAGAGAAGGGCAAGAAGGGCAAGGCAAAGCAGGAAGGGCAGGAAGTGAGCAAACGCCAACAGAAAAAGAAGAAGAAAAAAGAAGCCAAGGCCTGATTCAACAGGGGAAAAGGTATAGTTATGGATTGTGCTGTGGAAAGTGATGGCATGCACTATGAAGGCAACTGCATTCGCCCGCCGAGTGAGGCGTACAGCATCCTGCTGCAGGTTACGGTGGGATGTTCTCACAACAAGTGCACCTTTTGTGGTACATACAAGGGAGAACGATTCCGGATCAAGGATGACAAGATCATCCTGGGCGACATCCTCTTTGCCTCCAAATACATGAAAAGACAGGACAGGGTTTTCCTGATGGATGGGGATTCCCTTATTATTCCGCAGAAACGTCTCATGTGGATCTTGGATCAAATAAAGGAACATCTGCCCTGGGTCAATAGGGTTGGGGCTTACGCAAATGCCAAGAGCATCAAGATGAAGTCACTCGATGAGCTCAAGACCCTGCACGAGAATGGTCTGGGAATCCTTTACTTGGGTGTTGAAAGCGGCGACGATGAAACGCTCAAGAAGATCCGCAAGGGGACGAACGCTGAAAATCTCATTAAAATGGGAAGAAAAGTACGGGAAGCGGGCATCAAGCTCTCCGTGACTGTTCTGCTCGGAATAGCGGGAAAAGATCGATCACTGGAACATGCGAGGGCCACCGGCCGGCTGCTCAGCGCCATGGATCCCAACTATGTGGGTGCGCTTACACTCATGCTCATCCCCGGTACGCCCCTTCACGAGGAGTATGAGCAGGGAAAATTTGTCCTGCCCGACCAACGGGGATTTCTTGTGGAGCTCAGGGAGATGCTCGCGAATACCAATTTGAGCAGGGGGCTCTTCTTTTCAAACCACGCGTCCAATTATCTTCCGGTGAAGGCGCGGCTGCCCAAGGGCAAGCAGGAGGCACTGGACCTTATTGATGGAGCTCTCAGCGGAAAGATTGATCTGCGGCCCGAATGGATGCGTGCCCTGTAACCTGTTTGCTAATCAAAGATGGCCTGGACAAAAGCTGCCCCGTCGAAGGGCCGCAGGTCATCCATCTTTTCCCCGATGCCGATGAATTTGATGGGCAGTTGCAACTGGTGGGAGATGCCGACCACAATGCCTCCCTTGGCGGTACCGTCGAGCTTTGTCAGGATAATATGGGTGACGCCGAGCTCCTTATGAAATATTTCTGCCTGGGAAATGGCGTTTTGACCGGTGGTGGCATCAAGCACAAGCCAGACCTGGTGAGGCGCCCCTGGCATTTTTTTGCCGGCCACGCGATAAATCTTTTTGAGCTCGTCCATCAGGTTTCGCTTGGTATGGAGCCTGCCGGCTGTATCAATTAGCACCACGTCCACCTTCCTGGACATGGCGGCGCTCACGGCATCAAATACCACTGCTGATGGATCCGCACCGGTTTTTTGTTTGATAACTTCCACCCCGATTCTTTCCCCCCAGACTCCCAATTGCTCAACTGCAGCGGCGCGGAACGTGTCCGCAGCAACAAGCATGACCTCTTTTCCCTGTTCTTTGAAGAGGTGCGCCACCTTGGCAATCGTTGTGGTCTTTCCTACGCCGTTCACCCCAACGACCATGATAACCAGCGGTTGTCCCGGTGTGAGTGAAGGTGCCTCCTGTTCGGGAACTTCCAGGAACGAGAAGATGTGTTCCCGGAGGGCGGTTTTCAGCTTTTCAGGATCCTGTAATTCCTTCCTGGCGACTTTTTCCCGAACCGAGTCGATCAGTTCCTGGGTAGTGGTTACGCCGATATCCGACGTAAAAAGGATCTCTTCCAGTTCGTCCAAGAGTTCAGGCGTGATTTCCTTCTTTCCCAGGAAGAGCCGGTCAAGGCGTCCGGTAAAGGAATCCCTGGTTTTGGAAAGGCCCGTGCGCAACCGTTTGAAAAAGCCTGTTTCCGGGGCTTCCTGTTCTTTTTTTTCTTCTTCTTTCTTTTTAAACCATACCATTCGCGATGCTTCTCCCGCGCATTCGTTCAACCGTGTCGAGTTCCTGTTACTGCAGTGCCATCCTGGAGGGTGGCTGAGCACCACTTGCCGGAAAATCCGCGAGGAGCTGGGGGTTGTCAGCCTTTCTTGCGTTCAGATCCACTGACACAATCTTGGAAACCCCCTTCTGCTCCATGGTGACGCCATAGAGGCGGTCCGCGATTTCCATGGTGCGCCGGTTGTGGGTGACCATGATGATCTGGGAATACCGGCTGATGTCCTTGAGAAGGTCATTGAACCGATCGATATTCGCCTCGTCCAGCGGCGCATCAACCTCATCAAGGAGACAGAACGGGCTTGGTTTGATCATGTAGATGGCAAAGAGGAGGGCCATGGCCACCAGGGCTTTTTCACCCCCGGAAAGAAGCCCCATGTGGCTCAGTCTTTTTCCGGGAGGACGCACCTCAACAAGCACGCCGCTTTCAAGAGGATGGTCCTCGTCCGTGAGCTTCAGGGATGCAGTGCCGCCGCTAAAAAGGATCGGGAAAATTTCCTTCAGTTTCTTGTCCACCAGCTGAAAGGTCTCTCCGAATTTTTCAAGGGAGGTTTTGTTGATCTTGCGTATGGTTTTCCGCAGCGTTTCGATTGACGCAAGAAGGTCCTCTTTCTGCTTCTTGATAAATTCGAACCGTTCCTTCAGGGCTTCGTGTTCCTTGATAGCCGTCAGGTTCACTTCTCCGAGACGGGCCCGCAATTCCCTTTTTTGATTCAGTTCCCGTTCCCGATCGGATGCGGAAAAATCATCGTCCAGGTATTCCTCGTAGATTTCAGAGAGGTTCAGATTAAATCGTTCCTGGACCTGTTTTACAAGACCATCCATTTTGAAGCGAATTTCGGATTCTTCCATCCTGGCGCGGTTGATTTCTTCTCTGAGTTCCCTGATTTCATCACGGACGCCCCTGGTTTCCTGTTCCACTTCCCGCATACGGGCTTGAACTTCCTGCCGTTCCCTTTCCGCCAGGTTCAGGGTTTCCTGGGATGTCTTGAGTTCTTCGGAGAGGATGAACCGTTCCTGCTGAAGGGTTTGCCTCTTCACGTCACAGGCCTCGCACACCTTGCGCCCCTCCGCTATGTCCCGCTTGATCTGTTCTATTCGTTCCCCTGATTCTTGGGCATATTGGATGAGTCTTTCCTTTTCTCGGAGCAAGCCGCGTTTTTCTTCCTCGAGAATCCGATAGTCGGTTTTCAGGGTATTCAGTTCTTCCCTGGTGGTATCGTATTCCTTTTCGTGTTTCCGGAGTTCAACTTCCCTTTGCTGGATCCATACCTCCTCTTCTTCTCGCCTCACCTTGCACTGCGAAATAGCTTTCTCGATCTCTGAAAGCCTTTCCCGCTGTTTTTTTTCTTCGCGGTCCTTCGTCTCTAATTCCTGGGTGATTCTCTCGGATAATCTTTCCAGGTTGTCAAGCTCCTGGCTCAATCGAAAGATAGTCTTGTCCACTTCGCCGATTTCATCCTGACAGGACCATTTTTCCTCTTTCTGATCTTCCAGGGCGCGCTTCTCGCGGAGCCCCTTTTCATTTATCCGGGCCAGTTTTTCCTGCAGCCGGGTGACCTCGCTTTCAAGATGCTTTCCTTTTTCTTTGAGTTCAGCCAGTTCTCGCTTCCGGGAAAGGATCCCGATCCCCGCACGGGATAGTTTCCCGCCGCTGATAATCCCTCGCTGATCTACCATATCCCCTTCCAGGGTCACGAGACATTGGTTCCTGCCGTTTCCACGCCAGGCAGAAAGCGCTTCATCCAGGGTGTCCACGACCATGGTGTCGGAAAGAAGGGTATTGACAAGAGAACGGTAGTTTTCAGGCACGTCTATCAAGTCGCGAAGAAGAGGGTAGGGTGTATGATCAGGAGCATGGCCGTTCCGGTTCAGTTCTTTCAGGGGAATAAAACTGCTCCTGCCTTTTGCCTTGCCTTTGAGATAATCAATGGCATACTTTCCATCGTCCTGGGTCTCCACGATTACATACTGGAGCTGATCGGCAAGGACCGCCTCCACGGCGGTTTCATACCGGGAATCTACGCGCATCACATCGGCCACGAGTCCCATGATTTTTCCCCGTCGGGAAACATCCAGGTCTTTGGCCTTCATTATCGTGCGCACACCCTGCTGGAATCCCTCAAAGTTGGAAGTTATTGTTTCAAGGCTTGAGAGGCGGGTCTGGCAAACGCTCAATTCCTTTTCAGCAGTCTGGAGTTCGGACTGCAGTTTTGCTTTGCGCTGCGCAAGCGCTTCGCATTCCCTGGCCTGTTCGTCAATGGCCTCAGTCAAGTCCTGCAGCCGATCATGAAGCGCTTCCCGTTCTTCCATTTTCCTCTGGGAGACCTCGAGCGTTTTTCCCATCTTGGCCTTCACGTCTTCGTGTTCTTGCTCGAGGCGTGTTCGTCCGTCACTCACGGTACCCAGCAATTTGTTCAGGACTTGTGATTCATGGCTCAGGCCTGTTTCTTCATTGAGGTCCCTGGTAAGGGCGGTTTTCGCCCTTTCGTATTCTTCCCTGACCTCACCGAGTATTTTGTGTTTGGAAACGCATCGTTGTTCAACAACGGTGATATTCCCCTGGAGTTCAAGGAAATCTTTTTCCAAATCTGTCAATCGCGCATCAATACCGTCCCGCTCTTCCTTCAGATGCTGGAGACGATCCTCCATGCGGGCCTTTTCGGATAGAAGACGCTGCTCCAGCTCTTCTTTCATCTTTATTTCGCCTGAAAGGGCCTCTATCCTTGATTCCTTCTTGTGCGCCCGTTCCAGGAGACGTTCGTAGCTGCTCCTGAGTTCTGAAAGAGCCCGGTCTTTTTCATCCAGTTCCATGCCCAGGGATTCCAGCCCGGCCTCGCGGGTAGAGAGGTCAGTGGCCTTTTCGAGTTCTCTCTGGAGGAGTGCTTCAGTAGATTTTTTCCGGTCCCCAGAGGCCTCCCTCAATTGATGAAAACCGTTCGCGCTCAACACGAGCTCCAGCCGTCTGATTTCTTCCGAAATAGCCTTGTACCGTTTGGCCTTGCCCGCCTGGCGCTTCAATGATCTCATCTGCCGCTGAATTTCCCCGAGGATGTCTTCCACTCTCTGGAGGTTTGCCTCGGTTTGCGCCATTTTCCTCTGGGAGATTTCCACCTTTTTCCGATACTTGGTAATCCCGGCGGCTTCCTCGAGCATAACCCGGGTTTCCTCCGGCCGTTGCTCAAGGATGGCACCGATTCGACCCTGTCCAATAATGGAATAGGCCCTGTTGCCCAGGCCCGTATCCATGAAAAGCTCCTGGATATCCTTGAGACGGCAGGGACTATTATTGATACGGTATTCACTCTCCCCGGAACGATAAAGCCGCCTGGTCACGGAGATTTCAGGGGACTGTGAGAACATGCCTGGAAGATGGCCGTTGCCGTTTTCAAAGAGAATGGAAACTTCCGCCATGCCGAGCGGCTTGTACCCGCCCGCTCCCCCAAATATGACGTCTTCCATCTGGCGGCCCCGAAGCTGCTTGGGGCTCTGTTCTCCAAGACACCACCGTATGGCATCAACGATGTTGCTCTTGCCGCAGCCGTTGGGGCCCACAATCGCACTGATACCTTCAGGGAAATCTATGGCGAGCTTATCCATGAACGATTTGAAACCGATAATGGTAAGCCTTTTTATTTTCATGAAATACACCTTTCGCCTTTCACCTTTAGCCTTCAGCCTTTAGCCTTCAGCCTTTAGCCTTCAGCCTTCAGCCTTCAGCCTTCAGCCTTCAGCCTTCCCTTCTTACCAAATTCCTTCCTCTTTGTAAAGGGAAAATACCAGATGGTGTGTTCAGTAAATCTATAAGTACCAATATATTGTACCAATTCAACTCAATAATCCCCATGTTGCCCCAGAGGAAAAGTCCCCTGACTCTCTGTCCGGTGATCGCGAGGAGGTCGCAGGGTTTTTTTCCATTGACAGTGGCCTGTTATTATGTATTTTCCTAGAATGTGGGCTAAGATACGACCTGCCCTCAATAATCCCGGAGGAGACTATGCCAATTATCGAGCAGCGTAAAGGGTTTTTTTTGATCTTTATTGTATTGCTGTTCTCGTGGGCGCTGACACCTGCCGTGGCTGAAAAGGGTGAAAAGACCTATGCCATTTCCCTTACCAAGTCGGCTGGTCTGGAGCAGGGAAAGATTCAAAAAGTGGGGGATAAAAAGGTGCTCGTGACACCCTATGTGGTGGGCAAGGGTGAACATCTCTGGCAGATCCTCAGGAAGAAAAGACTCCTGAAAATGGGAAAGGTCGGAGAAGTGCTTTCCGTACTCAGGGAATTGAACCCTGCGCTTGGGAACCTGGACCTCATTCATCCTGGTCAGCGAGTCCTGATCCCCCTGAGGATTGTCCCGGTTGCAGGCGGTGAGGGAAGGAGACTGTGGACCGAGAAAAAGATAAATCTGGAAGACCTGAAAAATATTAAAGTAGAAAATTACACGGTGCAACCCGGGGATGCATTGACGCGAGTCATTGAAGGGCGTTATGGTATCCCTGCAAAGAAGCTGTATGGTGAATACCTGTCACTGGTCAAAAAACTCAACCCGAACATCAAAAACGTCAATGTGATCTTGCCGGGCCAGCGTATCAAGCTGCCCATTTATTCGCCGGAACTGGTACGGAAGCCCATTATCCCGGAACGATTCCAAGAGAAAAAACAGAGACCGCAAAAAGAGAAAATCAGCCCCCTGGCCACCGGCCTGGCTCAGGTGTTTTCAGAACTGGGCATGGATTGGATTCGAACGGGGCAGCACTTTATTCCGTTGAGTACGGGGGGCCAGATCAACCTCAGGGCCGAGTCTTTTCCCGTGTTGAACGCTCCCACCGGGAACAGGGTCATCGTCGACCTGTACAACGATCTCCCCGCGAGGGTATCTGACCTGATTCAATCTAACTGGGATATCTACAGGATAGTACATGTCACCGCCAAGGATGACCTTCGATCAGTTCTCACGCGGATATTTCGAGCCTGCGCGTTCAAGGACAGTGACGGAACCAAGCATCCACTGCAATTTGGGGGTGCTATTCGTCTTCGCATTACGGGGGACTGGATCCTTCCGGTGTCGTTGGCTTCCTCGGGAAAAGGGCCCACCACTGCGGTCCTTACACTGCGGGAACCGTACATGCCGGCAGTGCCATGGATGATCCAGGACTACCTCGATGGATTGGGAATCAAGGTCATTGACTACCCGGCAGGAGACAGTTTTCCAGAGGAGGGGGAGTCAAAGCCGGATCTGGTCAAGGTCCCTGATGACCCTCTGGAACGTACTGAGATGCTTTTGCACCGGTTGGGACAGAAATTTACCAGGTCCCTGGATATCCCGGTCTACCAGAGTGAAGCCGCTGGAGTGAAGCTTCTCATAAAGGCGGATTTTTATTTAAAAGCAAGGGGGGCGAACGCTGTTATAGATTTCTCGGGCCTGGGAAAGAAGATGGTGATTTTTCTGAAAGAACACGGATTCAAGGTGCTGTCACTTCATGGGGTGAAGGACCCCCTTGAAATCCTCACCAGGACGTTGAGCTTTCTGGGAGTGCCATTCGACCCGGGCCCCCATTCCTTTCTGGCCTGCAAGCGGGACCGCTCGCGAAACATTGAGCTTACGCTGCAGGGCATTTCATTCAAGGATGCAAAAGGCCAGCGCATCCTTGCTACCAAGGCCCTGCTGCCGGAGGAAGTTATTGCTTTTTTGTGGCAGAACGGCTATGAAGTTATAGGTTTTCGCTCGAGCGTCGGTAGGAAAAAGGAGTAGTTTTTCCATTTACTAAGTGAGATGAGATAGAAATGTTTCATATTATCTATCTAGTGGCCATCCATAAATGAGATAGTTTGTTCGAGATCAAGGAGGGAACAGCATGGCACTAATGACACCGGAGCAGTTCGAAGAAAGCGTAAAACAGCTGAAGCCGAGAATCTTCATGAATGGAAAGCAGGTGGACAATCTTTTTGAAAACCCCAATACACGGACTGTAATCGAGGCCAACAAGGCGAGCTACGATTGGGCCCTTGATCCCCGGTACAAGGATATTCTCACGTGCTATTCCCCTCTTATTGATGACGTAGTAAACCGCTACACCCATGTAAGCAGGAGTAATGAGGACCTGGTAAAAAAAGCCGAGGCGGGAACGTTTACCGCGGAGAACCTGGGAACCTGCATTTACCGGTGCGTTGGATACGATGCCTTCCACTCTCTGGCCAGCACAACCTGGGAAATGGACAGGGATCTCGGAACCGAATACCACCCGCGATTCCTGGAATATCTCAAGATGGTCCAGCGGAAGGATCTCTCTGTTGCAGGTGCACTGACTGAACCCAGGGGAAGCAGGAGCAAGAAGACCTTGAACTGGCCTGATCCCTACCTTTCGCTGAAGGTTGTGGATAAGAACAAGGAGGGAATTGTGGTCAGGGGGGCGAAGATCAATATCAGCGGGGCCTATGCCAGTCATGAACTTGCAGTTCTGCCCCAGGCCGCCCACTTCGAGGGAGAAGAGGATTACGCGGTGGCCTTTGCCATCCCTACGGATACCAAGGGCATCACCTATATTTGCCAGTATTCCCCGTACTCGGCTGAACGGGAACTCGCTGATGATCTGGAAGAACTTGGCAATCCCGTATTCGGCCAGCGTGAGACTTCCATGGTGATTTTTGATGATGTGTTTGTGCCCTGGGAGCGTGTTTTCCATTGCGGCGAATATCCTTACTCGGTCAAGCTGGTGAGCCGTTTCGCCAAGACCCACCGCATGACCTGCGGCGGGACCTGCAAGGTGGGATTTATGAACCAGGTCATCGGGGCCTGCAAGCTGGTGCAGGAGTATAAAGGTCTGGAGAAAGCGACCCATATCAATGAACAGCTCATGGAAATGGTTGTGCTCCGGGAAACAGGCAGGGCCTGCGGGCTGGCGGCCGCGAACAAAGGGGCTGAAGAACCGGAAGGGTCCGGGGTGTTCCTCCCTGACGAACTCATGGGAAACGTGTCAAAATTGAACATCTGCAATGCCTTCTGGCGGCTTCTTGCCCTGGCGGGAGATATTGGCGGGGGGCTTATTGTCACCATGCCGTCCCTGAAGGAACTGAAAAACCCGGAGGTTAAGGATTACGTTGAAGAGTTCTTGAGTTTTGGCTCAGATGAGCCCACGGAAAATATTATGAAGGTGCACAAGCTCCTGCAGAACTGGACTGCGGGACAGCACGGGGTGGCTACCTGGCACGGTGCCGGTCCGGTCATGGCACAGAAGATCATGCTTCAACGGGTGATCGATTATGAGCATGAAAAGAACCTGGTCAAGCGTACCCTTAACCTCAAGGAAAAGAAATAGGTAGTTAAACAAAAGCAGTATCTCACCAGGTGCACATGGACATACTAGCAGCAATGAAAGAAAGGCGCAGCACGCGAGGGTTTCTCCAAAAACCTGTAGAAAGAGGGACACTTGAAAGACTCCTGTCGCTTGCCACCCAGGCCCCCTCCGCCATTAACCTGCAACCCTGGGAATTCACGGTTGTTTCAGGCGAGGAAAAGGAGCGGTTGAGCCGCCTGCTGGTTAAACGGATGAAGGAGCGCAATATATCCTGTGGTCCGGGGGCAAAAAAGCCGCTCCCGGACTACTTCCGGGAACGGCAGCGTGGATTGTTGAACGTAATGCTCCCGAATCTTCCGGAATCCCTGCATTTTCAGGATTTCGTGAACGAGGGGAGCTGTAATTTCTATGGGGCCCCGACAGCGATTATCATCACCCTGGATTCTGTTTTTTCAAAGGCACGGCTGACAGACATCGGTGTTGTGGTGGGCTATCTTGTCCTCGCCGCCCATGCCTTGGGTCTTGGCACGTGTCCCATCGGGCTGATAACGGCCTTTGATGACGACATACGAGATGTCTTGAGCATTCCTGAAGAAAAGGAAGTGGTGATCGGGGTCGCCGTGGGATACAAGGACCCGGATGCCCCTATCAACCGTTCCAGGTCTGAAAGAGTGGTTCTTGATGACGTGGTGAAGTGGCGCGAATAATTAAGCCCGCTTTTCTCACAGGCCTTTGTAGCGAGGCTCTCCGCCGCCACAGTAGATTGCCCGTGAGAAATGCGGGTTAGGTAAAAAGCGCCTCAAACAACCCCTGTATAGAGGTAACGCCTGTTGCCTTCATTTTCCCGGGGAGCTGAGCCCCCTGGCGGTTGCTGGCGGACAGGATGCATCGCGAGAACCCCAGCTTTTGCGCTTCCCGCATACGGAGTTCCGGCTGGCTTACTCCGCGAATCTCTCCCGCAAGCCCGACTTCCCCGAAAAGGACCACGTCCCTGGGGACCGGCCTGTCCAGGAAACTGGACATCATGGCGGAGATGATTCCCAGATCTGCGGCAGGTTCGTCCACCTTCAGACCCCCGGCCACATTTACGAAGATATCCTGATCCCCAAGCTCCATGCCCATGCGTTTCCCGAGCACCGCCACCAGGAGCGCGATGCGGTGATGATCCACTCCCACGGCGGTCCTCCTGGGCATGCCGAGCGGGCTCGATGTAACCAGCGCCTGGATTTCCACCAGAAGCGGCCTGGTGCCCTCCAGGCAGGGAATGACCACGGATCCTGAGACTCCGTCGGGCCGTTCCTCCAGGAAGATGCGGGAAGGATTGCCTACCTCCTCGAGCCCTGTCTCTTTCATCTCGAAGACACCTATTTCATTGGTGGACCCGAACCGGTTCTTGACGGACCGGAGAATGCGGAAGAGGTGCCCCCGATCCCCCTCAAAGTAGAGGACCGTGTCCACCAGATGTTCCAGGACCTTCGGGCCGGCAATGGAGCCGTCCTTTGTCACGTGTCCCACCAGGAAAACAGGCATTCCCGTGGTCTTTGCCACCCCCATGAGACGGGAAGCCACTTCCCGTACTTGGCCTACACTCCCCGGGGCGGATGCAATGGTTTCGGTGTACACGGTCTGGATGGAATCCACCGCAAGGACGCGGGGTTTCATTTCTTGAAGGGTATCCAGGACATCTTCCACACAGGTTTCGGCCATTACGAAGAGGTCTTCCGATGAGGCAGAGAGGCGATCGGCCCGCAGCTTGATCTGCTGGGGTGATTCTTCTCCCGATAGGTAGAGCGCGCGAAACCCCTGTCCTGCGAGTTGGTCAAGGGCTTGAAGCACCAGGGTGGATTTCCCGATTCCGGGTTCTCCTCCGATAAGCACCAGGGACCCCGGCACCAATCCCCCGCCGAGGGTGCGGTCAAATTCCCTAAGCCCTGTCTTCAATCTTGCGTCGCGATCAAGGGAGATGTCCTTGACCGGAGTCGGAGGCGTAACGGAAGCGCTTTTCTTCCTTTCCTGCCTCGCGGCGGGAAATTCCTCCACCAGGGTATTCCACTCCCCGCAGTCAGGACACCTGCCCAGCCACTTGGGCGCCTGGTAACCGCAATTCTGACAGACAAAGATGCTTTTTTTCTGCTTGGCCATTATTCTGGTGAAGTCTAGAAGCTATAAGTCATGGATAGGGAAAGAATTCGATTGTCCTGGTCCGCGGAGGCCACATTATCTTTGTTTTCTATTGATTCAAATCTGTAACCACCTTGAAAAAAGATCTGAGGCGATCGATACCATGTAAGGTCAACATCATACCTGTCCCGTTCCTCCTGAAACTGGTGCTGGGCTCCTTTTTCCTGGGCATTATAATTCAGGCCGAGAATGAGATCCGGGGTAAGATAATGCTCCAGGCGCGCGAAGATCTCCCTGGCTTCGCCGCCCATATCGTGCCCCATAACTCTTTCATCATACCGATATCCTGTTCTATAAACGTGATGAGTGTACCAGACACCCGGATGTTCGGCTACCACGTTCGTTGCATATTCCAGGACAAAGTCAGTTTTCCCGGTAAGCAGGATATCGCCGAGTTTCATCCCCACAACATACCCATTTCTGCTGGGGAATTTCCCTGCCTGGTCTTCCCCGTACAACTCTCCCCACATGTCAAGGGTCCTAAGCACGGGAATCCAGCGGTCCAGCGTGCAAAAGTGCAGCCTGGCATCAACTCCTGCTATCTGGTTTGTATCAAGGTCCCCCGCGATATTTCTTCCCGAAAGCACCCGGATCCAGTCGCGTCCGCTCAATTCAGATATACCTTTCGGTGCTTGCGGGCCTTCTCCTCCCAGCATGATGGTCCTTGAAGCGCCGATATTGAGGAAGGGAAATGGCTTGATGTCAACTCTGAGACCCATGAATTCGGCATCAGGAATGTACCGGTCCTGTTCCAGTCGGGTCCAGAAGGCGGCGAACTTGAAAAGCCCCAGGTATTTCAAAACCCAAGGTAAAACAACAGGCCGGGGGTTGGAAAGTTTGATGAGGTCAAAGGGTTTGGCGTTGTCGGTCAGGATCAGAGAGCCATGATAACCCTGCCCCCACCACAGGCTGTCCCTTCCTCCCTCCAGTTCCAGGTTGAAGAATTGCAGCTTTCCATATCCTTCAAGGATCGTGAAGTCATTATCATCTCCGCCGAATTGCTCTTTCGAATAACGATATTCAGGATTGATATACCAGGCAAGATGGCGTGCAATGACCCCATGGGACGAAAACCCGGCGCGCAGGTTTGTGCCGTCTGCATAGGTCTGCCCTTTGTCATTTTCCAGGGAGAAATTATTGTCTGATCCCACATAGCGGAAATACATATCCTCAATGGGCTTGATATAGGTGGATACCCTGCTCGTGCCGCGAAGCTCATCCAGTTCAGCGCTGAACTCCGCTTCAAGCCGTCCGAGCGTTGCCTGGATAATCTCCGCACCCCCCGCCCCGGAGCGGCTGCGGGAGGCATTACGTTCGAGCGCAGATCGGGCCTCCCGTATAAGCCTGGCCATCTCCAGCCGCGTAAAAGGCTTGGTGCCCGGCATGCTGCTTTGTATAAGACCCAAGCTTGTCAGCTTTTCAACGGCATTGTAACTCCAGTGGGCAATGGGAACATTGACCGAGACTTGTGCGTAGGAGGGGCCGGCCAGAAAAAAGGCGACAAAAAGAACAAGACAATACAGGTGATTCTTTCCGGGTGTCATGCATTTATGCTCCATTTCAAAAAAGCTTGACAAGAGATATGCTTGGGGCAATATAGGCTAAAGGAACAAGCGTGTCAATGCTCAGAATAACCATATTAGCGGACGCGGTTTTTTCTTGACAGGAATTTTGGGATAAAGTAAGTCCTCACCATAATCACCAGATTCACCATATTCACCACTTTAAACAAGCCTGCCCTAAGAAGGGTTGTGAAGAAAGTGAAACAAGAGATTTTTACCATACCACAAGCTGCAGAGCTTTGTGGTGTCAGCAGATGGACAATGAGAAATCTGGTGACGTCAGGGAAGCTGAAGGCCTCGCGAACCCATGGCGGGCATTACAGAATTCTTGGAAAAGACTTGGAATCATTTATACTCGAAAAAAAAATGTTTCCTTATTCCAATAATCAGACACGCACAAAAAAGATCCTTATTGCAGATGATGATGACAATATCAGAAAATTAATAGGGGAAATGCTCACCCGTAGTGGTTATGAAGTGGAATATGCGTCAGATGGGTTTGAAACCGGGATGAAAATAGTGGAAATGAAACCACACCTGGTGATTCTCGACCTGTTTATGCCGAAAATGGATGGATTTGAAGTTTGCCGGCGCCTAAAGGAGAATAAAGATACTGAAAGCATAAAAGTCATTGCCATTTCAGGTTTTCCCACAAAAGAAAACATGCAGCGAATTCTCGACTGCGGGGCTGATCTTTTTCTGGAAAAACCGCTAGACATGAGAAATTTCAAGAAAAAGATTGACAGTGTTCTCGCTGTAACTGCTGAACAGGGGCTGCTGTCGAGGTTGGTTCATACAACGAACCATAGGATTCAAGAGTAATAGACACTGTAAACCTAAAAAATGATGAGCGGAAATAATAGGTTGCAGAGTTCAGAGCCTGTAACCCAAGGAGCGGAGCTATTTTCTCTTTTCCATCTAAACCCTTTGCAATCCAAGCTGAAAATGGTATTCAACTTGAGGTGATCCACGGTGTTCGACAAATCCATATCACTTGAGGAAATCATCTATGACCAATAAAAGATCCTTTCGGCTGCTGTTGCTGTTCCTGTTCATCTCCTGCTTTTCTTTCACGTTTGCCATTCAATTGAAATCCCTGAGAGCTGATGAAGGAAAAACTCCTTTTTCCAATTTAAGCGATTATGAGAAAAAGAAGATTCTCGAAACGCTCAAAGAAAAAGAACCAATTCCTAAACCAAAGAAACCGGCCAATATTTTACCTGAGAAAAAGGTTGAACCAGCAAGAAAGGGAGCGGAAGTATCCGCGCCGGCACCCGCAAAAACAAGTCCTTCGAAGCTAATTCCACCTGCTCCTTCCCGGATAGAAAATATCCTTT
>QMLQ01000015.1 GCA_003646815.1 Deltaproteobacteria bacterium | reverse complement strand
GTTTTTTGATCGCTCACAACTCTTTCCTTTATCATTCCGACCGTCTGGAGTCCATATTTGTACTTGTAGTCCCACGTGATGGGCCAATTCTCAATTCCGGGGAAGACCTCGTTGTTATTTGGAGTGGACTGCAACCAGAGACCGGGCACGAAATCTTCCCTGTCAACCTTCGCCAGGAGGTCTGGGTCTCTCAAGTTAATGATTGCCGTATCCAGGCTTGTTTTTTGTCCATCCAGTCCCAGTGAATCCACAGCCATCTTGCGTGTTCCTGCGGTCACCGTGTACTTGTTGTCGCCGTCGGGCCTGAAGATGAGGAAATGGTCTGCCAGGTCGAATTCTTGTTTGCTGGAGGTGTCATTTTTTTCAAACGTTTCATAAATCCACAGATAGTCTGTGGTTTCACCATAAACCCTTTCCCCCGATTTCTCTGAAAGGTCAACAGGGGCTAAGTCTCGTAGCTGCCCGGGCCCAGGATGGTTTTCACTCCCGTTTCCCGGTACCAGGCCCACAAAGGCCTCATACTGGTCATACAGCAGTTGTACATTTCCATAGCTGAAGAGGATCCAGTCGCTCTCATCGCTTTCAGGATTCGTGTAGAGAGTTGATGAAAAAGGAGCTGTTAGCGCATTTTCTTCGGCATAATAAGCGTACCGGTAAAAAGAGGGAGTACTACTGACTTTTGGTCGACTGAAGACCTGATCGATCTGGGGAAGGTTTCCCCGTTCGTCGGCTTCAAAAGGCTGCCCAGAATCATGTGATATAATCCAGAGCGGCGCAATAAAAGGAGGGTAGGCGTCAAGGCCCCCAAGGGTATTCCCGGAATAAGAGCCATTCCAATGAAATGAATCGTTGGACAGAAAAAGGATGCCGTTCTGCTCATCAGTAACAGCTGTGGGAAGGAAATATCCTTTACCATAATAGATGAAATTAAAATTGTCCGGTATGGGGGGTATAGGAGGGATTGGCGGGGAAGGATACTGAAAAGGTATTTCGGGAAAAGGTGCATCTCTATATTTTTCTCGGTCATCATAGGTATCAAGTCCGGTGACCAGGAGATCCTTTCCGGTTTCATAGGCCTCCGGCTGGCAGAACCCTTCCGGCAGTTCATCAACACTCTGAAGCAGGGCAACAACAATGTCTCTATACGGGTTGTTTTCTCCCAACTGCTGTAACAATTTGCTCAGCAATTCCTTGGCGGCCTTGTTCAAAGCCCGCTCGGCATCCGCGGCCTCCACCACGATACCGGGTCCGCCAATCCGGGAGATTTCCTCCTCCAGACCTGAAGCGGACTTAAAATCATCAGGGACCTCAATATCTTTATTCTGTTTCAGGTAGGTGACGAGGCAATCCACCCTTTCTTCCACCACATCGGGCGCAAAGGCCATTTTTTCCGCCTGGACTTTTGCCCGAACGGCCGGAGCGGCAAGCAAGGATACGATGAGGACACAGAAAAAGAATAAGAGTACGGGCTTGATGGGATGCTGTTTCATAATTTTCTCCTCGGATGATGTGTAATGAGCGGGCCGAAAGCCTTTGACCCGCGTATGATCAAGGTTAAGCAACATCGGGGCCAAAAAGAGAAAAAAGTGGAATGACGTATATTTCTTTGTTATTTAAGTAAGTTAAAAGAACTGAAAGTTGTTTAAGAAAAACTGCTTTTTCCTCTCTCCATCTTTGTAGGTAGAATGAATATAAATAGTGGTAATTATTTACATAGTATTGTCAGAAGGGCTTTTCTTGTGAGGACAGCCGTGTACCTTTCATATGTCAGAGTAAATTGGAAAATCAAGAAGATAATAAGGAGCAGGGAAAAGGGGGGACATTGAGAAAACCGGGTTGCTGTGCTTGGCAGCTTTACTTTTGCGGCGAAATCCATTATGTTTCTGTCGCCATGGGAACCCAGAAAGCTCGGGAAACATTTGATGTTGCCGTTGCCGGGGCCGGTCCGGGCGGTGCTACCGCTGCGAGATATCTCGCACAGCAGGGGTTCAGGGTTATTCTGTTCGAAAAAGAAAAACTTCCACGGGTAAAGATCTGCGCGGGGGGGATCATCCCAAGAGTGCTGCGCGGATTACCCGAGCAGGCAACGAGCGTTATCGAGAAACATTGCAGTCGGGCGCAAGTGAACATAGTCGATCAGGGGCTCCATTTCGTTCTCAAGAGGGAGCAACCTATTGTCTCCACAACCATGCGGGAAAGGTTTGATTTCGCGCTTGTTCGTGCTGCTGAACAGGCGGGTGCTCACGTTGTTCCCGAATGCAGGGTCTTGGATTTTTCCGAAAAGGAAGATGGATTTGATATTTTTACTTCCAGAGGAACATTTTCATCTTGTTTCCTGGTGGGTGCTGACGGTGCGCTGAGTGTCGTAGCCCGAAAGGCAGGCTTTGATGGCCCGGTATATCTTGTGTCGGCACTTGAAACTGAAGTGGATGTTGCGCCTGAGCAGCTTCGTTTCTATGATGGGGTCGTTCGTTTTGATTTCGGTATTGTTCCGAAAGGGTATGGATGGGTATTCCCGAAAAAGAACCACCTATCCATAGGGGTAGGGCAGATGCGGAAGGGAAGCATTCATCTTGAGAATACCCTGGATAGGTACCTCCGATACCTTGGGATGGAAAACGCTGTGGTTTTCCCAAAAAGAGGATTCGTAATCCCGGCCAGGCCCAGGCGCGATGGGTTTGTCAGAGGGCGCTCTCTCCTGGTGGGAGACGCGGCCGGCCTGGTTGATCCCATAACCGGTGAAGGGATCTCCGCGGCCATCGAGAGTGGACAAATCGCCGCGGTTGCGCTGGAAAAGGGCGGGTTCAGACCTGACAGGGTCGAGGCATATTATGAAGATGTACTGCGGGAAAAAATTGTCAAGGACCTGAGATGGGGCTGGTTAGTTTCGCGGCTGGCATATGATCATTCGAAAATCAGGACGTTCCTTTTCCGTGTCTGCGGCCAGCAGATGTGCGAAACCATGACTGATATCATTTTCGGCAGGAAGACCTACCGGTCGGTATTCTCCAACCCATTCACATACCTCAGAATGTTCCTCCCCATGCGGATGTGAGGAGAGAAGAGAAAGCTCAAAGGAAAAAGAGCGAAAAGGAAGGAGGAGGTTGATCATGAAAAAACTGGTTTTGTTGTTTGTGGGATTGTTGTTCGCATTTGGGGTGAACGTGTACGCGGCAAATACGGACGGGGATACCATCCTCGGAAAATGGCTGACTGAAAATGGGAAGTCAGTTGTGGAAGTATACCATTGCGGAGATGCTTACTGCGGCAAGATTGTTTGGCTCAAGGAACCCTTTAAGGATGGGAAGGAAAAAGTGGATGACAAGAATCCGGACAAATCCCTGAGGAGCCGGAAGATTGTTGGCCTGGAGATTCTCAAAGGGCTTCAGTACAAGGGCCCTAACAAGTGGGGGGGCGGCAAGATCTATGACCCGGAAAAGGGCAAAACGTACAAGTGCAAGGCCTGGATGGAGGGTGAAGACCTAAAATTCAGAGGCTTTATCGGGTTTTCTCTCCTCGGGCGGACCACCACCTGGACAAGAAAATAACCTGTTTTCGTCTCCAATACTCAAAAAAAGGGCTTGCAGTTTATTGCTGCAAGCCCTTGGTGTTTCTGGTGCCGAGACACAGAATCGAACTGTGGACACGGGGATTTTCAGTCCCCTGCTCTACCGACTGAGCTATCTCGGCTGATGTGAGGGCGATTATAGTTATTCAGCAGGGACAGGTCAAGCCAAATTTATGCCTGCCCTTGAAAATCGATGGATCAGGAATCATCAATATCAAATTCAAGGTCTTCCAGGTCCTTGGTGATTTCATCCCACACCCCTTCTGCTCCAGGGGGAGTGTTTGATCCGGCTTCACCTGCGGGAGTTTTCCCTTTCTCCTTGCTTGAGCGACTCGATGGGGTGAGGATGTTGAATTGCCCGATTTTGTATCCCTTGAGATCTTCCGGTGAAAAAAGTTCATCGGGCTCCGCCGGTATGGGCAATGGTTGAGCAACCGGAGGTTCCAGGGAGATGTCCTCATCTGGCGGCGATGCGTCCTCAACCGATTCTATTTCTCCAAGATCAAGAGAATCAAAGATCTCTTCTGGTTCTTCACCCTCAGAGGGCTCTTCTACTTCGGGGAAGCTCTCCTGCTTCATGGGCTCAAGGGTATCCATTTCCACGGTCAGGGCCTCATCATCAGGCTCTTTTTGTTGCTCCACCGATTCCGATTCCTTATCAGCCTCCAGGAGGTCTTCCAACTCCAGGGAAAGTGTCTCTTCGTCGAGAGGGGAAGCGTACGTACCTGTGGATACTTCTACCAGTTCATCCTCAACAGGTGGTTCTTGTTCCCTTTCAAATTCAAGATTTTCGATGGGAAGCGGGGCTTCTTCCTGAACGGGTTCTTCAGGAGGAATTTCATCCAGACCAATATCCATGGAGGGTGCCTCCTCAGAATCAATACCAAAGGGGCTGGCTGTTTCCAGCTCTATGTCAACGGCGGACGTTTCTTCGACGGGAGACATGGGTTCCTGGGAACCGGCAACGATCGCTGATTCGCTGAGTTCCATGCCCACCTGGGAATCTCCGGTCTGAGCCAGCAGAGTAGCCAGGAGAAACGGGGGCTCCGGCATGAAGGAAAGATGGTTCATCTTTTCCCGCTCAGAGACAATGTTTCTCTGGCATTTGGGGCATGTTTCATTGAAATCGAAACTCATGTATCCGCACTTGGGGCACTTCATGTCTCACTCCACTTTTTCATGATTGCCTGGACTATCCTGTTGGGCCAGGCCTTCCTCAATGGCATTTTTCGCCAATTCATCACAGCGTTCATTTTGGGGATGGCCGTGATGCCCTTTGACCCATTTCCATGCAATGGAATGGCTGTTGGCCAATGCCGCGAGCTGTTCCCAGAGATCCCTGTTCAGTACGGGCTGTTTCCGGGAGTTGACCCAGTTTTTCCTGATCCAGCCGCCCAGCCACTCGGTCATGCCTTTTACCACATAGTTGGAGTCGGTAATAACTCTGACGCTGCATGGTTTCTTAAGCATTCGCAGTGCTTCAATAACAGCGGTTAATTCCATGCGATTATTGGTGGTGTGCGGCACGTATCCTGAAATCTCCTTTTCCCTGTCCCCGAATTTCAGGATAGCTGCATACCCCCCGGGGCCAGGATTGCCAAAGCAGGCGCCGTCGGTGAATATATCCACCGTGGGCCCATTTTCTCCAGGTTGCATGGAACCATTTTTTGATTTCAATGACACGTCTTAGTAGAACCCGGCTGCACGCTAGCCGGCGTTGCCGACCGGCAGCCCGGCACGCTTTTTCTCGAAGCGTCCCCTGATATAAATGGTTATTTCAGGCTTTTCAGGATAGTTGGTCTTGAGTTTCAGCACACCGTGAAACCTTCCGGCAGTTCCCGGGATACTGGACAGCCGGACCAGATAGTGCCGTCCTTGCTCTGTCTCTTTGATGGAATAAGAAATTCTGTCTGCAAGGTCAAATGATTTGGGTATTATTTTCAGCGGTTTTGTGAGTCCTGCGCTGATATTGACAACACGCGTGATTTTTCGATCGGCGGGTCCGAACAGATAAACGTATCGCGTAGAAACACGGATGGGAACCTTCACAAAGGCCTTTATAGCCACCTGGGCATATTTGTTTACTGGATCATTGCTGATAATCCTGGCGCTCTTGTGAACTTTTCCCTGATATCCACTGGTCCGAACGCTGAGTGTTATGTTTCCCTCACCACCGGGAGGGATCGCCCGATCAAAATGGGCGACACTGCAGCCTCACCCGGGCCTCACATTCTTGATTTGGAGTGTGGTATCGCCCCTGTTGTATACGGTAAAGGTATGTTTGATGACTTTCCCTTCATCCACTTCTCCCACGTCAAAAATGGGTGTCTTTAAAACCAGTCTGGGCTTTTTGACGTCCTGGGCCAATGCCAAATGAAAGAAAAGGGGAAAAAATGCCATCGCACACAAAATTGAGAAAAAACTCTTTTTCATTTTTTGTCCCTCCGAAAATGCCGGCAGTTCAGGACGTATATTGTGGCACCAAATCATGACCGAGTTTATACGTCAGCATGTCCAGGGTGACGGTAAAATCGATGTTTTCAACCAGACAACACTCCGGAACGCTGATCCTGGCAGGGGAGAAATTCAGGATTGCATTGATGTGGGCCCTCCTGAATCGGTCGGCAATGCCCTGGGCAGCGGATGCCGGGGTAGTAATGACCCCGATTTCTATGTTGAGGTCCCTCACGGTTTCCTCAAGTTCCTCTATGTCCCTAATTTCAATCCCTGCAGGGCTTATTTTTCCGATTTTTCTGGGATCAGTGTCAAAGGCCGCAACACATCTAAATCCCCTGATGTAGAGGTTTTGATGCTGCAGGATAGCCGAACCCAGTTTGCCGATACCAACGATAGCCAGGTTCCAGTCACGATTTACGGCCAATATTTTTTTTATTTCAGCCTGGAGGTCGCGCACATCGTACCCGACGCCACGGATGCCGAACTCCCCGAAGTAACCAAGGTCCTTTCGTACCTGGGCAGGATTGACCTGACAGAGCCACGCCAGTTTCTCGGAAGAGACGAGGCGGTATCCGTCGAATTCAAGGAGTTCTAGTTGCCGGTAGTATAGCGAGAGCCTGGTTATGGTTGCCTTTGGTATTTTTGTTGTCTTTTTCATGTCTTTTTGCGGTCAGCCTCCGGGTTGGCGTGTTTCCGCTGACTCCTCACGAAAAATATAATGACAATAACTCCTATATACTATATAGAAAAGGCGTGTAAAGTCCAGTAATTTAAATCATAGGTATGTTTGACCGGATTTACAGGATGTACAAAATTAATTGGCATCCGCCTGCCACTCATACCGGTTGTGCTGATTCACAACTACTCAGTTTTTCACCTTTACGGTCAAGAAAGTCTTTCGCTATGAAAAAGAACGAAACAGGTGAGGTAAAGAGAGGGTTGCAGGATCGCGCTCCTGCAGGAGAACCTGATGAGGAGTCCTCAGAAGATTCGCAGATGATGGTCGCCTGTGCCAGGCTTTCCAGCGAGCGTTACAGGGCTTTCATCGAGAACATCGGGGAAGGTGTCTATGAAGTGGACATTCATGGCAATTTTCTCTATTTCAATAACTCGCTGTGCACAATCTTCGGGTACTCAAGGGAGGAAATCCAGTTTCAGAATTTTGCCAAGTTTATGGATAAAGAACATGGGCAAAAAGCCTTCAAGACCTTTAACAGGATTTATGAAACTGGACAGGGGATTTCCAATCTGCTCTGGCCCATCATTGATAAAGAAGGCAACATTCGGTACATTGAACTCTCCGCCAATCTTATCACCAATCAGGAAGGGAAAAAGATCGGTTTCAGGGGGATTGCCCGAGATATCACCGAGCGTTTCAAGGCCCAGGAAGAACTGCGGAAATCTGAACACCGCTATCGAACGCTCCTGGATTTCGTGCCATACCCTATTGTAGTTTTTACCCTGGATGGCCTTGTTTCCTATCTCAATCCCGCATTTACGGATATTTTCGGGTGGACGCTAGAAGAGCTGGAAAGGAAGAATATCCCATATGTGCCGCCCGGTTTGGAGGAAGAGACGAGCGCCAATATCAGGCGGCTTTTTGAAGAGAAAGTAATTCTTCGTCATGAAACAAAGCGCCTCACAAAGGACGGCCGCATTCTTGATGTTGTTATGCGTGCAGCGGTTTATTCAGAATCTGATGATGAGCCGTCCGGGGAAATTGTGATCCTGCGTGATATCACCCAGGAAAAGCGTATCCAGAGAAATAACGATGCCATGCTGCGAATCAGTATGGCCCTGCCAGAGCACCCTGATCTAGAAGGCCTTCTTGATTATATAAGTGAAGAGGCGAAAGATCTCCTTGGAACGGAAGGGGCGCTGGTCATCCTCCTTGATGAAGAGCGCCACGAATTCTACTTTGAGGGTGCGGCACACGACGATTCTGCAACTGAAAAAAGGGTAAAACAGATTCGCTTCCCCGCTGAAAACGGCATCGCGGGTAGGGTCCTGAAGACCGGAGAACCGGAGATAGTGATGTCCCCGGCGGATGATCCCGACTACGATACAGTGGTTGACCGGGAGGCAGGCTTCAAGACCGCCAGTCTCCTGGATGTCCCACTGAAAAGTAAGGACCGGACTATCGGGGTCCTGTGCGCTATCAACAAGAAGAGCGGGCAGTTTGACCAGACTGACGTCGAACTCCTGAGTATGCTCGCCGGGACGGTTGCCCTTTCCATAGAAAATGCCCGGTTTGCCAAGGAGCTGAAAGAGGCTTACCAGGAAGTGACCAGCCTGAACCGGGCAAAGGACCGTGTCATCAATCACCTTTCCCACGAACTCAAGACTCCTTTGGCGGTTTTGAGTGCGTCTCTCAATATCCTTACCAAGAAACTTTCCTCTGTTCCGAGGGAGACATGGTCCCCGACCATCAATCGGGCGGAGCGAAACCTGGAGCGCATCCTGGAAATGCAGTACCAGGTGGAAGACATCATGAGGGAAAAGGAGTACAAGAGCCACCAGATGCTCTCATGGCTTCTGGATGAATGCGCTGATGAACTGCAGTCCCTTATCGCGGAGCAGGTGGGTGAAGGGAATGCGGTGGAACTCGTGAGAAAAAGGATTGACGAAATATTCGGCCCCAAGGAAGAGCATCCGGATGAGATTCGCTTGCAGGAATTTGTGCCCCATGTACTCAAAGAGATCAGACCGCTTTTTTCCCATCGCACGCTGTCAGTAGGAGAACAATACGAAGAAGTACCATCCGTCAGAATTCCGAAGAGCACGGCGCGGAAAGTTGTGGAAGGTTTGCTCAAAAACGGTGTGGAAAATACCCCTGACGGCGGAAAGATTGAGATATCGGTCAGGAAAAGGGGGCGCGGTGCGGAATTGACGGTCATGGATTATGGCGTCGGGATCACGCCTGAAAACCAGAGACGCATTTTTGAAGGTTTTTTTGCGACCCAGGAGACTCTGGACTATTCATCAAGGCGGCCCTACGATTTTAACGCAGGTGGAAAAGGATCGGACCTGTTGCGGATGAAGATTTTTTCTGAACGGTATGGATTCAAAATAGACATGGTTTCAACCCGATGCGTGTATATTCCCCGGGACAGCGACCAATGCCCCGGCAACATTCAATGGTGCGATTTTTGCAATACCCAGGATGACTGCCTCAATTCGGGTGGCACTACCTTCCGGGTCTTTTTCCCGGGCAGTGCAGACGGGGAATCCAAGAATGGTGTGGAACCCTGAGACAGGAGAGAAAGAAGCCGGACAGCGCTGCAGCGGGGCGGCAGGCAAGGAGACAGGTAATAATGAAAAAAGAAGATGTGGGTCAGGCCTTGAAGAAGGCAGCGAGAATTCTTCCCGGGATAGGATCGTACCAGGACAGGGAGGCCATCCGAGAAACGGACAAGACCCTGAGGATGGAGCTCAGCGCAAGACTTGATCAATTGCTTGGCAGGACCGAGTGGTTAAAGACTGACCTCGCCAAGAAAGGCGCTATTAAACACATTCAGGGGGTGGAGGATATAAGCAGGCAGCTTGAGAAGCTGTCCCGGATGCTGGACTTTGCCTCGCGGGGTTATGCACCCCTGTTTTCCCACAGCCCTGTGGATGAAGAAGCTCTTGATCGTCTCTATGCCCATGATAAGGCCCTAACAGAGCTGGTAAAGGAAATTGAAGATGTCGTCACAGGGATGACCGAGGTGCGTGAGACTCCAGGGGAAGGGAAGAAGAGTCGTGTGCAGGAAATGCTTGTTGACCTGGAAAGGCGATTGGAAGAACGGGAAACTTTCCTGAAGAAATGAACCGGACAAGCAGGAAATGACAAATGTCAAAGCTCAAATGTGGTACGTTAAAGACGATTTCTGTCCCTTTTAATCTCTGATTTGTTGGCAGGATACTCAAGAAGGAGTTGTTATGGTGTTTGTGGAAGTGATGGAGTGGTTTGATGAAAGCGGCCAGGAGATGGTGCACCGCGTTCCGGAGAAGGGGTCTGCAGACATCAAGTTTGGCGCGCAGGTGATCGTCCGCGAAAACCAGGCTGCGGTCTTTTTCAGAGACGGGAAGGGACTCGATTTGCTTGGCCCGGGGAGACACACTCTTTCCACTTTGAATCTCCCTATCCTGACAAGAGCCCTGAGTCTCCCTTTTGGATTCAAGAGCCCGTTTCGAGCGGAGGTCTATTTTGTAAACCTCAAGAGCTTCCCTAATATGAAATGGGGGACAAAGGATCCGGTGGCTTTCAGGGATGGTGAACTGGGCCTCGTCCGCCTGAGGGCATTCGGCGTTTATGCCATACGAATTATGCAGCCCCTCCTTTTCATTAACACATTGGTGGGAACGCAAGGACAGTACGATACGGAAAGCATCGGCGATTATATGCGGCAGGTGATCGTTTCGCGTTTCAATGATATGATTGGAGAAATGCTGGACACCATCTTCAATTTGCCGCAATATTATGATGAGTTGGGGACTGCTTTAAAAGCAAGAGTGCAGGAAGATTTCGGAAAGTTCGGTATGCGGCTGGAAGATCTTTATATCAATTCCATCACCCCGCCGGCGGACGTGCAGAAATTGATCGATGAGAAGAGCGGCCTCATGGCGGTTGGCGACCTTGATAATTTCATGAAGTTCAAAGCCGCAAAGGCCATGGGTGATGCTGCTCAGCAGGGAGGAGCAGGCGGAGAAGGCGGGGCCGGAACCGGCATGGGCCTGGGTCTGGGTGCCGGCCTGGGGATGATGATGCCTTCCATGCTCCAGCAGGCCATGAGCAGCGCTGACCGGCAAAACCAGGTGACATGCCCGAAATGCCACAGCACGGTAGATGCAAGTGCGAGATTCTGTCCCATGTGCGGACAGCAATTGGTGGTAGTGAATCGTTGTCTCCAGTGCGGTGCCGACCTCCCGGTGGAGGCCAAATTCTGCATGGTGTGCGGGGCGAAGGTGGAAAAGGGCGGGGGAATTTGCCCCCAATGCGGCAAAGAAACGCTTCCCGGAGCAACCTATTGCAACCATTGCGGCGAGAAGATTTCCTGATATGAATAACAGCAACCGGCATTTAGCAGCGGGCTGCCAGTTGGCAGACTTATGATGCTTTCCATTTCAAGGGCTAAAGGCTCAGTGCCGGCACTGAAAGCTGAATATAGGTTGAGGCAATGTTGGAAAAAGAACTCCTGTTTCCCAAGGGCCGCATTCGTGAACGGGTAAAGGAACTCGGAGAACAGATAGCGTCTGATTATGCCGGCAAAGATCCTCTCTTCGTAGGGGTGCTGAACGGGGTCGTATTCTTCTTTGCCGATCTTATGCGGGCTATCAGCATTCCCGTGAAGATTGATTTCATAAGAGCTGCGAGTTATGGATCCCGGATGACTTCGAGCGGGGAAATCCGGATCAGCAAGGATGTGGAGAAACCCGTCAGGGGGCGGCATATTGTACTTGTGGAAGACATTGTTGATACGGGTATTACCATTGCCTTCATTTTAAACCGGATGAAAGAAAAAGACCCGGCATCTGTGAAGGTCTGTGCGCTCATGAACAAGGTGGAGAGAAGGCAGAAAGAGGTTCCCATGGATTATGTGGGATTTACCATCGAGAGCGGTTTTGTAGTGGGCTACGGACTTGATTATAATGAGGAGTATCGGAATCTGGCGGAAATCTACGTGCTCAAGCCGTGACTTTCGGTTCCGCCTGTGCAGTGTAGGAATTGGGAGGCCCGCGTCTGCGGGCGTGCATTAGGAAGAGAGATGGTTTTCCAGGAGGAGAGGAGCTATGAACATAACATGCGAGAATTGCCAGACAACATTTCGTCTTGATGAAAGCCTGCTCGCCAGGGAAGGATCCAAGGTCAGATGTTCCATCTGCAAGCACGTTTTCCTGGCGTACCCCCCGCTTACCTCCACTGCTGAGCAGGAATTCGAGGAAACGATTACCCTCGATTCTTCACCTTTGGCGGTTGAAGAGGCAGAAGAAACTCCTGGAGATGATGAGACCGCCTTCGACCAGATTCTTGAAGAATCTTTGGAAGAAGAGGAGGCAACTCCTTATGAATATTCAGAAAAGGAAATCGGAGTCACGGAAGAAGAGCTTGATGAAGACGCGGTGGGCCTTGAGCCTGAAGAAGAAGTGGAGGAAGAGGAACCTTTTGAAGAGACCTATGAGCCGGAGATGGAGATCACCTCACAGCCCAGGAAAAAATCAGGCTTGTCAAGAATCCTGGTGATTGTTTTGATTGTCCTCTTACTCCTGGTTGGAGGTTTAGCGGCGATGGTCTACTGGGCGCCCCAGTACCTCCCTGATTTTCTATCTTCCCTGAAGCCGGTTGAGAAGAGCGCCGTGCTTGACAAGGGCGTCAGAAGACTCTCCTTCAAGGCGGTCACGGGGGCTTTTGTGAAGGCTAAGAAGGCAGGGCGCCTTTTTGTCATTAAAGGTATCGTAACAAATGGGTATTCCAAACACCGCAGATTTATCCTCATCAAGGGGACAATTCTGAATGACAAGGGGAAAGTGGTACGGGAAAAACTCGCGTATGCCGGGAACAGTTTTACAAAAAATGAACTCAACAAAATGACTCTGCCGGAACTCGAAAAGTTCATGAAAAACAGGCTGGGCAGGGACGGGAAAAACGCTGATATACCCCCTGATGGATCCATCCCCTTCACCATTGTTTTCGAAAAACTCCCGGAGAACCTGAGTGAATTCACGGTGGAGGCGGTCAGCTCCTCCCCGGTGAAATGAGAGCGTCCTTTGGTTCCAAGAGGGTTTGACTCCAGACAATCTCATTTGAGTCCCAGGTATGTGGCAAGAGGGATCGGTCTACTGGCGGCCATCCTCTGTTTTGGGACCTTTGGATACATGGTTATCGAAAAATGGGACATCCTGGACGCTCTCTACATGACCGTCATCACCATTACCACGGTCGGATTCGCTGAAATCCGTCCGCTGTCACAACCCGGCCATATTTTTACCATACTGCTCATCTTCATCGGTATCGGCATTGTTGCCTACATCCTGGGTCTGGTGGCCCAGACCATGGTCGTATTTCAGATGACCAAGATTCTGGGGAGGCGTAAATTGGGACTGAAGAAGAGATCCATGAAAGATCACTACATCATCTGCGGTTACGGGCGTATCGGAAAAACCATCTGCCAGGAGCTCATTTCCAGCAACATACCTGTTCTGGTTATTGACACTGGTGACGAGGCAAAAACTCAGCTCGAAGAAGCGGGAATTCCTTACATCCTGGATGATGCAACAAATGAGGAGGTCCTCCTGGAGGGCCGTATCGAGCGGGCCAAGGGCCTTGTGTCTGTGGTGTCGTCAGATGCGGACAACCTTTTTATTACCATGACCGCGCGGGGGCTCAACCCGGACCTCTTTATTATCACCAGAACCGACGATGAAAAGAACCAAAAAAAGTTTATGCGCGCCGGTGCAAACCGTGTTTTTCTGCCGTATGTGATCGGTGGGCAGAGGATGGCCCATACCATTGCGAAACCGGCGGTGACAGACTTTCTGGAATTGACCGTCCATGATAAGAATATAGCGCTGGAGATGGAGGAGCTGCCGGTTCGGGAGGGTTCGCGCCTGGCCGGGGTGAATCTAATGGAATCGGGCATCAGGCAGGACCTGAATATCATCATCGTTGCCATCAGAAAGAGCGGGGGAGAGATGATTTTTAATCCCTCCTCTCAGACCAGGATGGAGCAAGGGGATACCCTGATCGCCCTGGGCCACAGAAATGACCTAGAGAAACTCAAGCACATCCTTTCTGGGACAACCGGGAATCAGAGAAAACGTTCCCGGTAAATTCGCTGGGCTGTTTCCAAGGCGGAGAGGTCGTCCACGCCCATTACCTCGTATTCATCTTCGGCGAGCATGTATCCGGCAGGGACCCCGTCCTTATACATATACTCCACCAAATCAGTGATAAAGAATTCCGCCACCTCGTTCCATCTGCCGTCTATTTCTTTTTGAACCAAGTGCGGACTGGAGGCCAGCCTGTCAAGGTAGTGGAGAAGTATTTCTCTCTTGGCGGCATAAATGCCCGAGTTGCAAACTCGCAGGGAGTCCCGGATTTCAGTCGCAAGATCTTTCCAGTATTTCCATTCAATGATACGGCTGACCTGCCTTCCCCTGGTTTCCAGGACACCATACTGCTTTCTGTCAGCCGGTTCGAAACCCAGGACCACCATGGAGTCCTCTTTGAGCTGATCCGCCATGCGCACGTATGTTTCGGGCAAGACAAGAGGGACATCCCCCATTGTCAGGATGACATTTTCGTGCGTGATTTGCCGGAGAAAATCCAGGGCGGCCAGTAAAGCACCGCCCGTGCCGTTGAGTACCGGCTGGTAAGCGTAAGTAATGTTTAAACCGGCAGTTTCTCTTCTCACCGCTTCCTGGTCGTGGTGAACGACGACGGCTTTTTGGCCGGGCGGGAGGCTGCGAAGGATATGGGAAAGTATTGGTACCCGGCCTTGGTAGGGTGACCCTTCCGGAACCAGGGGCAGGAGAGTCTTGTTTCCCTCAAATCCCTTCATCCGACTTCCCCTGCCGGCAGCCAGTATGATTGATGCAATATCGTTTTTTTCCATCGAGTTCTTCCGCCTTACGCCTTCGACCTTCTCTTTTACCGCCTTATGCCTTGTGCCTCTGCTAGAGTGTATAGGAAATCACTATTTTTTGAATCTGGCTGGTCCCTTCGTAGATTTGCGTGATCTTGGCGTCACGCATCATTCTCTCCACCGGGTAGTCTTTTACAAAGCCGTATCCTCCCAGGAGCTGGACAGCGTCTGTTGTCACCTTCATTGCCGTTTCAGCGGCAAGGAGTTTTGCCATGGCCGAGTATCGAACAAGGTCCTTGGACAGCCTTTCCATATTTTTCGGCTGTTTTTCAAAGAGAGAAGCCGCTTTGTAGGTTACTTGGCGGGCAGCTTCAAGCTGGGTAGTCATATCGGCGAGCATCCACTGGAGGCCCTGGAAGGAGAACAGGGGTTTCCCAAACTGGACACGTTCTTTTGTATACTGCAAGGCATAATCGAGGGCACCCTGGCCTATACCGACGGCCTGGGCCGCGACAGGTATCCTGGTGATATCCAGAGTCTTCATGACAATGGGAAATCCCGCATTTTCGCTTCCCAGGAGGTTGGCGGTCGGCACCCGCACATCCTCCAGGATCACCTCAACTGTGGAAGAAGCCCGGAGGCCCATTTTCCTCTCTTTTTTTCCGATGCTCAGGCCGGGGGTTCCCTTGTCCACGATGAAAACACTGGTCCCCTTTTGTCCGGGGACATCGGGGTTCGTCCGTGCGCCAATACAGATAACATCCGCCACATCGGCATGAGAAATGAATATCTTCGTGCCGTTCAGAACATAGGAGTCGCCGTCCTTCACTGCCTTCGTCCGCAATCCGGAAACGTCCGAGCCGGCATTGGGTTCTGTCAGCCCGAAGGCGATAAGATTCTCCCCCGTTGCCAGCTTGGGAAAATATCTATCCTTTTGTTCCTCGTTTCCTGCCAGAAAAATGGGTGTGGAGCCCAGCTCATGGACGAGGAGAATCACAGCGGTGGAGGCGCAGACCTTGGCAATTTCCTCGATGGCCAGGCACAACGAAAAGAGGCCCATCTCAGAGCCCCTGTACTTTTCCGGGAAATCAGCACCGAAGAGCCCGTTCTCCCGGAGGACATCCACCATGTCCCATGGGAATTTCTCTTCCTCGTCTCTCTGTTCCGCACCAGGAGCGACCTGCTCCTTTGCAATACGAGAAACCGTCTCTTTGAGCATGATCTGTTCTTCACTCAATTCATACGACATTTTTCAGCTCCTTTTTGAAGTTTAGTGCTCCGCGAAAAATTCCTTTCTATCGAGGGCAAAATCCACTTTTGCGTCATTCCGGCGGAAGCCGAAATCCAGCATTTCCATCGAAGGTTCTCTTGCGATCACATGTAAGAAATAACGAATGTCGAAACTAAACTTCATAATTCCACATTCTTTGTTCGATATTCGATATTCGTTTTTAAGAACTCCAAATAGTCTTGGCTATGTCTTTGCCTGCTGCGCCGTATATGTAATCTATCGTGTAACATAAGGCAAGAAATTTTGCCGTTTATTCCTGATGCCTCGACACTCCAAAGGTGATGGGATCATAAGAGGAGGAGGTTAATCACTGGCTTGTATCCATTCAGAACAATGGGTCCCCTTGAGTCGAAATATTCAGGCTCGCTCATTTTTTATTGACGGGGAGAATCGGAATTGCTAAAATTAGAACTCAGGATTTTGTTTTTGCCGGAACAGGATATTCATGCATCATCCCTTAATAACGCCCAGTGGCCTCAGACGGGCGACCTTTGTTGCCAATCCGGCATCGTGGACTACCCCCACTACCTGGGAAACATCTTTGTAGGCATCTGGCATTTCCTCTTTGAGTGTCTTTTTGCCCCGGGATTGAACAAAAATTCCTTTGTCCTCCAATTCACGATGAATGGATCGACCTTTTGACATTTTGACAGCCTTTGATCGGCTCAGAACCCGACCTGCCCCGTGGCAGCTGGAGCCGAAGCTCTGCTCCATAGCTGCTTCAGCTCCGGCAAGCACATAAGAGAACGTGCCCATATCGCCCGGAATCAGTACTGGCTGGCCGCTGGAACGATAGACGTCGGGAAGGAGGGGATGTCCCGGAGGGAAGGCGCGGGTGGCTCCCTTGCGGTGGACATAGAGCGTTTTTTTCTCGTTGTTCACTGTATGCGTTTCCCGTTTCGCGATATTGTGGCAAACATCGTAGAGTAAATGCATGCCAAGTTCCGCCGGGCTTATTCTGAGGGCGCGAAGAAAGACCTCTTTAGTCCAATGCATGAGTATCTGGCGGTTCGCCCAGGCATAGTTTGCGGCGCAGGCCATACCCGAGATATACCGGCGCCCGAGGTCGGATGAAATGGGAGCGCAGATAAGCTGGCGGTCAAGTAATTGCAAAGAATCCGCCGGGATTTTGGTCCCCATTTCTTTAAGGAAGTCATCACATATCTGATGGCCGTACCCGCGGGATCCCGAGTGGATAAATATTGTCACCTGACCTTCAAAGAGTCCGAAACTCTTGGCTTTTTTCGAATCGTATATGGCATCGACGACCTGTATTTCAAGAAAGTGATTACCGGAACCAAGGGTCCCCAGCTGATCGATGCCCCGCTTCCGGGCCCGCTCGCTCACGACCAGAGGGTCTGCTCCAGGCATGGTTCCCCTGTCTTCTGTCCGGTCCAGGTCTTCGGGTTCCCCATACCCGTTCTTGACGGCCCAGGCAGCCCCTTCAACGGCAACCCTGTCCTGGTCCTTTTTTGAAAGATGAACCGAGCTTCTTGATCCAAGGCCGGTGGGGATGTTTTTGAAAAGCTCCGATACCAGGGCGGGCATGAGGCCAGTCATATCGGGTGCCCGTAGTGAAGTGGTCATGAGACGGCAACCGCAGTTGATGTCGTATCCGACACCGCCGGGCGAGATGACGCCGTCATCAGCGTCGAATGCAGCCACACCTCCGATAGGGAATCCGTAGCCCCAGTGCATATCGGGCATGGCAAGGGAATATCCGACGATGCCCGGCATGGCGGCCACGTTGCAAACCTGCAGGAGACTCTGATCATTTTGGATGTCTTTCAACAGGTGTTCGTTTGAGAAGATAAGCCCGGGAACGCGCATCTTCCCGGTTTTCGGGATAATCCAACGGCAGGAATCTATCCTTTCCAGGTGAATGTCCATGTGGTGTACCTCTTGCATAAGGAATCAGACGTCAAAAATGACATTTGCTTCCCAAACATTATCAGGACGTTGATCTATTTTGACCTGATGGTAGGTGACTGCCTTTATTTCACAAAGTATTTCATGTTGAGCAGGATCATAGGGAACAGTATGAAGGCTTGCTTCCAGATGTTCGGGCGAAAGTGAAAAAATCCTGGCATGTGTTGTCACCGTTTTTTCCCCCTGGAACCAGTAGAGGATTTCTCCCAGCCACCGGACCAGGAGATCTTCCCGGTCCCTGCCGTCCAGGCGGACAGGAACTGTCTGTGACGGCTGTTTAGCCGATGTCTTGATCATGACGTTCAGCATAGCTTGGGCGGCGTTTTCAAAGAGCCGTTCGAGAGTCTCCCCCCGGATGCGGAGACCGAAATCGGCGGTATGGTCTACAATGGTGTAATTCAGTTCGTCGGAACGCATAAGAATATGATAGCCGAAACTTTTATTATTGTCATCACATATCAGGATCGGAGGAAAAAAAACGATGCATTGTTTTTTCTGTAAAGGTGAGATTGAAACGAGTGAGAAAATAGGGCGGCAGGAAGACTGCCCTCATTGCGGAAGACCGTTGAAATGCTGTCTGCAATGTAAGTTTTATGACCCGCACGCATATAATGAATGCAGGGAGGTTTCGGCAGATCGGGTTGTGGACAAGGAACGGTCAAACTTCTGTGATTACTTTGTTCCCAGGGGTGCCACGAGAGGAAACATCAATAAAAAAGTAGAGGCCAGAAAGGCCTTGGAAGCGCTTTTCAAAAAGTAAACCATTTCAAAAAAGCCTTTCGAGACAACGCATGAGATCATCCGCGTTCGGATGGTCGCTTTTCAAAAAAAGCACAATATATCCCTTTTTGCCATTCTTCTTTTCAATGTATCCCGCGCGGGTCCTGATTCCTTTGAGCGTTCCTGTCTTGTAAAAAAACGGACCTTCCCGTGGCAGAAGATGGCGATAAGGGTGGAACCGCTGGAGTACCTTGAGCATGTCTTCAGGAGAAATGCGGTTTTTCCTGGAAATGCCCGAGCCTTCTACTATTGCAAGGTTTTTCAGGCCCAGGTTGTTTCGGGCGTAGTGCAAAAGGGTGCCAAGTCCCTTTCGAACGGTTGCCGGTGATCCGTAATCCGCTGCTCCCATGGAAAGAAGGAGTTGGTTTGCCACGAAGTTGTTTGAAAATGCAAACATTTCCTTGATGACGTCCTCAAGCGTGAATTTTGAGTAATAAGTGTAAATGAGTCTGTCCTGGGACTGACGAAGGCCGGGACCAATGCCCCCCTTTCTCAATACCCCTCTTTTTTCCAGGAAAAACGAAAAAAGTTCGCCCGCATAAAGGAGGGCCTGCCCTCGGTCGTGGGAAAAGGTATAGCGCCCGCTTTTTTCCCCAAGCCCCATTATTTTTTTCCGTGCAAAAGGAATCATGGGGGTCTGGGGTTCAGCCGAAAGAATATGTCCCTGGGCGTCCCTGCTAAAAAAGACCGTGTTGAAATTAGCACAGAGCGCCCCCGGGGGTGCATCATAGGGGTTCGTGGAAAGGCCCTGACCGGGAATGGTGATGCCAGCGGCAAAAAAGGTGTCATCAAGGAGAAGATTCTTGAAGAAATGGAGTTTTTTTGCAACGTGATCAGCAATGTCTTGCCAGACCTCTGATATGAGAAAGGGGTCGCCGTACCCTTTTACCAGCAGGTCATGGGCAGGAGTGAGGAAAAACTCGGTCCTGAACCGGTATCCGGGGCCCAGGCAATGGAGGGCGGTGAGGGCGGTGAGGATTTTCAGGGTGGATGCGGGAACAAATCTGTCTCTTGCGTGTTGTGCTGCCAGGATGTTTCCTCCTCCGCCCATGACTAAAAGTCCCGCACTTGTTGGGATTTTTCGCATGCAGGGAATTGGCGTGCGTGCCGCACCGGGTATTTCTGTCACCAGGAAGGCCAAAACGAAAATAATGGCGGAAAAGCGGCTGGACATTTTGAGAAGAGGGATGAATGGGTTGCTCCTCAAGAGACGATTTGAATCATGTGGCGTGGAAAATTTTTTCGGCAATTCTGGGTATCATCCTTATATTAAAAGTAATGAGATTCGCCCGAACATGGAGTGCAGGAGATACTTATGAACAGCATAGAATCTATTATTGTGTGGGGCATCGTGGCCATTGCAGCTTTTTTTTCAGGCCTGGCCCTTTATCGAGTTTTCACCGGCGAGAGAAAGGGATGCGGCTGCAGTTTGGCTACCTGCCCGTACGCGGATGGCGGGTGCGATGAAAAGCATCCTCCATGCTGACACTTACAGGAGGGCCTCCCAGGTAGTCCTCAAGGAGACCGATCTTTTCAGCAATGGATTTTCGCCGATCTATGAAAAGATGGCGTTCCCCTCTCACCGTGCATATTCCCCCCTTTAGCTTGAGTCCGGCCGCTTCAAGGCGGTCATAGTGTACCTGAATGCCCCGTTCAAGGGCAATCTCCTCCAAACGGGCAAGTTTAGCCTCAATTGCTGGGAGGGTCTTTTCTTTTTTGTTTTGCTGTGTCATGATGGCTTCAGAGTAATAGTATTTTGAGCTTGGATGTGCCACTCTCCTATTCTGTTGCGGGTTTATAGCACAACGGCTCATCATTTTCAATGAGGGGGAAGCGAGTATTGAGAAATCATTTTGATTCAATTGATCAGGTGGCTCGGGAGCTGGCAGAGGCCCATTACATTGCGGACAGGGCGCTTGCGACCGTTCTTTTCCTGGCACATCGCCTTGAAAAGCCTATTTTTCTCGAGGGTGAACCAGGCGTTGGAAAAACCGAAGTGGCCCTTGTCATGGCCCGTCTTTTTCAGACATCGCTGATACGGCTTCAGTGTTATGAGGGTCTGGACGCAACTACCGCGCTCTACGAATGGAATTATCCGAAACAGCTCCTGCATATCCGCATAGAAGAACAACAGAAAAAGGGGAAAGAAGAGATTGAACGCGCCATATACAGCCCTGAATTCCTGATAAAGCGGCCACTCCTGGAGGCAATCATGAGTGCGGATGAAAAGGCACCTGTCCTGCTCATCGATGAGATCGACCGGTCAGACGAGGAGTTCGAGGCGTTCCTTCTGGAAGTGCTGTCAGATTTCCAGATCACTATTCCCGAAATCGGGACTCTGCGGGCCGGCAAGCGTCCCATGGTGGTAGTGACCTCCAACCGGACCCGGGATGTCCACGATGCGCTGAAACGCCGCTGTCTCTACCATTGGATCGACTATCCTTCTTTTGAAAAGGAATACCGGATCATCAAGACGCGGATACCCGATATTGAAGAAGCTTTCGCTCAGCAGGTGACGGCGTTCATGCAGAAAATCCGGCGGGTGGATTTTCTTAAAAAGCCTGGCGTCTCCGAGACACTGGATTGGGCCCAGGCCCTGATGACCATGCACCATTCCTACCTGGAAGAGGAGATCGTGGATGCGACCATCGGGTGTATTCTGAAATACCAGGAAGATATCAAAAAATTCAAGGAAGAGATTTGGAGCAATGGTGAGGAACGTTCCCAATACCTCTCTTCAACCGGGTGAAGTTGTGCCTCCCGGGATTGCCGGGCAGGTTGCGGAATTTGCGGGCTTCCTGAAGTCTCGCGGCTACAAGGTATTTCAGAGCAGCATCCTGGATTCCCTGAGAAGCCTCCAGAAGATCCCAGTCTGGAATCGGATGGACTTTTTTCACGTCCTCCGGGTGAATTTTGTTTCCAGCGATATTGAATGGGCGCAATTCAGAGATCTGTTTGAAGAATTCTTCAAGGTGGAAAAAGAAGAGCCCCGGGAGGATGAACAATCGCTTCCTGCAGACCGGGTATGTGAACGAGAAAAAGGTCCGCTTGAGCAGGTGCAGACCGAAGGCGGGCCCGAGGCAAGTATTGATGCGGAAGAGGGAGAGAAAGGCCAACTGGAGGGTATTACTTACAGTCCCATATCACGGATAGAGAAAAAGGATCTCTTTCACCTGGATCCAAGGGACCTCAAGGTTGCACAGCTTGCCCTGAAAAAAATGATGGTGCCTTTTCATCTCACCCTTTCCCGGCGGTTGAAAAAATCCAGGAAACAAGGGAATATGGATTTTCGCCGGGTCATGCGAAAGAGTCTCAAGGGGGGCGGCCTGCCCCTGGAACTCTTTTTCAGGGAGAAAAGGAAGCGTTTGAAACGCTTGGTTATCCTGGCCGATGTCAGCGGGTCAATGGACCGCTATGCCCGGTTTGTGATGCCGTTCCTGCTGGGCCTGCGGGGCGTAGGTCCAAGAGCCGAAGTATTTGTCTTTTCCACTACCCTTTCCCGTGTAACGCCGTTCATCCAGCATCTCAGCATTGAAAAAGCACTTGAACGTATTTCCGAGGAGGTTCCTGACTGGTCGGGGGGCACTAGGATTGGCTATTCCCTCCACCAGTTCAATCAGGCACACGGATCACAGCTTCTCAACAAGAGAACAGTGGTCGTAGTTATGAGCGACGGATGGGACCTGGGCGGCAAGGAACTCCTGAGACGGGAGATGGCGGCCATAAGCAGGCAGGCGCACAGCGTAATCTGGCTGAATCCTCTTGCCGGTGACCCTGATTACCGGCCCGTGTGCCAGGGCATGCGGATCGCTTTTCCCTATATCGACTACTTTCTTCCCGCGGACAGCCTGGAAAGCCTGAACAGAGTCGGAAAACTCCTCAGCAAAGTAATGGTCCACTAGCCCGGGTTTCTCCGCCGTGACAGTAGATTATTGGTGAGAAATCAGGGCTGGGAATCGAGTATTCACGCATTTGAGCGTGAAAAATCATTCAGAAAAGGAGTGGATTTTGATGGAAAGCAAACCAAAGACATTTGATCCGGGGCGAACATATCCGGAGATCTACAGCGGAACTCCGACATTCCTGGGGTTGCCCCTCATTCGAAACAAAGAGGAGATGAGCGGGTATGATGCAGCAGTTATGGGTGCTCCCTGGGAAGGGATTGTAACTTGGGGTTCGTTTACCGGATGCGAACTTGCACCCAAGGCCGTCAGGAATGCAAGCGCGAGATACGGCGGATTTCTGCCGGAGTTCGGGTTCGATGTGTTTGATTTCTTGCGTGTCGGTGATTATGGCGATGCAGAATCTGTTCCCGGCGATATAGGTAAGACCCTTTCCAGGATAAAGGGGAGGGCCGAAGATATCATTTCCGGAGGGGCTGTCCCAATTACCTTTGGCGGAGATCATTCCATAGCTGTGCCGATCGTGAGAGCCCTTGCCGAACATACTGAAGGGAAGGTGGGGGTTATTCACCTGGATGCCCATCTGGACAACATCAATCGTTATGGTGATGAAGAGTACGCACGCTGTTCACCGTTGCACAGAATATATGAGATAGAAAATGTTGACCCGAAAAATATTGTCCATTTGGGTATCAGAGGACCAAGGAATAATAAGAAACAATTCGAGACGGCAAACGACAAAGGGGCGACAATCCTGACTAGTTTCGATATTAAAGCCAACGGTTTAGATTATACGGTAGAAAAAACCCTGGAGACCGTTGGAGATGGAACTGAGGCAGTCTATGTAACCGTGTGCAGTGACATACTCGATATTGCATATAATCCTGGAGGGCCGCCTGATCCGTGTGGACTGAGTACTTTCGAACTTTCTCTTTTGCTGTATCGTTTTGCGTCTGCGGGCATTGCTGGGTTTGATTTTGTGGAGGTGTATCCCCTGATGGATTCGAACAACATCTCAAGCCATGTGGCAGCTTGGATGGCCTTATACGCCATGGGAGGGATTGCCAAGTATAAGTTTGATGTCTAACGGTATTTTTCGTTGATTTTTAAAGGGTTTCAGGGGAACGGATTCTCGGATGGGCTGAAAAAATCCTTGACAAGGACACCGCGGCAAAGTAAGTAAGCATGACCTTTCTTTTTATCGAGTCACTGGCTTGATGCCATAATGGCTTCTTAACCATAGTAATATCCTGGTATCATATGACTGATGCACTTGTTCTGGAAAACGTTTCAAAATGGTTTGGGGGGTTGCATGCAGTTGAAGACTTGACCATGAATATCCCCAAGGGAAAGATTGTCAGTCTTATTGGTCCCAACGGTGCTGGGAAAACAACCGTTTTCAATATGATTACCGGAGTTTATCCGCCGAACAAGGGGTCGATTTCTTTTAAGGGCAAGAAGCTCAACCATCTGAAAAGCAACCGTATTATCTCTCAGGGTATCGCCAGAACATTTCAGAACATTCGCCTTTTCAAGTCCATGACCGTCCTGGAAAACGTGCAGGTCGGTATGCACTGCCGTACAAAGAGTGGGGCAGTAAGAGCTCTTCTGAAAACGCGATTTGAAACCCGGGAGGAACGCGTAATAGTTGATAAATCCATGGGTATACTTGAATATCTTGGTTTGGCTGAAGCCCACAATGAGTATGCGGGGAGCCTTCCCTATGGCGATCAGCGCCGACTGGAAATCGCCAGGGCTTTGGCCACCGGGCCCGAAATTCTCCTGTTGGATGAACCTGCCGCGGGAATGAATCCTATGGAAACGGTCGAGTTGATGGAACTTATTCGCAAGCTTCGCGATACGGGGCTTACCATATTCCTGGTTGAACATGATATGAAACTGGTCATGGGCATTTCTGAAATTATAGCGGTCCTGGATCATGGGCAGAAAATCGCCGAAGGACCTCCCGCGGAGATCCAGAAGAACGAGAAGGTTATTGAGGCCTATCTGGGAAGCGGGCTCGACGATTAACCGGTTCCTGTTGTTTCACTGTTTGGTGTCGGCAAAGAAGATGCCGTTTTGTCAACAATGAAAAGGAGGAGAGAGATGAAAAAGATTGGAGTTTTCTTGTTGTGTTTGGCATTGGTTGCAGGAGTGAGCGGAATGGCGTTCGGGAAAACCTTGAAGATAGGCACATTGAGTCCTCTTACGGGACCCTACGCACAGGACGGAACTGACATACTCCAGGGCGTAAAAACTGCTGTGGCGGTTTTTGAGAAGGCCGGCGGGATACCGGGGTATGACAAGATTGAGGTGCTTCCGGGTGACAGTGCCTGTGATGGTGGGAAGGCTACTATGGCTGCAAACAAACTGATCAACAGCGGTGTCGTTGGGGTGGTCGGAGCCTATTGCTCATCGGCGACCATTCCCGCTTCCGTACCGCTCCATGAGGCGAATATTGTACAGATTACACCGGCTTCTACTCACACAGATGTTACGGCACGGGGCTACAAACAGATTTTCAGAATGTGCCCCCGCGACGACGTGCAGGCGTGGTCGACAGTGAGATTCCTGGAAGACGGACTGAAGGCCAAAACGTTGGCCCTCATTGATGACCGGCAGACATACACCGTCGGTCTCACTGAAAATATCACGAAGTTTGCCAAGGAGAACGGAAAGGTCAAAATTGTAGCCTTGGAGCATATTACTCCGGGTGATAAAGACTTTACCGCTGTTTTGACAAAACTCAAGAGGATCAATCCTGATGTCATTTATATGAGTGTCTACCAACCGGAAGGATCGCTGATGGTCAGGCAGATGCAGGCCCTAGGCATCAAATCAAAACTCATCTCCGAAGATGCCGTCTTTCATCCAAAATTCCTCGAAGTGGGAGGAAAAGCCACAGAGGGGGTCTATCTGACCTTTGCGAAGGCGCCAGAGACCAAGGAACGAAAGGATTTTGAGAAAACATATAAGGCAATGTGGCATGTGGATAAGATCGGATCCTACGGATACTATGCGTATGACGCTGCTATGGTGTTGTTGAAGGCTATTAAAAAGGCCGGCACAACGAAAACAGACGCAGTAGTGAAAGCCCTTCGTGGAACAACCTGGACGGGTATGGTAAGCGGTGATGTCAAGTTTGACGAGAAAGGTGATCGGAAACTGGCACACATCATTTGGGTAGTCAAGGGCGGAAAATTCGTCCCCTACTGGAACCCATTGACCGGAAAGTATTTCTAAAGAGCAGCCGGGAGCAGGGGTGGTGTTGACCAGCCGTGTTCCCTTCTTTATTCCTTGAAAGGGGGTTGAGAAAACCTCTAGCCCGCTTTTCTCACGGACCTTCCTAGCGAGGCGGCGGAAAGGCTTATGGATACACAATCTTTCCTCGTACAGCAATTGATCAATGCCATTTTTCTTGGCAGCATCTATGCGCTTATTGCCCTGGGCTATACCATGGTGTATGGCATTATCGAGCTGATCAACTTTGCTCATGGTGAATTGTTTACTTCCGGTGCCTTCATAGGGATCATTGTACTGGTTCTTTTGCAGAAGTTCGGTTTTGTGGAAAGCCACTTCATACTGACCATGATTCTCGCTTTCGGCCTGGCCATGGCCTATGTTGCTGTGCTGGGTGTAGCAATAGAGCATGTGGCGTATAAACCGCTCAGGAATGCCTCGCGGCTCGCTGCTATCCTGAGTGCGCTTGGTATGTCAATATTTTTGTCAAACGGGATGATGCTCAGCCAAGGAGTTTCAGACCGGGCCTATCCACAACTCCTCAGCATAAGGGGCGTTACCATTTTCGATGCCAGGATAACGTATGGCCAGATATTTATCATCATTCTTTCTATTGCGCTTATGGTTGCTCTTTATGCTTTTGTCAAAGGGACTAAGCTCGGGAAAGCAATGCGCGCGACTGCCCAGAACAGGACCATGGCCAGGATGTGCGGGATTGATATTGATAAGACTATTCGACTTACTTTCATCATAGGTCCTGCACTCGGGGCGGCAGCCGGTGTCATGGTTGGACTCTACTACGGGTCTGTCCGTTTTGATATGGGGTTCATTTACATGATCAAGGCATTTGCGGCGGCCATACTTGGCGGTATTGGTTCGATCCCCGGCGCCATGCTCGGGGGAATGATCATAGGAGGCGTGGAAGTGCTGTGGTCGGCATTCCTGCCGAGTGAATGGAAAGATGTGACCACCTTTATTGTGCTTATCCTTGTCCTCTATCTCAAGCCGAGTGGTATCCTGGGCGAAGATGTAGCGGAGACGAGAGTATAAAATGGCCAAGAGCGACGTCAAAAAATTTTTCGTATACACGGTGTTTCTCGGCATTCTTATCCTGCCGATGGTAGGCTTTCCCACCGCGACTTTTCACGCCGCAAGGGCCTTCGGCGTGTGGGGTGTATTCGTGGGGATCTTGGCGATCGCCTTAATGGTAAAAACCCTGCGTGGCACCAGTGGATACGTGAAATTCGCATCGACGGTTTCATCCTTGTCCGGGGGCGGTTCCAGTAAAATCAAGAGCTTTAACAGGAAATACTCTTTTTCCGTTCTGGCCCTTGCCGTGATGATTTTCCCCCTGCTGGCCAACAACTATATGATTGATGTGGGCATTACCTGCCTTATTTATGTGGTCCTCGGCCTGGGTCTGAACATTGTGGTTGGCTTGGCCGGCCTGCTGGACCTGGGTTATATAGCTTTTTATGCTGTAGGGGCCTACACCTATTCACTGCTCAACCTCCATTTCGGTTTATCCTTCTGGGCCTGTTTGCCCATAGGTGTTGGGCTGGGCGCTGTTTTGGGATGCATTATAGGTTACCCCACACTCAAAATGCGTGGTGATTACCTTGCCATTGTAACCATGGGTTTTGGTGAGATCATACGGCTGGTTCTTAATAACTGGGATAAACTCACCCATGGCCCTAACGGCCTGCTGGGGATGCAGAAACCCATGCTTTACTACCCTTCATTCGGGGACGGCGGCCTCACGTGGGCGGTCTTCAAGCTAAAGTCACTCCCGGTCCTCTACTACCTCATATTTATTATTGCAGTACTGACAATTATTGCCGTGAACAGGCTTGACAAGTCTCGAATCGGGCGGGCGTGGGTTGCCATTAGGGAAGACGAGGTTGCCGCGGAATTGTCGGGTGTCCCTACCACCTGGCTGAAACTTCTTGCCTATGCCATGGGTGCAGCGTTTGCTTCAGTAGGCGGGGCTTTTTTTGCGGCTAAACTGAGTTATACTAACCCGAATTTTTTTATTTTTATGGAGTCGTGTATTGTCCTATGTATTGTGGTACTGGGAGGGGTGGGGAGCATCCCCGGTATTATCCTGGCAGGAGTGGTATTGATAGCCGTTCCCGAAGTATTTCGTGAACTCCAGGCATACAGGATGCTTGCCTTTGGTTTGGCTATGGCTATCATGATGGTTTTGCGGCCGGAGGGACTCATTCCGGCATCCAGGAGAAAGAGAGAACTGCATGCAGAAAAACCGGGTCCAGCCGGTGAGTGAAAACATGGAAAGCGAGCGCGCTATTCTGCGTCTGGATGGTATCCATACCTATTATGGGAACATCCATGCATTGAAGGGTATCAGCCTGTCCATTCCCCGTGGTGGTGTTGCGTGTTTGATTGGTGCGAACGGGGCTGGTAAATCAACAACTCTCCTCACGATTTTCGGCGTGCAGCCCGCAGCTAAGGGAACAATTTTGTTTGACGGTCAGCCTATTCATGACCTTCGACCAGAACAGGTCGCCGCTAGGGGCGTTGCACAGACGCCTGAGGGTCGACAAATATTTCCACGGATGTCTGCACGGGAAAACCTCGAAATGGGAGCTTTTCTCCGTTCGGACAAGGCTGAAATAGCAAAAGATATGGAGTGGGTGTTTACTCTTTTCCCCATACTCAAACAGCGGAGCAACCAGCTTGGCGGAACC
>QMLQ01000014.1 GCA_003646815.1 Deltaproteobacteria bacterium | reverse complement strand
ATCTTTCCCCAGGAGGGCCCTGATCCGGTGCATTGCGACAGCGGATGTAAATGGAAATGATAAACAGGATAGTGACAAGAATGGCCGGGATGATGCCGGCCACGAACAGTTGTCCGATGGACTGCTCGGTAAGTATGCCGTAGACAATGAGTACAATACTCGGCGGCATGATCATGCCCAGGCCGCCTCCCGATGCCACGGCCCCCGTTGCAAGCTCATCAGCGTAGCCGTATCGCTTCATTTCCGGCAGTCCTACAGTCGCCATGGTAGCCGCGGTAGCGGGGCTCGATCCGCAAACCGCGCCAAAGGCGGTGCACGCGGAAACAGTCGCCATGGCAAGGCCCCCGCGCGTGGAACCCAGGAAACGGTACGCGGTGTCATAAAGCCGCCGGCTGATACCGCTGTTAAATGCAAACTGGCCCATCAGGATAAAGAGCGGAATGGTGGTAAGTCCGTAGGAAGAAAAAACCTCATAGATATTCCTGGAAAGAAGCGCAAGCCCGGCCTTTCCGGAGATCATGATCGTGAAACCAAGATACCCAATCATTCCCATGACATACGCGACTGGCATCCGGGTCATAAACACTGCAATCATCACCGCTATGCCGATGATGCCGACAACTGTAGGATTCATTCCTTCTCTTTTACCTTCTTGAAGCTCTTAAAAATATCCTGCACAATAACCAGCACAAAAATCAGGAAACAGAATGCCACCATATACACGATCAGATACTCGGGAAACTCGAGGTTCATGGATACCTCACCCGATTCTTGAAGATCCAGGGCATAAACCCCCATCCGCCAGGTAATGAGCACAAAAAGACCGAGGCTCAGAAGACTGGTACAAAAATCCACAATCCGCTGCCACTTGGGAGAAAAGGTACGGAACAGGATTTCAACGCCGATATGTCCTTTTTCCTGGTGGGTGTACGGCAGGGCCATGGCCACGGCCAGTGTGGCCATATAGCCCACGATTTCAACCGCGCCGAATATCGGATGCCTGAAAAACCTGCCAACCACATCAGCACAGGTCAGGAAGGTCATCCCCACAAGACAGGCGGCGCCGATCATCTTGAGCCTTTTCATGATCCAATCAACTGTTTTCCAGATACGTTCCATCGCCCCATGTCGTCCGATCAAAAAAAATGAGCCCCGCCCCTCTCAGGAGCAGGGCTCTCGGAAAAATTACTGATACTGTTTCAGGGTTCGTACGGTAAAATCAACGATCTCTTTCCCGTTGAATCTCTTCTTGTTCATCTTCTTGATGTAATCATCAATAATGGGCGCAACCGCCTTTTTCCATCTTGCGGCTTCTTTCGCGTCAATACCAATGATCTCATTTCCCTGGTTCAGGAAAAAACGGATCCCGGCCATATCGCTGCTGTCCCAGGCCGCCGCATGTTTTACCGCCCATTCCCGGTTGATATCTTCTATGATCTGTTTTATATCAGCCGGAAGGACGTTCCATTTGTCCTTGTTCATCACCACGAAGAAGGTGGTGGTATAGGCAACGGAAAATGCCGCGGTCGCGTAGTCGGCCACCTCGCCAAGCTTCCATCCCTTGTTTGCCTCAAAAGGATACACCGCACCATCCACCACTCCCTTCTGAAGCATCTGGTACGTCTCCGGCATGGGTTTGGGTACCGGAGTACCTCCCAATGCGCGCACCACAAGGGCACTGGTGCCGTGGGCCCTGATCTTGAGTCCACGAAGGTCTTCCATTCTTCTTACTGCCTTTTTCCGTGTATGGAGTAGGCCCGGGCCGTGTGCATGAAGATACATGACCTTGGTGTCAAGTAATTCTTTGGGCTTGAATTTATTGTACACTGCATTTGCCACCGCCGTGGCAGCCCTACCGCTCGTATAACCTAAAGGAAGATCAACCGCGGCCAGGACCGGAAACCGACCCCGGGTATACGCAAGCACTGAAAAACCGATATCAGAAAGCCCGTTGACCACACCATCATAGCACTGTCTTGCTTTGGTGAGGGTTTGACCTGCGTAGTATTCCACTTTCACCCTGCCGTTTGTCCGCTTTTCAACCTCCCTGCACCAGGCCTCCGCAAGTTTGCTCTGGATATGGGTGGGCGGGAAAAAGTTGCTGTAGGTCAGTTTTATGGGAGCCGCCTGGGCCTGAAAGGCCCCACTGAGACAAACTCCCACGCCGATCCCTGCTACCAGGAAAAACAAAACAAATTTTTTCATCTCCAATCCCTCCTTTCTCACACATTTTCAGGCCGTTTTGGCATGAAGAATAAGGTTCATTTTATGGTTTCCATCCACAACTCCGGTGTTCCAAACTTTAGGTTTAAAAGCACCGCTTTCCGTCCTCTTAGACAGTTTTGATCACTAGAAGTATCTTATCAAGCCAAAAACCCCTTGTCCAACAATCTTTCTTTTCCACAATCACCTTATATTCTCAAATTCCGTATGTACTGAATGAGGTGGCAATATATAAAAATGGGTTAGCCAAAAACAGCTAACCCATTGATTTTGCTGGTGGGCCCAGGGTGATTCGAACACCCGACCTACGGATTCGTAGTGCGAACAAGAGATTTTTTGACCCAGCCGGCAAGAAAACAAGAGCGCTTACGCAAATCGGGACAATAATGATATTGCGTAAAGCGGCAGGTTCACTATTTTCCCATCTGCTTTGAGGTTGAGCAAGCTTACCCGCATGAGCCGCGCCGGTTGGAATTGTACATCATACGACCGAAGGCTTTTGCTCTTTGGATTAACACCGGCTTTCACTTCCAGCGGCAAAATCCGGTCCTCGAATTTACAGAGAAAATCGAGTTCCGCCTTTCCGCCTTTGCTCCGCCAGTAGTAGAGCTTCTTGTGGAAATGAGAAACCAGTTCCTGGGCAACAAAATTCTCCACAAACGCGCCTTCATACTCGTTGAAGAGCCGCTCTCCCTGGGCCAGGAGATTGACGGGTACCCTGGCCATGGCGCCCAGTAACCCCACATCAAGCCCATACACCTTGAAAGAGCTGCTGTCCGCATAATGCATGAGGGGAATTCTGGGTGTTTCAACCATATGTACCCGGTTAATCAAACCGGTATCTTCCAGCCAGGTCAAGGCATGCTCATATTCCCGGGCGCGTGCCCCCCTCCTGACTGCAGAGAAAACAAATTTCTTGTTTTCCCTTGCCAGATGTCTGGGGATAGAGTCCCAAACCTGCGTCAGCCTGGGTATATCAGCCGGCAGGGCATGCTTGGCAAAATCCAACACATAGGACTTGATGATCTCCTCCTGGATCTTCCTGGTCTCCGGTGCATTTCCCGTTTCCGAAAAACATCCGACGCATTCCGGCATACCACCAACAAAATAATACTGGCGAAGGAGATCGATAAGATGTAAATGAAACGCCTCGGGCAGCGGATCAGGCCTTTCGATATCCTCAAGCAATTCTCGGTACCTGGATTCCCCCATTGCATCAAGGAACTCCAGAAATGTCATGGGATAAAGATGGAGGAAATTTACCTTTCCCACCGGAAAAGATCCGGGACGAGACAACTTCACGCCCAGAAGAGAACCCGCCGCCACCACGTGAAAATCATTTCTCTTTTCAGAAAAATATTTCAGAGAATTCAGCGCTTGATTTGAAACCTGGATCTCATCGAAAATAACCAGATCAACCCCTGCACGGATTTCCACATTCAGGTAAAGAGAGAGCTCAGAAAGTATTCGTTCCGGGTCCAGATCGCGCATAAAAAATTGTCCAAGACCTGGATTCTCCTCAAAGTTGCAGTAGAGGACATTTTCATATTCATGGTGACCGAATTCCTTCAAAATGAAGGTCTTTCCTGTTTGTCTGGCACCTTGGAGAAGGAGTGGCTTCCTCCTGGAAGAAGACTTCCATGCTACCAACTCTTTGTATATGTCTCGTTTCATAACAGTGAACATAACCATGAAAGCGAAGCGTTGTCAAGATATTTCGGTATATTTATGTGTATTACTGCACATTTTATGGACGTATAATGTGATGATACTCACATTATACGTCCATAAAGCATATTTCAACATCTTGCACAACGCGGTGTATTTGCAAAATCCCCATAAATGTATGTGTATGGGGCCACCCAGAATTCTCACGTGGACTCTCACACAAAAGAAAATGAGGAGCTAGGTCAATTTTGCACAACTGCCTAACTCCCCAATATATTGTATTAAAATGGTGCGCCCAGGGTGATTCGAACACCCGACCTACGGATTCGTAGTCCGTCACTCTATCCAGCTGAGCTATGGGCGCATATTGTTACTACTACCAGAATTTGCGGGGAATGACAAGATGTGTTTTTTGATTACCTGCCTCCCATACGGCGGGCAACACGCTTCTGGAGCAGGCCGGTGGTAATTAGAAAAACCACTGCCAGGAGCAAGAGCAAAGTGGATATAGCGGGGAGCATAGGTTCGATCTCGTACCGAATGACATCCCACATCTTCTTGGGAAGGGTGACCGCCGTGGATCCGCAGATAAAAAGAGCAATCACCACCTCGTCAAAGGCAATCATGAACGCAAAAAGTGCACCGGTTATAACGCCCGGCCGGATGATGGGCACAGTGATCTTCATGAACGTCTGAAACCGGTTCGCCCCCAGATTCAATGCCGCATGCTCCAAGGATCGATCGAATCCCCTGAGGGTCGCTGAGATCGGCAGCACCGAAAAGGGCAATGTTAATGGCGTATACGCAATGATCAGGCCCAGCTTTGTTCCGATCAGGCCAAGTTTTGCCAGAAAAACGTAATAAGCCAGGCCCAGGACGATCAAAGGAACAATCATGGGAGAAAGGATAAATCCCGTAACAAATCCTTTGCCCTTAAACTTACCCCAGACGAGCGCGATAGACGCCAACAGGCCGATGGTGGTGGAGCAGACGGCGGTCAACGCCGAAACCTGTAATGAAACCAGGACCGCGCTCTGCCACATCGGATGACTGAAAAACTTGCGGTATTGATCCAGGCAGAACTTGGTGGGCGGAAATTCTATGATTTCAGCCGACCCGAAGGACATGGGAACCAGGAGAAGTACTGGTACGATAAGGAAAAATACGGCTGCGCCCGATATTACCCACAGGGGCCACCCAATGTGTAGGGGATCATGCCAGTGTTTTGATTGCCCTCGTTTCCCGATCATGTCTTTATCCCACCCCAGAGCCGCTCAGCTCCCAGAAAACGATTGTAGATGAAAAAAATCACCAGCGTCACAATCAGCAGGATAGTTGACATGGCAGAGGCAAAGGGCCAGTTGAGGAGGTCCACTACCTGGATCTGGATAAGATTCGAAAGCATCTGTTCCTTACGTCCGCCAAGGAGTGCCGGCGTAATGAAAAAACCCAAGGCCATAATGAAAACCAGCAGCGCTCCCGCACCTATGCCCGGGAGAGACAGGGGAAATGTGACCTTCCAGAAAGTCTGCCAGCGGCTGGCGCCGAGGTTCTGGGCCGCCTTTTCAAGGTTCAAATCCATGCCCATCATGACGCTGTAGATGGGGAAGGCAATATACGGCACGAAGATATGGGTCATGCCCACCACTACGCCGAACTTGTTGTGAAGCAGCTTCACGGGTTGGTCAATGATTCCGAAATACTTGAGCAGGATGTTGATCACGCCATTTCTCTGGAGCACCAGGATCCAAGAGTAGTTCCGGACAAGAAGGCTGATCATAAAAGACAGGACAATGGCCAGGAGAAAGATATTGCGTATTCCGGGGCGTGCCCTTCTCAGCACATAGGCGAGGATGTACCCAATCACCAGGGCCGTGAAGGTCGTCAAAAGACTCAGTTCAATGGTTATCCACATGACCCGGATGTACAAAGGACTTGAAAAAAAATACGCGTAATGTTTGAGGGTAAAGTGGGGATCAAACAGGCTCTTCATCAATATCCTGGAGATGGGATAGGCAAACAGGAGGAGCAGTGCAACCATAGCGGGCGACACCAGGAGAAAATGCCTGAAGCCCGCCTTTTGCCATAACCGTGCCCCATTTGAAGAAAAGGATCCAGTTTCCATATTACCCCATGTTTCCTCTGGTGCATTGGGAGGCCGGAATGTAGGGTGTTCTCATTATTCCGGCCTCCCGGTCATATCAGGAGATCATCCATGTTTTCCATTTTTCAGTCAAGGGGGCAAGCTTCGGGCCCCAGTAGTCTGCATTGTGCTGAAACTGTTTTTTCAGGTTTTCCGGGTAGGACGGAAGTTCCTTTGCCCGTTCAGAGGTGATGTACTTGAAGGAATCCTTGTTCGTGGGTCCATAGGCAATATACTTCTGCATCTGCTCACCCTGCCTCTTTGCCGATATGGCAAAATCGATAAACTTCATTGCAAGGTCTCGGTTGGGATCGCCCTTGGGAACGCACCACCAGTCAAGATCCAGGCACCCGCCTTGCCACACTATCTCCAGCGGCACACCCTTCTTCTGCGCCACGTTGACCCTTCCGTTCCAGGCCGAGGCATATACCGCTTCCGCGCTGGTGAGCAACTGGATCTGCTGGGCACCGTTTTTCCACCAGACAGTGATGCTGTCTTTGATTTGATCAAGCTTCTTGAATGCCCTTTCCACATCCAACGGGTAGAGTTTATCCATGGGCACCCCATCTGCGATCAGGGCAAACTCGAGGTTGAACGGGGCCTGGTCCTGCAGGGCCCGGGGCCCGGGAAAATCTTTCACATTCCAAAAATCCGCCCAGTTCCCAGCCGCTTTCTTCCCCGCCAGTGCCTTCTTGTTATAGGCCAGGGAAGTGGTCCAGAAAATATTCCCCACCGCGCACTTCCGAATAGCCTTTTTCTCGATTCTCGAAAGGTCAACGACGCTCGTGTCTATCGGTTCCAGCAGATTCTCAAGCTCTCCCCGGGCGATATGACGTGTCTCGAGATCAACCACATCCCACTCATACTGCTTGTTATCCACCTGCGCCTTGATCTTGGCAATGTCCGGTCCCGAGGCCTCGACGATTTTAACCCCGAACTTGTCGGCAAAAGGCTGAAAAAAAGCCTTCCTCTGGGATGCCTGGTACGAGCCCCCGTAGGAACAGATCCTCAGCGTCTTCCCCTTTGCCATAGTGGTATGCACAAAGGGACCAACCGAGGCCGCCACCAGGGCGCTGCCGGTGGCCGCACCTGTGGATAGAAGGAATTCACGCCTGGTCATACCTTTCTTTTTTCCCATTCTCTGCCTCCTTTGTTTTGAGGGTTTATGCCAAAGGGATCTACTTCAGAGGTAGACCGTGGGGCACGTGCCATCCCACAACGACCTTGTCGCCCCTCCTGTACCTGTGCATTGTGCCGGCACTCTGAACCTTGACTTTCAAGACCACATCAGGGTGCAGTCTCACCCGATACACATTTGCCTCACCCACATAAATGACCTCTTCTACCTGTCCCGGAAAGAAATTGATGATCCTTTCACCGGGCCCATTTTTGTCGGGAAATACCTGTATTTTTTCTGGCCGCACTGCCACGGTTAGTTTCTTTCCCAACTGGAGGTCAGGCAATTTTTCCACCCATACTTTGATATCCTGTGTCACTTCCACACACGCCTTTTCCTTATCTATTTCAGAAATATTCCCTTCCAGGAAATTGGACTCACCAATAAAGTCCGCAACGAAGAGGCTTGCAGGCGCCTCATAGAGTTCCGCAGGGTTATCCAGCTGGACAATCTGACCGTTGTTCATGATAGCGATTCGGTCAGACATGGTCAGGGCCTCTTCCTGGTCATGGGTCACATAGATAACGGTGATATGCAGGGATTCCTGGAGATGCTTGATCTCCAGCTTCATGTGATCCCTCAGTTTTTTATCAAGGGCTCCAAGGGGTTCGTCCATGAGCAGGATGTCGGGACGGAATACAAGAGCTCGGGCCAGGGCGATTCGCTGCTGCTGTCCTCCGCTGAGCTGGTTTGGATATCGTTTTTCAAATCCGGGAAGCTCCACCAGCTCCAGCACCTCTTCCGTTCGTTCACGTATCTCCTGGCGGGGGACCTTTCGCATTTTGAGGGGAAACGCGATATTATCGAAAACAGTCATGTGCGGAAAAAGGGCATAGTTCTGGAAAACCATGCCGATTCCACGATTATTCGGCGCAACACTGGTGATATCCCTGTCTTTGAGGAGAATCTGCCCCGAGGTAGGGATCTCAAACCCTGCGATCATGTTTAAGGTAGTGGTCTTGCCTGAGCCGCTGGGACCCAGAAGGGTCAAAAACTCCCCCTGCTGAACATCCAGGGAAACCCTGTTAACAGCCTTCACATCACCAAAAGTCTTTGTTACATCATGTAATGAAAGTTGCGCAGCCATCTGAAGGCCTTTCTTTATTGGATCTCAATGTGTCGAAACAGTGAAGCGGTACGGTAAAAGAGAGGAAAGCAAACTCAATTGAAAAATATTTACGAAGAGTATTATTTTCCCTACGACTTGTCAACTCCTAGGTTTCAGCGGAAGATGCCACGATCCTTTCAACAATACTGCTGGTGGAGAACCCCTCTACTACCGGGATACGTTTAACCTCCCCCCCGGCCTCTTTTACTACGTCAGCGCCCACGATCTCTTCTTCAGACCAATCCGCTCCTTTCACAAGCACGTCCGGCAGGAGTTTCTTTATCAACTTCAATGGAGTGTCTTCATCAAAAATCACAACCGCATCCACGAAGCCGAGGGCCGCAAGAAGTTCCGCTCTTGCCTCTTCGGGCAAAATAGGCCTTCCCGGTCCCTTCAGGGCTTTTAATGAGGCATCACTGTTCAAGGCCACAACGAGAAAATCAGCTGACGCTCGCGCCTTATAAAGATACCGGGTATGCCCAGGGTGCAAGATATCAAAGCATCCGTTGGTAAAGGCGATTTTTTTTCCTGCAGCTCTGAGATCAGCACATTCACGCTGTACCTCTTCCAGGGACTTTATTTTTTCCCAGTAATGGCCAACAAACATCGCTATCTCCCAATGAAATGACCGTTGTTCTACTGCGCGTGTATCCTGCTCTCCGGGCACAATGATCGGGCTCAGAACGCCGGGTTTGGCGTTCTCGCCAGCACTAGGCCAAGGACCGTTTCCGCCCCGCCCTTTAGGAGCACTCGCGCGCATTCGTTCAGGGTATTGCCGGTGGTAGCCACATCATCCACCACGAGAACTGTTCGGCCTGAAACCGGCCCTGTTGTCCTGAGTGCAAATGCCTTTCGCACATTTTTCCGCCTGTCCGCCTTTCCAAGCCCGGTTTGCGGTTGGGTGTATCTTACTCTCCTGAGCGACAAAAAATCCAGCCCTGCCCCCAGCCCTCTCGCCACATACCATGCAAGGAGCTTGCTCTGGTTAAAACCACGCTCACGGAGTCGCCTGGGATGAAGTGGAACAGGCATAACCAAAGAGACCTTTTCGGCCGGGGCCCATCCCCGCGCAAAGGAAGAGAGAAGGGGTCCCAGAAACGTTGACAGGTCACTTCTTCCCCCGTATTTGAATGAATGAATAGCTCTCTGCAATGATCCTTCATAGAGATAGGGAGCGCCCAGCGCATGAAAAGCAGGCCGCTTGCGGAGGCAGCTCTCGCAAACGTGGCCGGTGCCGGTTGAAGACGCAAAAGGGCGCCCGCAAATTGTACAATAGGGCTGATTCAAGGCATGAAAACCCGCAAGACAGGGGGAGCATACCCTCCGACAACCTTTTTCATCTCCATGAGCATCTTGTAAGAGAAGTGTTCGGCATACTGCACACCGAGGCGGATAAACAAGATCAATGAGCCTGTGTAACAGGTTCATTTCCCCGCTTCCTTGACGAAATCATCAAAGGATACGTCCGGATTGATTCCGGGACACCCATTTTTTGCCTGTTCCCAGGTTTCTTCATCTCCAACGATGGCGGGATAATACGGCCATAATATGCAACGTTGTGGCTTCACCGAATGGATGAGGCATCTTTTTTCCTGATCATAAAATATGCAAAACTTATCCAATCCCACTTTCAGATAAAGCCGCCGGTTCCTTGTTTCACAGTATTCATGCACAAAATGTTCTACTGAAATCCCGAGAAAACCGGCGATTCTCACCTGTTCTTCTCCGGTAAGGAAAATACCTCCTTCACCATAACAGCAGGCCCCGCACATCTTACATTCGAACGCTTTCATAAAACTCCCAAAAATATGTCTGTTGCATGTTGTCTGTTGTTCGTCGCAAAAAGCAGAACATTGTTCATTCTGACCACGGGGCTACTTTAGCAACCTTTCCAAGTCCCAGTCAACCTGCAGGCGCAATCTCCTTTTCGTCTTTTTCTCCCGGTAAACAAGATAACCGTGTTCCAGACCGAACATAAAGAGATCTCTTGTCACCGACACGTCCCGCTTGCAGTATTCCGTAAGTTTTTGCATTTCTCCCTGCCGGAACCATTCGACGGCCTTGAGACCATCTGCACTCTTCCCCTGCTTCAGGGTCTCCTTGGCCAGGTGATCGAGGCTCAGCCGAAAACCAAGCCTCCGGTGCACATCATCGAGAATATCAAACGTCCTGATGGTTTGCAGGTCTTTCGGCGTATAGGCCGAGAGGACCTTGTAATCAAAACCCTTGATATTGAACCCCACAACCAGGTCTGCACGCTCAAGAAAGCTGAAAAGTCCACTGATCTCGTCCTCATGGAACATATGGTAGGCCTTGTCAAGAGAATCGTATACGACCACCACCGATACCCGCATTAGGTGAGCCTTATTCCAGCCGCCCACGTCCTTTGCTGTCTTCTGGGTCTCGAGATCCAGGTACATAATCCCGGGACCTTTCCGTTCCCGGAGAGAAGGAGCCTCCAGGGTGAGCGGCGGCTCATCCGCTGCCTCCACCCCGGAAGCAATCTTGTTTATGGGGATATGTCCCAGGAGACACTCCAGGAGCAGCACAGCAGCCTGCTTATCCAGGGGTTTATTCCCTGATCCGCATTTCGGCGAATGAATGCAGGAAGGGCACCCTTCTTCACACTCACAGTTCTTCACATGATCCAGGGTCTTTTCCAGGAGTTCAAGGATCACTTCATAGCCTCGTTTCGCGAGCCCGACCCCTCCGGCATGGCCGTCATAGATAAATATTGCACCCTTGCCCACCTGGGGATGGTGCGGGTAACAGATTCCTCCGATGTCGTTCCGGTCGCAGAGCGCAAAAAGCGGAAAGATTCCGATGGCGGCATGTTCTATGGCATGAATTCCCCCCATGAAATGGCGCCCCTTGTCTTCCACGAACTGCCTGAATACATCCTCGATCTCAATCCACAGGCCCCTCGTTTCAAAAGTCTGTGAAGGCAGATCCAGAGGGAAAACCCCCATGAGTTCCTGCCCAGGAATCGCCCTTTTTTCATATCCGGTCACCTGTTCCGTAACCTTCAACCGCCCCTCCCGGACCACGAACTGCCCTTTGGGCATGCTCCGCTCCACCTCCAGGATCTCGGTCTCTTTGTCCGAACGCACACGGGTAAAGTATTTCAGATCCGATTCATGGACCACGATATCTTTCTTATCAAGAATCAAGCGGTCCACCACGTACTGTTTTGCCCGGTGGAGGTAGACCGCCCCCGGGTGGCATTCTTTAAATGCCCGGAGCCCATCCACCGTCCCTACGGCCTGGCCCGTTGCCTTCTCAAAGATCGTATAGCTCGCGCCTGCCGAGCGGATGTCCACATGGAGCTGGGGGTTCCTCCGGGTGCTGAACCATGCGGGTTCCCCTTCCGCGGTTCTGCTGAGCACGCCTTCTCTTTCCAGGACTTCCAGGTGGTCGCCCAGCCCGGCAGGCCAAAAGGCCTCATCCTCCATGGTGAGTGGCTTTTCAGCCGCCGCACAGGCAAGGTGTGCCCTGGTGACATAAAGGTTGTCCGGGTCCAGTATGGCCGCTTCATAAGAACGGCTGAAAAATTCATCAGGATGCTTCATAAAATACTGGTCCAGGGCATCCGGCTTTGCAAGGAGGACAACCAGCGATTCCCTGCCGGAACGTCCCACCCGTCCGCCCCGCTGCCAGGCATTGATAATGGTTCCCGGATAGCCGACAAGAAGGCAGATATCGAGGTAGCCGATATCGATACCCATCTCGAGAGCGCTGGTGGACACCACTCCAAGAAGCCTGCCTGCAGCCAGATTTCGCTCAATTTCACGCCGCTCTTGCGGCAGAAAACCAGCCCGGTAGGAACTGAATTTTCCCCGAAGCCCTGGAGCAAGACGCGACACCCAGACATGGATCAATTCAGTCACGTGCCTGGACTGCGTAAAGGCGATGGTCCTGAAACCGCGTTGCATGCATGTGAGAAAAAGCCTTGCAGCAAGAAAATTGGCACTTGTCGCCGGGTTCATGAAAAGAAAATGCTGGCCGGCCCTCGGCGATCCGCTCGATTCGATGACTTCCAATGGCTCTCCGATGAGACTCCGCCCGAAGGTTGCCGGGTTGCTCACCGTGGCTGACGAAAGGATGAAACGCGGTTTCGAACCGTATCGGGCACAGCTTCGCTTCAACCTCCGAATAACCTGGTTCAGGTGGGATCCGAAGATCCCCCGGTAGGTGTGTACTTCATCCAAGACCACAAAAGACAGGTTTTTTAAAAAGGGTTCCCAGGACTGATGGTAGGCCAAAATCGAGCGATGGAGCATATCAGGGTTACTGAAAAGGATCTGGGGAGGATTCGCCCGGATTTTTTTCCTTTTGTAGGGGGTCGTATCACCGTCGTAAATACCGGCTGATATCCTGTCTGCGTATCCCATGGCCATCAGCCCCTGCTGGAGGACCTTAAGCTGATCCTGCTCCAGTGCCTTCAACGGAAACAAGTACAGCGCTTTTGCCCCAGGATTACGCAAGATCTCTTCCAGTACCGCAATATTGTAAATGAGACTTTTCCCGCTTGCCGTTGGCGTGGATACCAGTACATTCGCGCCCTGCTGCAGGAAAGTTAAGGCCTCTACCTGATGGGTATAAAGTTTTTTCAAACCGAGCCGATGTAACAGGAGAGAGATTTCCGGTGAAAGGGAAAGGGAAGGCCCGAACCGGGCATCGCTGGCAGGGAGATAGTGCTGATAGGCAATGATATCAGCAAACTCCTTTTCCCGCGTTATCTCCTGTATGAACCGCGCGATATGCACCTGTATCTTCACCTTTCGCAATGATTTTTGATGGCACTACATTTTTTATATGTACCATAGTCCGATCAGGATTTCAGTGTCTTTTCCCTGGCGGGAACAACATATGCTCCACAGTCTCCCGGAAAAAAGGGTGACTTGGCAACTAGAAACTGGTAAAAACAGGAAAAACTCAGGCGAAAGGTCCGAAAAATGAACGAAAAGCACCCACTACCTCCGAATTTGAAGCTTTTATTCAGGAAAGGTGACCTCATTGTAAAAGAAGGGGACTATGGTATTTCCATTTACCGCATTCTCAAGGGGAAGGTGGCTATAACCATCCAGTCCGGTGATAAGGAAGTCCGCCTTGCCACGCTCAGCCCTGGTGAAATCATCGGAGAAGTAACTTTTTTGAATAGGAATATTGAGCCACGTACCGCTTCAGCACGTGCCCTCGAGGACACCCAGGTGGAAGTCTGGCATCCGTCCCGCCTTACCCGGGAGTACGATCAAATGGAACCTATTATCAGGTATATTTCCGATCAGGTCCTGGGACGTTTGATTCGCATGAACAAATTTATCAGCCAGTTGGGAACAAAGGGCTTCAAGAAACAGGTTGAGCCGGAGACAGCCGCGTCTCAGCGCTCCTATTATCGAAAAGAAATTGACACGTTGTGTGAATACCGCCCCCTGGACATCAAAAAGGCTGCATGGCTCAAAGGTAAACTTACAAACATCAGTTTGAGCGGCCTTGGACTGGATGTAAGCTCCAGGAACAACCTCCAATTTCCCCACGAACCGGGGAAGGTGTTCCGTGTAAGAGCGACACTTCCCAACGGGAAGGAAGTGCAAGTGGATGCGAAAATCGTGACGGTCACGAAAAGCACCCTGCCCGGTCGGATTCGTCTGGGTATGGCTATTGGCAACATAACGGAAGAAGCAAAAAAAACCCTGGGCTTCTTTCTCATGCCCTAACCCGAATAAACCGGAAATGACATACGAAGGCCCGTAAAAAAGCGGGCTAAATCGGCTAGGAGGAGTTACGGATGACGATCGATCCGGTAGTACTCGGATATGTGGTAGAAGAAGAACAATATCCTGATCAAGCTGTCATCATTGAAGAAGGAAGTAAAGGCGACTGGGCCTATGTGGTTCTCCAGGGGAAGGTCAAGGTAATCAAGAAAGCCCCAAAAGGGTTCATCTCCGTCGACACCCTGGAAAAAGGCGCCATTTTCGGTGAAATGGCCATGTTTCACAAGGGGGAGGCCCTGCGGACGGCGTCCGTTGTTGCGGATGGACCCGTCCAGGTGGGCGTTCTGGACCGGGACCGCCTTTTTGCCGCATATGCAAACGTTTCGCCCCGGATAAAATCCCTCATCGAGACCATGATTGATCGGCTTGAAGACACCACCAATGCCATTACCGGGCTGCTCGGTGCACAAAAGTAGGGCTCCCCGGCTTACGGCCAGGATGAACGCGTAATTCCAGGCATTACCATGGCGCCTAACGAGAATGGAGAGAAATCCGGGAGTGACGATCACGTTGGGTCGGGCTTGGCCCGCTCGGGAAATTTTTTCCTGAGTGCGTCACCAAGACCGGCGTTGTCCCGCCCCGCAGTTTTTCCTTTTTTCTTTTCCAGTCTTTCCCGGGACTTTTTCAAAATATCGGTCTGAAACGTATCATTTTCACTGCTCCAGGCACTCCACCCGTCTATGCCGATGTACTCGTTGTACGAGGTGGAGTAGTACGGATCATACAGACGAACGCCCTTTTCCGCATCAAACTCGTATCGAACAAACTTTTCATCGAAAAGTGCAAAATCCTCTTCCTTCAGTCCCATTTCCTTCAGCAGGGCTTTATGTGCTGCATCTATTTCCATTGGATCACCCTCTCATCCCTCCAGCATCCTCTTTTTCATTGCCAACTCTTCCTGACACTGTTCCCACTCCAGGAGCAGGTCATCCAGGTTTTTCTTTACTGCGTTGTATTCTTTCATAAGCGGAATAATCTTTTCCTTGTCCTTTAAGACCGCGGGGTCGGTCATAGCCTTTTCCAGGTCTTCCTCAGTACCTTCGAGACGGGTTATTTCATCTTCCATGTCTTCAAGCCTTTTTATGAGGGGATTAATCATCTCGCTGAGCAGCCTCCGTTTCTCGGCCCTCTCCCTCCGCATTGCCTTGCGGTCACACTCCTTGACCCGTGCGTCCAAGCTCCGCTCTCCCCCGCCGTTCACCTGCCCATCCTCCCGGGAACTGACATCCTTTTCTCTGCGGGCGAGGTGTTCATAGTATTCATACAGGGTGCCCGGGTATTCCTCTATGACTCCGTCTTGAATATCCCATATCTTGGTGGCAAGCCGGTTCACAAATGTCTGGTTGTGGGAAACGAACAGCAAGGTCCCTTCATATTCTTCCAGGGCCTCAATCAGGATCTCCGACGAAGCAATATCCAGATGATTGGTGGGTTCATCCATGACCATAAAGTTACCGGGGTTTACCAGGAGCTTTGCCAGGGCAACTCTCGCTTTCTCTCCTCCCGAAAGAACGGCTACTTGTTTGTCTACCTCTTCTCCTGAAAAAAGGAAATTTCCACAAACAGTTCGCACAAAACTAATCGTTTCATGAGGGACAACCTGGGACACTTCCTCCATGATTGTCCGCTGGGGAATCAGCATATCAGAATGGTGCTGGGCGAAATAATTTAAAGAAACTTCATGCCCCAGGACAATCCTGCCCTTATCAGGCTCGAGTTCCCCAGCCACCATTCTGAGGAGGGTCGTCTTCCCGCACCCATTCGGCCCGATGAGCGCCACCCGATCTCCTCTGGAAATATTCAGATCTATCCCCTTGTAAAGAAGTTTTCCATCAAAACCCTTTGTGAGGCCCTGAATGGAAACTACGTCCTTCCCGCTCCGCTTGACAGGGGGGAAGGTGAAATGCATGGTCCTTTCTTTTTTGCGGGTTTGCACCAGGGATTCTTTTTGAACAAGCTTTATTTTGCTTTGCGCCTGCCGGGCTTTCGATGCCTTTGCTCGAAACCGTTCAATAAATTTCCTGGCCTCTTTTATTTTTTGTTCCTGGTTTCTCGCCTTTGCTTCCAGGGCGCGTCTTTCCAGTTCCCTCGTTTTCAGGTAAAAATCATAGTTCCCGTTGTAGGTCCGCATCCCGTCGGTTCCGAAGCTGATAATACGTCGCACCAAGCGGTTCAGAAAATCCCGATCATGGGACACCAGGACCATGGCTCCTGAAAATTCATTCAGGAACTTTTCCAGCCAGTGTACCGAGGGAATGTCCAGGTGATTTGTTGGTTCGTCCAGGAGCAGGATGTCGGGGCGGCGGTAGAGGAGCGCAGCCAGGGCGGCGCGCATCTTCCATCCCCCGCTGAGAATAGAAACGTCGGATGCAAACTGTGATTCGGAAAATCCGAGCCCTAGCAGGATTTTTTCCGCCTCGTGGGTGGGGAAACGGGTTGATATTTGATCGAGCCGCTGATGAATATCTGCAAGGTTTTCCGCGAGAGCCGCCTGTCTTCCCCGATCAGAGGCCTCGCCGAGGGCCTGTTCCACACGTTCGCGCTCCCGCGCAAGTGCTGCACGGCCCGGAATTGAATCCAATACATAGCTGAGCAGTCCCCCCGAAAGCTCCTCTTTCAAATCCTGGGGCAGATACCCCATGCTTATGCCCTTCTGAACCCTGACCTCTCCTTCGTCCGGGCTCCTTTCTCCCACGAGCAGACGCAACAGCGTTGTTTTTCCGGATCCATTTCTCCCGATCAGACCGATGCGGTCGCCGGGATTCACCTGGAATCCAATGGAATCAAAGAGGGTTCTGCCTGAGAGAAATAAAGAGAGGTTATAAACAGTGACGAGGCTCATTTCCGCGGAGGCATCTTCCTGTGTTCTTCCTTTATGCAGCGGTTCATAACAACTTGGAGTCCGTTTTCCCTGGCTTTTCCGGCACTGACATTGTCCACGACTCCAAGTTGCATCCACACCACCTTTGCGTCTATCTCAATTGCCTCCTCAACCACCGGAGGGACACGCTTCGGGTTCAAAAAGATGTCCACCACCTCCACACCGCAAGGAATGTCTCTCAATGACTTGTAGCAGGTCTTTCCCAGGATTTCCCGCTGCCCAGGGTTCACCGGGACCACTTCGTACCCTTTTTCGAGCAGATACTTTGCCACCTTGTGGCTGTCCCGCCATGCCTTCGGGGAACATCCCACCACTGCAATTTTCTTGTGCGTTTCAAGAATTTTCACCACTTCTTCACAAGGAGGATTTTTGTCAGGCATCTCGCATTTCATAGTTTCCATTTCAGTTTCCATTATTTCACAATATTCTTAATCTTATCAGCCTTTTTCTTCACATCCATCACCTTCTTGACCCCTGGTACCTGCTCAAAGACCTTGTTAGCCACTTTGGCCTCAATGCTCGATGTCTCCTGTTTCCCGGCAGAGGTCTTTTCTTCATCCTGCCTTTCCGCCGCGGAATCCCCCTTGATATCCTTTTTGATATTCTTAAATTCCCGCACAGCTCCGCCGATACCTTTCCCGATCTCGGGGAGCCGCTTGGCCCCGAAGATGAGCAGCACAATAACAAGGATGATGATGAGTTCCGTTGGTCCAAGTCCAAACATGTGTTTTCTCCTTCTCACAACGAACACCACCAGATTGTGGTGGCGTCGCCCTTCATCCCTCCAAGAACAGAAAAAGCCGTTCTACCTGACGAATTCAACGGCTGTTTCATCCTCTGCACGCGCCTCTACACGGCCGATGTGATACGCCGTTTCACCCATGGCCTTGAGGCGCAAGAGGATCTCACTGGTCTCCTCGTCGCTGACAACTATGACAAGCCCCAGGCCGTTATTGAAGGTTCGGAGCATTTCTTCATCTGAAATCTGCGCTGCCTTCTGGAGGCAGGTGAACACCGGGGGAACAGTCCAGGTAGACCGGTCGATAATCACTTTACAGGTCTTCGGCAGGATACGGGGCAGGTTCTCCGTGAGCCCGCCGCCGGTAATGTGGGAGATTCCATAAATACGAAAATCCCGTCTCAAATTGTTAATGGCCCTTGCATAGATACGCGTCGGCTCAAGCAGTTCCTCTCCAAGGGTCCTGCCGAATTCCGGCACATATTCCTTCACAGACATGTTCAGACCATCGAAAAAGACCTTGCGCACAAGAGAATAGCCGTTGCTGTGAAGGCCGCTCGACGCGATGCCGATGAGCTGATGTCCCACAGCTATTTCGGACCCATCGAGTAGTTCCTCGTTTTCCGCCAGCCCCACTACGAAGCCGGCAACATCATATTCTCCCTCCGCGTAAAATCCCGGCATCTCGGCGGTTTCTCCCCCGATAAGTGAACAACCGGCTTCCAAACAACCGGCAGCAATCCCTTTTACAATTTCCTGGGCCACCACCACATCCAGCTTAGCCATCGAAATATAATCAAGGAAAAACAGGGGAGCAGCGCCCTGGACCATGATATCATTCACACACATGGCAACCAGATCGATACCGATGGTGTCGTGCTTGTCCAGCAGAAAAGCGACTTTCAATTTCGTCCCGACCCCGTCGGTGGATGCCACAAGTACAGGATTCTTGGCGTGCTCCACATTCAGGGAATGGATGCCCGCGAAACCTCCTATGTCCGTAATTACCCCGGACTTGAATGTTTTGCTGACGATGGGCTTGATCAGCTCAACAAATCGGTTTCCCGCATCAATATCCACCCCTGCCTCAGCGTACTGGTCGCGTTCTGATTTTTTTCCCATGATTTGCTTGGTCCCTGAAATGATGAAGAGTGACAAATTACCGGTGCATCTACTCGTTTTATGATGCGTATTCTATTCCTTATGTATTTCCATTGTCAATTGCTTTCATTTTCCCCTTGTCAGGGCACAAGGTGTTTGTTAATGGGATTATATGATTGAATGCCCTTGGCAATGCCTTGAGAAAATTCCTGAATTAGGCCAAACACTGTCCTGTCTGAAAGGGATTGGTCCCAAGCGCTCCCGACTTCTTGCAAAAAGAGGACTTCACACGGTCCTGGACCTCTTGTATTTCTTTCCGGTACAGTACGAAGACCGAACCCGGTCCCTGGACATCGGCCGGGCGGAGGACAGAGACCAGGCGTGGGTGTCCGGCACTGTTGTAAATGCCCGGGAAAATTTGTTCCCCGGGAGCCGCAAACGTCTTTTCAGGGTTGTAATTGAAGACGATACAGGAAGGATCGATCTTGTCTGGTTTCACTACCGAAAACCGCATCTCCTCACCGTGGCAGCAAAAGGTTCATCGCTGCTCGCCTTTGGTCGAATCCAGGTAAAAGGCCGTCAGAAGCAGATGATTCACCCTCAAATTTTACCCCACGACCCCGGCAACAAAAAAAAGCACCTCGGGATTAACCCGGTATATCCCCCTCTTGAAGGGATTCCACAGCGCACAATCAGTGCCATGGTTCGCGAGGCCTTGAGGCTGTATGGAGACTCTATCCAAGACCCCCTGCCACCCTCCATCCGACAATCCGGAGCATTCATGGATCTCCCCTGCGCACTCAGGCAAATCCACCTGCCGCCGCCACAAAGCCCTGTGCAGGAATTGAATGCCGGGCGTACACCTGGTCATATAAGGCTCCAATTCGACCTTGCGTTCAAAATCATGCTGAACCTGCTGTTCAGAAAGGCAGTCCGAAAACAAAGGCAAATCCCGTCCCTGAAGGTGCCTCCGGATCTGAAGGTGCAATTTGAAAAGTTCCTGCCCTTTTCCTTGACCCAGGGACAGCACACGGCCATCCGCGACATCCTCCACGATTTTCGGGCACCATATCCCATGAGCCGGTTGATCCAGGGAGATGTGGGCTGTGGAAAAACTGTTGTCGCCGCCCTGGCCGCTTATGTCGCTGTCCACAACAAGAAACAAGCTGCCTTCATGGCGCCAACACAGGTACTTGCTGCCCAACATCGAGACTTTTTCCGTGATTTCAGCAGTGATGCCGGCTTCAAGCCCGCCCTGCTCACCAGTGCCTTGACAGTAACGGAACGAAAGAAAATCTACAGGGAAATAGAGACCGGCAGGGTTAATGTGATCATCGGCACCCAGGCGCTTCTCCAGGAGGCTTTGTCCTTTTCGGACCTCGGGCTCGTGATTATTGACGAACAACACCGTTTCGGTGTCAATCAGCGAGCACTCCTTGACCGGAAGGGAAACCAACCCCACCTCCTTATTATGTCCGCCACTCCCATCCCGAGAACGCTCGGTATGACTCTTTATGGCGATATGGATATTTCTACCATCAGGGACCTCCCGGCAGGACGGTTGCCGGTGGTTACACGGCTCGTGGGGAAAAGGAGCAAAGTAAAAGTTTTCCAGTTTCTCAAAAGAAGGCTCCAGGCCGGCCAGCAGGCCCTGGTAGTCTGTCCCGTAATTGACGCTGCAGAAGATCAAGATATGAAGAATGCCAAAGAAATGGCAGAGAAACTAAGGGCTCTTCTGGGTCTCTTGTATCGAGTTGAACTGATACATGGACGTCTCCCCAGTGCAGTCAAAGACAAAATCATGGAGGAGTTTCGCAGTGGGCGTATCAATGTCCTTGTAAGCACGACGGTCATTGAAGTTGGTGTCCACGTTCCCAACGCAACTGTGATGATTATCGAGCAGCCGGACCGTTTCGGCCTTGCACAGCTCCACCAGTTGCGCGGCAGGATCGGCCGCGGACCTATCCAGGGGGTTTGTATTCTCATGCTGCCTGCTCATATCACTGACAGGGCAAAACAGCGGCTGGAAATCCTCACACGATCCAATGATGGTTTTGAAATCGCTCAAAAAGATCTCGAGATGCGCGGACAGGGTGAGACCCTTGGGACAAGGCAGGCCGGTCTCGGTGAGCGTGATCTCATGAACGCATTCGAAAATCCTGTTCTGCTCATGGCTGCGCGGGAAGAGGCTGGAAAAATCGTGCGCGAGGATCCCGGACTGACGCAACGTTCTCATCGGCCCCTGCGGGATCTCCTGGAACCGGAATGGAAAAAGCCCCTGGAGATATAAGTAAAGGCTCAAGACTGAAGGCTGTTAACCCGGATTAACCGAAAATGACAAGACGTATCCTTGTCCGGTTCCCTTTACGCACCAGACTGATGACCCACTCGCAACAGTACACAACTTGCTCGATTTGGTGATTTTTTGATCCTGGACAATGATTTGACATTGGAACTTTGAATTTGGCATTACATGGCACCGTTCCAATAGAATCTTAAGGCAGACGAAGTGTCATTTATCTTTTGATTTTTTGATACTGCTGATGTAAGAATAATAACCTTTGTGGGCATTGGAACTGCTCTGAAACCGCCCACAGCCTAAACAACCTGAATTGACCTTATCCACCCACATGAAGGAAGGAGAGAATGGACATGCAGGAATTCGCACGGATGAGTCGGCTGCCCCCCTATGTTTTTTCCACCGTGAACAAGATAAAAATGGAAGCCAGGAGAAGGGGGGAAGACATTATCGACCTGGGCATGGGAAACCCGGACATACCAACGCCCAAACATATTGTCGACAAACTGGTGGAAGCGGCCCGGAAAGGCCAAAACCACCGCTATTCCGCTTCCATGGGTATTACAAAGTTGCGGCATGCCATCTGCGATTGGTACAGAAGACGATTTGATGTCTTCCTGGACCCGGATGAGGAAGCCATCGTTACCATTGGCGCAAAAGAAGGGCTGTCGCACCTGGTTCTGGCAACCATCAGCCCGGGTGATGTGGTCTTCGCACCCAATCCCACCTATCCCATTCATCCGTACTCCGTCATTATCGCAGGCGGGGACCTTCGTAGCATCCCAATCGGACCTGAAAGGGATTTTTTTGAAGACCTGCTCACCGCCACCAAGCAGACCTGGCCAAGCCCGCGCATGCTCATCATCTCTTTTCCCCATAACCCCACCACCGCGATCGTGGACAGGGCCTTTTTTGAAAAACTTGTTGACTTCTGCACAGAACACAACATCATAATCGTTCACGATTTCGCCTATGCTGACCTTGTTTTTGACGGGTATAAGCCTCCGAGCTTCCTTCAGATTCCCGGGGCAAAGGATATCGGGGTGGAGCTTTTCAGCCTCTCCAAGAGCTATTCCATGCCCGGCTGGCGTGTCGGTTTTTGTGTAGGAAATCCCAAAATCGTGGCAGCCCTGAGAAGAATCAAGAGTTATCTGGATTACGGGGTGTTCCAGCCCATACAGATTGCGTCCATTATCGCACTGAATGGGCCTTATGATTGTGTAGAAGAAATAGTGAGCACCTATAAGGAACGGCGTGATGTACTGATAAACGGCCTGAGGCGCGTGGGCTGGAAAGTGCAGAAACCAAAAGGGACCATGTTCGTATGGGCAAAAATTCCCGAGCCATTCAGGGAAATGGGTTCTCTTGAATTTTCGAAGATGCTCATTGAGAAGGCCAGAGTGGCGGTGTCACCGGGCATCGGCTTCGGGCAGTACGGTGATGACAGCGTCCGGTTTGCCCTGGTGGAAAATCCGCATCGTATCCGCCAGGCCATCAGGACCATCAGGCAGATATTCTAGGAGAGGAAAAGATGGCGCAGATAAACGTGGGAATTATCGGCTTCGGGACCGTTGGTGCGGGTACCGTGGAGCTCATGCTGAAAAACGCGCAAATCATCACTGATCGTGTCGGTGCACCTGTTGTCGTCAAGAAAATTGCCGACCTTGATATTTCATCGGACCGGGGCGTCGCCGTTGATCCTGAGCTCCTCACCACTAATGCAATGGAAGTAATTGATGACCCGGACATCGACGTAGTCGTGGAACTGGTGGGAGGTCTTGACAAGGCACGTCAGTTCATGCTCTTGGCAATGAAAAACGGCAAGCATGTGGTCACGGCCAACAAGGCCCTCCTGGCAGAATACGGCCGGGACATCTACGGTGCGGCCCGGGAGCACGAAGTCCACCTGGAATTCGAGGCCAGCGTGGGCGGAGGCATTCCCATCCTCGGCTCCCTGGAAGGAGGCCTGGCTGCCAACCATATTCAAACCTTGGTCGGTATCCTCAATGGAACCTCCAACTATATTCTGACCAGGATGACCAGGGAGGGTCTCGCCTATGAGAAGGCAGTGAAGGAGGCCGTTCGCCTTGGCTTCGCAGAGGATCCGCCAAGGCTTGATGTGAACGGCACCGATGCAGCCCACAAACTGGCGATTCTCCTCTCTGTGGCCACCGGCGCTCCTCTAGATTTTGAGAGCCTCTACCGCGAAGGCATTGAAGCGCTCAGCCCTGAAGACATCCAATTCGCAGGGGATTTCGGATATCAGATCAAGCTTCTCGCCATTGCCAGATTCGGGGATGGTTGGGTTGAGGCGAGGGTTCATCCTGCCATGATCCCGAAAAACCATATCCTGGCAAATGTAAACGAAGCATATAATGCCATATATCTTGAAGGAGATTTTGTGGGGCCGAATCTTTTTTACGGGCTGGGGGCAGGAAGACGGCCCACGGGTAGTGCCGTGGTTTCAGATATCATGAGCGTCGGCAGAAAGATTCTGCTCCGTGTCAAGGGTCCGGATCACTGGGTTGGACGCAATCAGGACTCTTCCGGGGACATTGTGGTGCGCCCCATGGACCAATTGCGAAGCATCTACTATTTCCGCTTTTCAGCCCTGGACAGTCCCGGTGTGCTCTCAAAAATATCCGGCATCCTTGGAGAAAACCAGATCAGTGTTTCATCGGTCATCCAGAAGGGAAGGAAAACAAGCGGCGCCGTTCCCGTGGTGATGATCACGCATGAGGCCATTGAACATGACGTATTCAGGGCCATTTCGCGCATTGATGAACTCGACATTGTAACGGACAACACAGTGATCATTCGCGTGGAAGAAGGATTCCCCAACGGCGATACAGAGCTGGAAGGGAGAAGGTTGAAGGCGGAAGGCGAAAAGACTAGGAATTTATCATGACCAAATATATAGTTCTCATCGGCGACGGCATGGCGGATTACCCCATCCCCGAGCTGGATGGAAAAACTCCCCTGGAGGCGGCAAAAACTCCCCATATGGACCGTATTGCCTCCTGCCGTATCGGTCTGGTAAAAACCATACCGGATGGCATGGAACCCGGCAGTGATGTGGCGAATCTCGCCCTGCTCGGCTATGATCCCGCAAAGTATCACACGGGCCGAGGGCCTCTTGAGGCGGCCAGCATGGGGATACCCCTCAATCCTGACCAGGTTGCATTCCGAATGAATCTGGTAACCCTCTCCCTAAGTTCCGGCAAAGAAATCACCATGCTCAGCCACAGCGCAGGGGAATTGACCACCCAGGAAGGGAATGCCATTGTGGCTGACTTGAAAAAAGACCTGGAACGACCGGGAATTTATATCCATCCCGGAGTTGCATACCGTCACCTCCTGGTGTGGACAAACGGGCCTGAAGACGAATCTACCATACCACCCCATGATGTACTTGATCAGAACATGGCTCCCTATCTTTTTGAGAAAAGTACGTGCCCCATCCAGGATTTGATTCGTTCCTCATGGCCGCTGCTGAAAAAGCACCCTGTGAACCTGCTGCGGAAAAAGCAGGGCCTTGCAGAGGCAAATTCCATCTGGTTGTGGGGACAGGGCAAAGCCCCCAGACTTCCGCTCTTCGCTGATCTATTCGCCCTCAAAGGAGCAGTTATCTCAGCGGTTGATTTGCTTAAGGGCATCGGGATATACGCGGGACTGGAGGCAGTGGCGGTAGAAGGGGCAACCGGGTACCTGAATTCTAATTTCAAAGGCAAAGTTGAGGCAGCGCTTCATCATCTCAAGGAACTGGATTTCATATTCCTTCACGTGGAAGCCCCTGATGAAGCAGGCCATCACGGCGACTTTACCGAAAAGATTGAGGCCATTGAAGTCTTTGACGCCGAGATCGTGGGGCCCATCCTGGAGGGTCTTCAATTATTTGATGACTTCAGGGTTATGGTTGCCAGCGACCATTTGACCCCCGTCTCCCGGAAAACGCATACTGCGGATCCCACAACCTTCGCGTGGGCAACAAAGCACGAGTTGGAAAGGAGCTCCATGAAGGGCTCTTTCACCGAGACCGCGGCTCTTCAAAGCGGCCTCCTTTTTCAAAAGGGCCATGACCTCATGCCTTCCTTTCTCGGCACCTCATAACCACTTGACAGAGGATGCATTTTTGAAATAGGTTTCGGATGTCGTTCTCAGTCGCGAAACCACAATCAATACACGACAGACAACAAGAAAACAACGCAAAAGGAGGAAAAAAATGAATATTCTGTTTTTTGGACCGAACGGAAGTGGAAAAGGGACACAGGGGGCTATTGTGAAGGAAAAATACCATATCCCTCACATTGAAACCGGCGTGATTTTCAGACAGAATATTTCCGAGGGAACCGAACTGGGGAAACAGGCCAAGGCCTATATCGACAGGGGCGAGCTGGTTCCTGACAGCATCACTATCCCCATGATCCTGGACCGTCTGAAAGAAGACGATTGCAAGAACGGGTGGCTCCTGGACGGCTTTCCCCGAAACCTGACACAGGCACAGGAAATGGACAAGGCCCTGAAAACTGAAGGCATCGCTGTGGACGTCGTTATCGAAATCGTTCTGGACCGCCAGATCGCCAAGAACAGGATCATGGGACGTAGACTCTGCGTCAATGACAACAACCATCCCAACAATGTCTTTATTGACGCTATTAAGCCGGACGGCGACAAGTGCAGGGTCTGTGGAGGAGAGCTGAAAACGCGCTCGGATGATCAGGACGAGGCGGCCATTGACCAGCGGCACAGTATCTATTACGACACGGAAACAGGAACTATGGCGGCAATCAATTATTATAAGGACCTCTCCACGAAAAATAATGGGGTCCCAAAGGTGATTGAACTGGATGGAAGGCCTGGTGTAAAAGAGGTCTCCGCAGAACTGATGGCCAAATTGGAGCAATGATCCGGAAATCACGATCGGACACGAGGGGAAAAATGAAATTTTACACAGCCATTAATTGCATGGACGGACGGGTGCAACTCCCGGTCATTACCTATCTTCAAGAACGATTTGACGCCACCTATGTCGACATGATCACTGAGCCGGGCCCCAATCGCCTCCTTGCCGACCGGACGGACCCTGCACTGGTCGAGTCGATACTGAACAGGGTAGGCATTTCTGTTAAAAAGCATGGTTCCAGCGGGATCGCGGTTGTAGGCCACTATGACTGCGCGGGGAATCCCAATCCAGAAGAAACCCAGCTTACCCAGACACGAAAGGCCGTCGAACTGCTGCGCGAGGAATACCCTGAGTGTGATGTTATCGGCCTGTGGGTGGATGAGAAGTGGGAAGTCAGCGAAATCCCCGCCTAAGCTGATATCCTGGCAGGAATTGTTGTGATGGGCAGGGTCACCGTGAAGGTTGTTCCCTGCCCTTCCTTGCTGGAAACGCTGATACGTCCGCCGTGCTTTGCCACGATTCCCTGGGAAACACTGAGGCCGAGACCCGTCCCTTTCCCCTTGCCTTTCGTGGTGAAAAACGGGTCAAAGATAGACGGCAGGATATGTTCCGGGATTCCGCTTCCCGAATCGATCACCTTCACCGCCACATAATTCGGATCGTCGGCCGGAAGTACGATGACCTGGATCCTGTCCCCTTTGGAAGAGGCGTCAACGGCGTTGAGGATAAGATTCAAAAAAACCTGTTCCAGTTGCTGAATATCTCCGTGCACACGGGGAAGATTGTCCGTTGCCTGGAATTCGATCTTAATGCCTGAAAGCTTTATCTGATTGGAGGCGAGAGCGATGGTCTCCTGGAGCAGCTCGGTCAAATCAAGGGATTCCATTTGTGAACTGGACTCCCGGGCAAAATCAAGGAGATTGCTGATGATCTTCTTTGATCGGCCCGACTCGTTGATCATGTCCTGTATCATGTCCTTGCGTTCGTCATCTTCCAGGCTTTCATAGTCCTCGAGAAGCATGTGTGCCGTAATCGTGATATTGTTCAGGGGATTGTTCAGTTCGTGAGCCACGCCCGCCGTCAGTGTTCCCACGGCCCGCATCTTGTGGGATTGTACGAGCACCGCTTCACGATTTTCCAGTTCCAGAATCATCTGGTTAAGCGCTATTGCCATATCGGTAAATTCATCCTGGTAGCGCTTGGCAGGGGTAATGGGCGTAAAGTCCCCAGACGCGATGCGCTGCGCATATCTTGAAAAACGGCGGGTATTTCCCAGGATACGGCTTCCCAGAAATGATGCATTAAGAATGAGAAAGATAAGGAGGATAACAAGGGAATAGACATGCATGGTTCGAGAAAGGGAAAGAATCTTGGAAACCGCCGCCCTTTCTCTTCTGATGAGGTCCTGGGCCTTGGTGACCATTTCCGCGCCGTATTTTCTCAGGCCCAGCTCCGCCTGCTTTTTGATTCGGAACTGGTCAGGGGTAAATACATCGCTTTCCTGTATGAGAGAAAGCTTCTCAAGGAGCTTCTGGTATTTCTGGGTATCCGTGGTGATGGCTCGGTAGGTATCTCCCAGGATTTTTTTCAATTCCTTTTCATTCCGTCTAAGGGTCTCCCTCGCCTTACTCACATTGTCCAGGGCATCCTGGAGATTGGTCCCGTAAAGGAAAAAGTTCTTCTCAAAGCGCCGTGCCTGTATGATTTCAAAGGTGAACTCGTTGGTAATCTCCAGGAAGCGCAATTTCCTCGCGACCTGGGAACTCGTGGTGATGAGCGCTACCGCGATTCCCGCGGCAAAAAGGAAAACAAGCAAAAAGCTCACGTAAATCTGGAGGCGCATGGTGATGCGCTTCCGCGACAGGAGGGCCTTGTGGGCTTCTTCAACGGCCTTGATTCGATCGTACGTCCCGTCGAGAACGTGTGCCTCTTCCTCCGGCCCGTTCTTGTCTGGTGGCGGCCCCGGGTTCATTTGTAACCCTCAAGTTTGTGCGCCTGAGTGAGTTTAGCCATTCTCTGTAGTGCTGCTGTCAAAATCTATGGATGATCCAAGGGCCTTCGCGGCCTTGGCGATAACCTGTCTAAGATCATCAGGTTTAAAAGGCTTTGCAATAAAATCAAAGGCACCTTTTTCCATGGCTTCGCGGGCCACGGCCATCATGGCGTATCCCGTGATCATGATCACCTTGGTACGCCGGGATTTCTTGACAACCTCTTCCAGGATCTGCAGGCCGTCAATCTCATCCATCCGGATGTCCGTCACCACAATATCGAATTCTTTCTCATTGATGCGGTTCAGGGCCTCTCTCGGGTCCTGAAAAACCTCCACATCGCAGCCGATCTTGGCCAGTGCCGGTTTCAGCCTTTTCCCCACAATGGGCTCATCATCCAGAAGCATGACATCCAACCGTTCAGACATGATATCCTCCTTGATAGTTTCCAAGTTTTGGGCCGAAGGCTGTTAGGTTCTGCGCTTTCACACGCCAAAGTATTTCTCCATGATCAGGCAAAATTCCTTTTCCTGCTCCTACAGACTAATGACCTTTCTCATTACCGTGCGCTTTCTGCGGCCTGCCGGAAAATGTCAGTGGTCACATGTACCTCTACATACCTCACCCCTTCGACGCTGCCTGCCAACTCCTTGATTGCCTCGGTTCTTTTGCGCTTTTCCCGCTTCACCGCCTTGGTCTCCACCACCACCGTGCCCCTATCCGCGGTTACCTTTACATCCGGAAACTTCTCCATGAGTACCACCCGTACCCTGCTGGCAAGCTCTTTATCCTGGAGGCACCTGATTGAATAGGTCATGGGTTGAAATTTCCGGTACGCTGCCGTATCAACGATCGTTTTCACCGCTTCATCCGGGTCTATCTGGGCCAGACTGATAACCATATCGTAGTTGGACGGATCAGTCTCATCCAGGTTAAAGGCACTCAAAGACCAGTTTTTCCGCTGTTCCTCGTATCGTTTAATTATTTTCCTGGCCTTGTCCGGGGAAGTCAATGCTTCCGAAAACAGTTCACGCGCCAGGGACTCCGGCTCGGAAAGAACCCGCACCTTCAAGGCATGGGACACCCCGAGGACATAGAGATGTGCTCCCAGACCGTGACACACCACATTGTCATCTAGGAGCTGGCCCAAAGTCGCCTCCTGGATATAAGCAAGATACTTACTCCTCAGTTTGGAAGAAAGGCCCAGGAAAGAAGGTGTTTCTTCCAGGGCTTTCAGGAGTTTTTCTTCCTGCACACCATACTTTTCACACACCGGCGGCAGGATATCCCGGTCCACGTAATCATATCCAATCGTCTGCGCTGTTTTTTCACCGATATCCCGCCCCGTCCGGTAAGAGTCAGAAGAAATAATGATTATGGGCATACAATGCGTCTCCTCTCGTAAAAGAGCCTGGGTTCACGAAGCCCGGCCTTGATTTGTCCCCGGAGGGAAGTGGTTTCCTTAAAGCGCATCTTCAGGAATGGGCACCCCCGCATGCACCTCCAGGTTGTTGATCCCCTCTATCTCCTTTTCCAGCTCTTTTGCCCGTTTCTTGAGCTTGTTGACCTGGCGGTCGCTTATCCCGGTGTAGATAACCACGTTCCCGCTCTCACAGGTAACTCCCACGTCAAAAAAGGGATCTACCAGGGCCGCCTTTACCTGACAGGCCAGGCCAAGATTTTTGATCTTCCTCCGGTAACTTTCTGTGGTTTTGAAAGCTTCTTTTGAGGCGGCCTGGCACACACAATCCACCGCGTCGGAAATGGTCAATTTGTTGATGTGAACCACCAGATCATACAATGAACTGTCCCACGGGTCTACGCCGTACAGGGTCTTGGTCCATTTTCTGCGCTCTTCATCGTCTTTCTGAAGAAGGATACGGGCATCTTCCGCACTGATCCCTTCCCGTTCCATCTCTGCCTTAACCCGGTCTTCCATATCGGCAATGATCCGCACCTTAAGCACATTTGGGACACCGGTAAGCAGCACATGACCGGCAAGGCCGTGATAGACAATGTT
>QMLQ01000013.1 GCA_003646815.1 Deltaproteobacteria bacterium | reverse complement strand
TTTTTTCCCCGCTTATGGCCATGTCTATGGATTCCTTCCCTTCACTGTCACTGTAGGAAACCGTGATCTCAAGGGCGAGTTCAAGGGTTGTGGGTGTTACCGGTCCGGTAAGAATTGATGTTGGTCCGGGGACAGTTAACGGTTTCAGGATAATGGCGTGTCCTGTTGCCAATGAAGTGAGGTCCTGGTTTTCCTGTCTATTCCTCCCTACAACCAGCTTTGTCCCCTGGCCGAGGTCAAAATGCCTGCCGAATTTGAGGAGTTCAATTTCAAAGATTTTTGGATGAGGGGAAAGAGAAAACAGGTGCTTCAATCGACGGGAGAATACCTCTTCCGTCAACAGGCAGCCCCCCGCGGGAGAAGGGTACTCCTTGATGTTCAGTTTGCGTGCGAGGGCCATCTGCGGTTTTCGGGATCGGCCCTTGAGGTTCAGGAGGAGGTCCCTTTGGACCCACCCCCTTGTTTCCGGTTCGCTGGGAGGGAGGTGCTTCGCGGAAAGGGGCCTGAGGAGAAGTGATCCCAGCCCGCTCTCTCTGGCAATTAGATCAAGAGCGGCTTTATTCTGGGACATGGGTCGCTGACCCAGAACCTCGCCGGTGATGACGAAGCGCGCTCCTTCTTCTTCTAGCAGTTCGCCGGCTCTGCGGAACATGAGTGCGTGGCAGTCAATGCAGGGGTTCATGTTCGCGCCGTACCCATGAGGTGGTTTGCGCACAATTTCGAGGTGTTGTTTGGTTACATCAATGACCCTGAGAGGGACTTCTCTGGAGTTGGCCGACTCTCGGGCCTTTTCAGAGGAAAAGAAGGGCGTTTCAAAAAAAAGGGCCTGGACTTCAATGCCCTGGGCTCTCAAGAGTTCGACGGCGAGCATGCTGTCCAGCCCGCCGGAGAAAACGCATAGTGCCTTCATTCCTGTTACAAGCCCGCTTTTTCCAACTTTTTTACCAGGTCTTTTTGGTCCTTGTTCAGCTCTTTCGGGACTGCCACACGAATTTCCACGATCTGGTCTCCCCTGGTGTTCCCGCCCATGCGGGGAAGGCCATATCCCCGCATCCTGAACTTGGCTCCATTCTGTGTCCCCGGTGGGATCTTGAGTTTCAACCGTTTCCGGTCAATGGTGGGAACCTCTATCTCTGTCCCCAGCACCGCACTGGAGAAGGGTATTTCTTGACGAATATGGAGATCATCTTGTTCCCGCCTGAACAGGGGGTGATCAAGCACGTGCACCTGTATGTAGAGGTCACCCGGTGGGCCACCCTGTATGCCGGGCCGGCCTTTTCCGGGAAGCCGCAGTTTCTTGCCGGACTGGATTCCCGCGGGAATTTTTACCGATACCTTTTCCTGGGCACCACCCAGGTCATATGCGATAAGCTTTTCGGTTCCGCTTGCAATATCCTCGAGGGTCAGCGACAGTTCGTAGACAAGGTCCTGCCCCTTTATCCCTCTTGGCCGCTCCTGAAAACCCTGGAAGGATGATTGAAAAGGAGAACCGCCGGTGTGAAAATGAGCGCGGCCCTGGCCGCCACCCATGCCCGCACCAAAAATCTGGCTGAAAATGTTATCTGACCGCCCTCCACCAAAACCAAATTCCCGGAAGATATTGCTGAAATCGAAGCCGCGGAAGATATCCTCCTGGCTGAAACGGTTCTGAAATCCTTCGGCTCCAAAGGTGTCATACTGCTGTCGCTTTTCGGGATCGCTCAGAACGGCATATGCCTCGCTGATCTCCTTGAACTTGGTTTCAGCTGCCTTGTCGCCCTTGTTGTGATCAGGATGATACTTCAAGGCAAGTTTGCGGTAGGCCTTCTTTATTTCATCCGCAGAGGCGGATTTGGCCACACCAAGGATCTTGTAATAGTCTTTTCCGCTCATTTTTCCCCTTCTATTTCATATTCCAAAACTTGGTGTTCATGGCCAGGTCAAAAACCAGAGGCCATGTCGCAATTTTGCGAAAAAGGATCCGGAAATAAGGAGCCGGAACAATGAATCTTCTTTTGGAATCGCAGCCTATCAACTAGAGATAGGCTCTTCCAGGCCTCCCAAGGTGAAGACCGTTCGGACCCGGATTTCAACTCCTCCCTCTTATACATTCAAATTGCTCAATAAAACATTAATCACCACCCTCAATAAGTCAAGACAGATCACACTATTTGCTTTTCCTGCCCCTTTCCGGGTGCATGGAGCCGGAAAAGTGGAGTTTTTGGTGAATTTTTGTTGTTTCAAACGCCCGAAGATGCTAGTGTTCGAGATGATTGGGTGGATGCTCTAGGATTTTTTTGCCGGGGACGGCTTTGAGGCGCTTCGAAAGTATGAGAAAAGATGTCCACTTCAGCAGGTGCTGTGGAACTGTTTTTGTACAGGATGACTGGTCTTCTGAGGAATCTACGCCTTAATGTTGTAGGTTGTGCGCATCCAGGAATGAGATAGTTTGTTCGAGATCAAGGCATGCGAGAATTTTAACCACAGGAATATATTGCGGTATTTCGAGGATTAAAATTTGTCCGCGCTTCGCTTGGACTCCCCACCCTTCGGGCGGGTCCCCGATTTGAGCATAACGAAGATATCGGGCAAAATAGCCATTTATGGATGGGTACAAGGTTGTTGGAGGCGTATCTTGCGTGAATTTTTGTATGTAAAACCTCGAACATGGAAAGGGGGAGTATCATGAAAAAGAAGATTCTTCTGGGAATAGTCATTTGGTTTTTGGTTTTCATCGCCTTACCCCTGGGAATAGCGCAGGCAGCAAAACCCATTGTGCTGGGCTGTCCTCTCTCTACCGCATTCCTGTATGGATGGGATGCGGAGCGAGGCATCAGGCTTGCTGTTGAAGAAATCAATGGTGCCGGAGGGGTAAACGTTGCGGGCGAGAAACGGCCATTCAAGGTTGAAGTGATCGATACCCGTGACCTGGAACCGGGAGTACCGGTGAGCGAGGCCTTGTTGGCGGTTGAAAAATTGATTCTTGAGAAGAAGGCCGATTTTCTCCTGGGCGGACCCGTACGTTCCGAGGCTGCCTTGGCAGCCATGCCGCTTCTCTCAAAATACAAGAAAATTTCCATTGTCAGCACCGGTGTGCTGAGTCCAAAATACAGTGCAATGGTGCAGAAGCATTATGACAAGTACAAATACTGCTTTCGGATCCATGGAGAGGCAAAATGGCTGGTGGGAGAGATTCTGACCTGCTTTAAGGATCTGAAGGAGCGATACGGCCTTAATAAGGTTTTTGTCATGGTTCAGGATGTGGCACACGCCAGAGGGGCGGGAAAGGTTATCAGCAAAGTAGCGGCAAAAAAGGGTTTTGAGGTTCTTGGCATGGAGATCTTTCCCACGGGGACCTCTGATTTTTCCATGGGCCTCCTGAAGGCAAAAAAGAAAAAAGCCGAGATTCTGAATATCTGGATGGATATGCCGGAGAGTTCCATCCTTTTAAAACAGTGGTATCAGATGAAGATACCAGCGCTCCCTTTCGGCTCCACACTGGCAGCAGCGGAACAGCCTGGATTCTGGAAGGCAACCGAAGGAAAGGGAGAATATACCCTTTGCAGTGTGGTCAACGCCGGGAATGCGCCTTCAGAGGCTACCCCGTGGACCATGAAATTTTATAATGCCTATAAGAAGCGCTGGGGTATCGCGCCTGAAGGCTTGGGAAGCTCAAGCAGTTACATGGCTGCTTATGTACTGAAAGATGCAATCGAGAGGGCAAACAGCCTGAATTCCGACAAGGTGGTTTCCGCTCTTGAAAAGACCGATGTCATGGGTGTTTACGGACGATTGCGTTTCAATCCCAAGAGCCACCAGGTGATCCCGGCAATGGATCCTGCAAAGGGTGCTGTTGGCTCGGTGCTGCAGTGGCAGGCCGGTAAACGGGTAGTGGTTTTTCCGAAGAGTATCGCCACCGGGCAGATTAAACTCCCTCCCTGGATGAAAAAGTAGTGTTATGGGTTGCGGATCCTTCCCATGATTCGCAACCGTTTCTTCGTTATCCCCTCATACCGGATTTTGTCTTTGCGTGACAGCCAGGCGTTTCCGCTAGAACAATGGGAGGGAAACACTTCCCCGGCAGGAGGGATGAAAGCAACCATGGATATCCTGATTTACGGACTTATCAACAGCACGGCCCTTGCCTTGATGGCCCTCGGTTTTGCCCTTGTTTACGGCATAAGCCGTATCCCGAATTTTGCCCATGGTGCCCTATACGTGATAAATGGCTTTATTGTGTGGAGTTTTTTGCGGGGGGCGGGACTAAATTATTTCCTGAGCATCGCCCTCGCCATGGTCATGACGGGAATTATCGGGGCCCTGATGTATCAATTCATCCTCATTCGTGTACGGGGAATGGCTATCTCCGAGATCATCGCCTCCTATGCCATCGGTCTGGCAATCCTGGAAGGCCTGCGGTGGTGGGGATTCAAGGGGATGAGTAATACCCTGCCGGTCTTCTGGGAGGGAAGCATTATGATTGGTGATGTACCCATTGATATGCACAGGATCCTGGTTGTGGTCATTGGGGTTGCTGTTGTTGGGTTCCTCTGGGTATTTACCCATTTTACGCGAATAGGACTGGCCCTGAGGGGAATGGCACAGGACGAACGAGCGGCATTGATGCTCGGTATTGATTCGGACCGTATGGCGCTGGTAGCCATGGCCTTCGGGGCCATGCTTGCAGGGCTTGCGGCTGTTTTGCTGCTGCCTCTTGGCAATATCGTGGTGGAAAAGGGGTACAACGTTCTTATCCAGGCGATTGCAGTCTGTATTGTGGGGGGGCTGGGGAGCTGGATGGGTGCGGTCCTGGCGTCATTTCTCATCGGTTTTGCCCAGATTTTGACCACGGTATATATCGGGTCCCATTTCCAGATGGTTGTGGCGCTTCTTGCCATTATCCTGACGCTTATCCTGCGGCCGTCCGGTCTTTTCGGCCGGCAGAAGGAGCTGGAAGAAAGGGTCTAGGGAATTCAGGGATCGTGCTTCAGGGGGCGGGAGGCGAAGCTTCAGGTGAGGGCAAGAGGTGTAATTTGATTAACGGTGAACGGTGAAGCGTGAACCAGAAAACCTGAGTAATCCCGAAAGGGAGTGGCAGTTGAACATGGAGCAGCGGCGGAAAGAGAGGCTGGACCGGGGCATCAAGGTTCGTACAGATTCCATTTATGCGCTTATGTCGGTGCGGGAACTGGCATATTTGACCCTGCCAAGGCTCGTCCTCATTGTGGGAATGCTGATCTTGCCTCTTGTTATGCCTGGTATGTACTGGCAGAGAGTGGTTTCCATTGTCTGCATCTATGCTATTCTGGCTTTGAGCTTTGATTTTCTGGCCCATTTTGTGGGGCTGGTTTCCCTTGGAGGAGCCTTTTTTATCGGTGTGGGTGGATATATCACGGCCATTCTGAATACCAGCTTGGGAATGCCTCCCTTGCTCAGCGTCCCTATCGCGGCGGTTGCCGGTGGACTCATCTGCACCCTGCTTCTTTTGCCCTGCCTTCCCCTGCGAGGAGTCTATTTTGCCATTGTGACCCTTATGTATCCTCTCGCCATGGGCAGGATTATCGAGGCCCTGGATATCTTCGGGGGGACTGACGGCATCATGGGACTTGAAAGCCTTCCGAACCGCTGGGTGGAACAATACCTTGTGATCGTCATGGTGCTCGTGTTTCTCTTCGGCCTGAGGCGGCTGGTCAACCAGGACATCGGGCTGGTATTTCGTGCGGTGAAAGACAATGATCAGGCAGTGAAGGCCTCGGGCATGAGCATCACCTTTTACAAGGCCATTGCGGTATTCGTAGCTTCCAGTATAGGATGCCTGGGCGGAGCCTGCCTTGTTCATATCTATATGTGGTCGGGTATTTCCCTCTTTGCGCTGGATTTTTCAATACTCCCTATCGCCGCCACGGTTATCGGAGGAGCAGGAACCCTTGTGGGACCGGTGCTGGGCTGTTTTATCCTGGTCCCCATTTCCGAACTCCTGCGTGCCTTCGGGACGCTTCGCATCGTCTTCTATTCCTTAATTCTTGTGGGTTTCATCGTATTCCGGAGTGAGGGGATCATGGTGTACGGCCAGCGGAAATATCACCAGTTCCAACGGTGGGTTAAAGTATGAACAAGGAACCGATACTGAGGGTGACTGACGTTACCAAGACATTCGGGGGAATCCTGGCCCTGAACCGGGTGAGTTTTGATGTGGCTGAAGGGGAAATTCTGGGTATTATCGGCCCCAACGGTTCCGGGAAGACCACGGTGGTAAATTGCATAACCGGTTTCATCAAGATGAGTTCAGGGAAGATCATCTTCCGGGGAAAGGATATCAGCGGAAAACCTCCCCACAAGATTGCCGATAGGGGGCTCACACGAACCTTCCAGATCATGCGTCCGTATTACAGCCTGCCTGCCTACAAGAACCTGGTAATTCCCCTGTTCTCTCCACGCGCCAAAAGAACGGGAGGCTGGCGAGGGGGCGGTAAACTGGGTGATAGGGATACCGTGGGGATCGATATCCTGGAGGAAATAGGTTTCGAGAGGGATTCCTATGTGCCCTACAAGCTCGCATCCACTCTTCCCACGGGGTATTTGAAGCGTCTCGAGTTGGCGCGATGCCTTGCGCTGAAACCGGAAGTGATCATCTGTGACGAAATCTTTTCGGGATTGAGCATGAGTGAAATAGCAAGCATGGTTCCTCTTATCGAACGTCTCCAGATGGACGGCATAACCCTGGTCATGATTGAACACCGTCTTCGCGAGCTTTTCAGGGTCGCCAACCGGGTGATGGTCCTGAATTTCGGCGAGAAAATTGCCGAAGGGAGTCCCGATGAAGTCATGGCGAGCGAGAAGGTCAAGGAGGCCTATTTTGGGTCGGAAGAAGTGGAGGAGGTCATGGATCATGCTTGACGCAAGCGGGTTGATGGTCTTCTATGAAAATATGCTGGCGCTCAATAATGTGAGCATTGAATGCGACGAAAACTCCATTGTCGGGGTATTCGGGGCCAACAGCGCGGGAAAATCAACACTCATGTATACCCTTTCCGGGATCATGCAGGATATCAAGCGGAAAGAGGAGATGGCCGGAGGGGAACGTATTACGGTACTCGGAGAAATACGCTACCTGGGAAATGATATTTCAGAAGTGAAACCAAGCCTTCGGGCAAAAATGGGCATCATCCTCTGCCCGGAGCGGCGCAGGATTTTCAAGGAGAGCAGTGTGATAGAGAACCTGCGTATCGGTGCATACCTCGCACCCTCATCCAAGGCCAAGGAGACGCTTGAATATATTTTTGAGGTATATCCAGCGCTCAAGAAGTTGAAGAAGAGAATAGGCGGTTTCCTGAGCGGGGGAGAGCAGCAGATGCTGGCCATTGGGCGCGCCCTTATGGCGCAACCCAGGCTTCTCCTTCTGGATGAACCGCTGTTGGGCCTGAGTCCATTGATTCAGACGATCCTTGTACGTTCCACCAGGGAAATCAGGGATGAAAAGGGGATTTCCATTATCGTGACGGAGCAATACGCAAGGCCGGTTTTGCCGATTGTTGATTACGCGTTCATCCTGGAAAACGGGGCAGCGGTGATGGAAGGAACGCGGGACGAGCTCTTGCGCAATCCGGATGTGCGGTCGGCCTATTTCGGGGTTTGAGAAGAGAAGGTCATGAAGGACAAAGGGACAATGCTGGACAGGGAACTGACATTTACCCGGTTTGATGCCATGTGTGAAAAATATCCGGATAAGCCTGCCGTCATTTACCTTGGAAAGCGATTCTCTTATTCTCAGCTCAGGGATTTGAGTGAGCGGTTTGCCGGTTCCCTCGTTGATATGGGGGTGAAGAAGGGGGACCGGGTCATGATCTATATCTCCAACTGCGTTCAGTGGTTTATTACCTTTCTGGCTGTGCAGAAAATAGGGGCGGTCATCGTCCCTGTCTCTCCGATCTACACGTCGTTCGAGATCGAATACATGATCAACGATTCCGGCGCGAAGACAATTATCTGCCAGGATACGAATTTTTGCTACGTGAAAGAAGTGGTTGACCGGACCGGGCTGGAGAGAGCAATTGTGACGAATCTGGTTGACCTGCTCCCCTTCTGGAAAAGGATGCTCGGGCTCCTTTTTGACAAGGTTCCTCGTGGCAGGGTTGATCGAAATGCACGGGTGTTTTCATTCAGATCCCTCCTGAAGCACCGTCCATTTAATGCAAGAGTGGAACTGGATCCCCGGGAAGACCTGGCGTATATCCTTTATACCGGAGGGACAACCGGCTTTCCGAAAGGCGTTCCCGGGAATCACCTGGGCATGACATCCTATGTCAATGATGTCACGGAAGATGTTGCCGGGGATCATCTCAAGGAAGGGGAAGACGTCTACATAGCGGTCAACCCGCTTTTTCACATCATGGCCCTGGGTTTGAGCATGTCTCTGGGGTTGAACAAGGGGAATGCAATCCTGCTGATGCCTGTTCCCCAGGTGGACGCCATCCTGGAGACGATTCAGCGGTATGGGGTAAGGTGGTTTCTGGGAGTCCCCGCCCTTTACCGGATGATCCTGGAAAATGACCGGCTGGAGCGATATGATCTGAGCTCATTACGCTACTGCTATTGTGGGGGTGATGTCCTTCCTCTCGAGGTTTTTAACCGATGGGAAGCACGCTTCGGTATCCCCATCTACCAGGTGTATGGATCCACAGAAGCGGGTCATGTTACCTACAGTCGCATCAACAGGAAACCCAAACCGGGAAGCATCGGGATGCCTCTCAAGAGCCGCGAGTGTATTGTGGTGGACCCGGAGACACTGTATCCTGTGCCCCGGGGGGAAAGCGGCGAATTGCTGGTCACATCCCCTTATACCATAAAACAGTACTGGAACAAGCCTGAGGAGACTGAGCGGGCGTATGTGCGTATCCATGAGAAGATCTACTACAGGATGGGCGATTTTGTTCGTCAGGACGAGGATGGAGAACTGGCCTACGTGGAACGTTCCGCCGACATTATCAAGCACAAGGCATACCGGGTGTCTGCGTCCGAAGTGGAAGCGGTTTTGCAGGATCATCCCACGGTGATCGGGGCATGCGTCGTGGGGGTGCCGGATCAGAAGGTGGGGGAGCGAATCAAGGCCATTGTCGTACTGAAAGAGGATGCGAGGGGTGTGGGTGGCGCTGAACTCCTGAAATGGTGTAGGGACCGGCTTGCATCATACAAGGTCCCCAGTTATATTGAATTTCGCGATATGCTCCCCAAGTCCAAAGTGGGGAAGCTCTTGCGCCGGGAGATCAGGGACGAGGAGCGCCGCCGGATGGATGAATAGAGAGAGAAGCCGGGGAGGGGATGCAATTGCGCTCTTGTAGGGTGAAGGCGCCAATCCCTGGCTGTTTTGGAGATTGTGAATGACAGAAAGTGTCTTGAATAATAAGCGGTTGCTTGCAGTAGATGATGAACCGGACGTGCTCGAAAGCCTGGCCGAACAACTGGAGGATTTTGAAGGCCTGGTCCTGGATACTGCAACTGATTTTGAGACTGGCTATCATCTGCTCAGGTCGTGGTCCTATGATCTCGTGGTCCTGGATATCATGGGGGTGCGAGGCTTTGATCTCCTGAATGCCTCTGTTTTCCTGGGATTTCCAACCGTCATGTTAACCGCCCATGTCCTCTCGGTTCGCGCCCTGAAGAAATCCATTGAAATGGGTGCCAGGGCCTATATCCCGAAAGAGAGCATGGGAGATATTGTGCAGTTCTTGGAGGATGTTCTTACCCTGGACAGACGGGCCGGTTGGAAGAAGGTGTTCGAGCGGTTGGGAGGTTTTTTCAACAAGAAATTCGGTCCCCAATGGCAACAGGAAAAGAGTACCTTCTGGGATCAGGTCGCTTCAGGGAAGTACGATAGCGGCCCTGTCATCCTGAAAAAATAACCGGTTTCTGCAAAACGGTTTCCTTCCTCCCCCTTACCGATTCCGGTCTCTTGTATTTTCCACCAGCTTTCCCGACTCGTCCACCTGTTCGTTTTCTCTCTCCACATGGAAGATAGTGCCGCCCACCGGACCAAAAGAAAGAAGCAGAATGTTGAGGCCGGGGATGAGAAAAGGTAGGCCGAAACCAAGGTGAAAGAGGAGATTTTTAAGGAGAAATCGAAACCTGTCCCTGAACCGGTCCATTCGTCTTGCCTGTACAAGATCCGTATTGTCCCAGGCAAGGAAGATAATTGTGGTCCCCGTGGACAGAATCATGATGATGGTGCCGATTGGGGTAACCCATCCAAGGATCATGACGATCAGGGAGATCAGAACCGGGATGAGCGTCCGGGGAACCTCCTGTCTTATAAGGGTGAAGAAGAGTTTCAGAAATGGTGTTTTTTGGGGCTCCATGACGCTGCCGGTTAACAGCCGCTCTGTGACTCTGGACATGATATCCATGAGCACAACGGCAAACAGAACCTGGGCGAGGAGATAGGAAATGATTGCCGAAATCCCCACCAGCAGGAAGGAGAGAAACCAGGACACCATATGCCAGAGCCAGATAATGAGGTTGCTCTCCGGTTTGTTCCAGATAAGATTCAGGATTTCCCCGTGATAAAAAAGGATGATCCAGGCTGCGATAATGGTTACTACCAGGATGACGAAAAAACGCGCCAGGCCAAGAAAAAGGAGCTTCGGAGTTCTCAGCCCCAACCAGAGTCCACGGATATTATAGAGAATACCTTTGATAATGCTCATATTTCTTTACCTGCCTTTACTGGGCCGTCAGTTTGTAATCAAATTTTGCCTTTACATGGAGCCGGGCAACGGACACGGATGATGGAAAGGGAGGAAAAGGTGCTGCGGATCTCACTGCCCTCATTGCTTCCCTGTCCAGGATGGTGATGCCGGAAGGCTCCAGGATGCGGAGGTCTATGAGCCCCCCTTTGCGGTTGAGGGTGAAGAGGAGCAGGAGTTTGCCTTCCAGCAGGTTTTCCCGTGCTTTTGCGGGGTATTTCCAACGACTCATCAGCCTTGTCTTGATGATCCCGGCATAAGAAGCATACCGCTTGTCACTGGTATCAAGAGAGATCGTGTCTTCGGTATCATCACCCGATTTTTGAGGAGGCGGATTGACTTTTCCCAGGTTTGTCTTTCCGCCGGCCGCCGTTTCCAGGGGATCCACCGGCGGCCGAACCAGCTCAACACGGTAAGCATGGTTGGATTCGAATGTCCAGCGAAGGGGGAAGGCCTTCTGAACAGCGAGCACGATACCCAGGTGGCACACAAGGGATAAGGCCAGACTGAGTCTCATGGCCGTCTTGCCCGTGTCGCGGCCAAAAAGATCTCTAGGAACTCGAAGAATTTTCCGGACCATTAACCCACCAGTCTGTTTTTTTCTCGAACCACCAGTCGGTACTGTCTGTTTCCATGATTTCAGAGGCCAGCTGTATTGCTTCAGTGCTTGTGAGCCTTTTGAGGGCGTAAGAGAGCCATTCCCCTGCATAGGGATTCCCGAGATCTTTCTGCTCCTTCAGTTCAAGGATCAGGTCAAGCTGGTCAGCATCTTTTGCCAGTCTGGCCTCCACGGTTTCCCCCTGGTTGAACTCTTGAATCAACTGAAAAATTTCTGCGCCGAACCCGAGATTGCTGACCAGATCGGCTGCGGCCCGCTCTTCGGCCACCTGGACATACCGCTTGTTCACATAATTGTGATCCCCTGTCCTTGCCTCGGGAAGATCATGAAAAAGACACATCAGGAGAACCTTCTGACCATCGGCCTTGGAATGGCGTGCAGCGAGTACATAACCGATAACTGCGGTGCGGAAGGAATGATCTGCCACCGATTCACTTCCGGATCCGAGAAACTGGTACCCGGTTCGCGGTGTCTTCTTAAGCATTCCCACCTCAAAAAGGAAATTCACTATATTTTTCATCATGGCATTTCAATAAGGACATGGGGCTGAAAAGTCAAGGGAGTTTTGTGAACAGACCGCCTTGATTTCTCTTCACAGAGTGTTTAAGATGGAATGAGAATGCCGACGGAGTCAGGCTGAAGGCTGAGGGAGTCAGAAGAGGGCGTCAGCCTGACCAACTGAGTAGTTGCAATGGAAAGATATAGGGTTGAACGTATGAACGACGAACATTCCGAAAATATGAAGATTCACGTGTATCCTGATCCCGTGCTTCGAGCCAAGGCCGAGCCTGTCCTGGATATCGATGGAGATACCCAGGCGCTCATAGACGGGATGATCACCACCATGTATGCCGCACCCGGAATCGGCCTTGCGGCAAACCAGGTGGGAAACCTGACCAGGGTCATTGTTTTTGACCGGCATCCTGGAGAAGACGACAGATCCCCTTTCGTTCTCATCAACCCTGAAATCGTGGATGGCGAAGGAAAAATTGTCCATGAAGAGGCCTGCCTGAGTGTCGTGGATTTCGCCGCGGAGGTGAGCAGAATGGCCCAGGTGAGCGTCACAGGTTTTGATCGCGAGGGAAAACCGGTGAAGATTGACGCTGAAGGGCTGCTGGCCATCTGTCTCCAGCATGAAATTGACCACCTGGACGGTACTCTCTATATAGATCATATCAGCAGCTTGAAGAGGGCACTCTACAAGAAAAAATTGAAGAAGAAACAGAAGGGCTCGTGACTGCAGGACAACTATCCATGACCTCCCCCGAGACAAGACCCCTACCCGAAAAACCGAGGATCATTTTTTTTGGCACACCGGGCTTTGCGGTACCGACCTTGAAGAGCCTTGTTGAAAAAGGACACACGATCCTGGGCGTGGTTACCCAGCCGGACCGGCCCAAAGGAAGGGGGAGAAAACTTATGCCCCCACCAGTGAAACTCGCGGCCCTTGAACTTGGCCTCCAGGTGATACAGCCGGGAAAGGCATCTGATCCAGAGTTCTGTTCCCGGATCGATGCGTTGTCACCGGACCTGCTTGTGGTGGTGGCGTTCGGACAGATCTTGAAAAAAAACCTCCTTGAAATTCCCAGGTGGGGGGCGCTCAACATTCATGCGTCGCTTCTGCCAAGATACCGGGGAGCGGCACCGATTCAGTGGGCTGTTTTCAACAATGAACCCAGTACGGGACTGAGTGCTATGCAGATGGATGAAGGGCTTGATACAGGACCTGTCCTCTTCCAGGAAGAGGTTTTGATCTCTGAAAACGAGACTGCAGGGGAGCTGCATGACCGGCTGTCAGGAATGGCCGGAAGGTTTATCTTAGTGGTCCTGGAAAACTGGTCAAAGGGAAATATCGCCAAAAAGGAGCAAGACGGCTCTCTATCATCCTATGCACCAAAAATCGAACGGCACATGACGCTGATAGACTGGAGGAAACCTTCAGCCGCGATTCACGGGCAAATCCGCGCCCTTGATCCGTGGCCCGGCGCAGCCACTACCCTGTCAGGGAAGCAGCTCAAGCTTTTCTCATCGCGCAGGATCAAGGGCGATGCCCAGCATGGCGTGCCGGGAAGGGTGATCGAGATACGCGATAGAGGTATTGTGGTGGAAGCCGGGGACGGTGTGATTGAAGCTGGAACATTACAGCTTGCCGGAAAGAAGAGGCTCCCGGCCGGCGATTTCTTGCGGGGATTCCCTCTGGCAGAGGGCACGATCCTGGGTGGATAAGGAAATGAATCCGAGGGATCTGGCCCTCCAGGTGCTGAACAAATTGGACCAGGAGGAGTCAGGGTACCCTGGGTATTCCCTGGATCATGCTTTTCAACACGGCATTCCCTGTTCCCACAGGGACAGGGCTCTTGCAGTAAACCTGGTTCAAGGCGTATTGAGGTGGCGGCTTCGGCTGGACTGGGTTCTCCAACAGACGGTCAAATTTCCCTTTAAAAAGATCAGGCCTGACGTCCTGAATGTCCTTCGTCTTGCCCTCTACCAGATCTATTTTCTGGATCGAATCCCTGATTCAGCGGCCGTGAACGAAGCAGTGAAACAGGCCAAGCGTGTGGCCGCAAACCACGTGGTAAAGTCTGTCAATGCTATCCTGAGGCAGGTATGCAGGGAAAAAGGAAATGTTTCTTTTCCGGACTGCTCTTCTGACTCCATACACCATTTCTCGGTCCGTCATTCCTATCCTGAATGGCTTGTCCGCAAGTGGGTGCGGGAAAGGGGGGCAGTCGATGCAGAAAAGCTTCTGATCGCGGGCAACAGGATCCCTTCGCTTATTGTCAGAACCAACACGTTAAGGACGGATCGAAGCCGACTGACTGCTTGCCTCAAGGAGGAAGGCGTATCGGCCACGCCAACCCATTTTTCTCCGGAGGGATTGATCCTGGAGGACTTGAAAGGGCCGGTTGACCGTTTGTCAGCATTTCAGGCCGGATTTTTTCAGGTGCAGGGGGAGGCAGCGCAATTGTGCTCCCATCTTCTGGCACCCAAGCCCGGAGAAACGATCCTGGATGTCTGCGCCGGGCTGGGGGGAAAAAGCACGCACATGGCTCAACTCATGGGAAACCGGGGACTGATCGTCGGGATTGACAGGAACCGGCAAAAACTGCTAAAGCTGGCTGAAAGCTCCCGGAAGCTGGGTATCAATGTGGTAAAGCCCCTTGCAGGTGATGTGGAGCGGGCCCTTCCGGGATTATTAAGAGGTTCTTTTGACAGGATAATGGTGGACGGTCCCTGCTCTGCCCTGGGCGTGATTTCAAGGCATCCTGATGTAAAATGGAACCGGGAAGAAAAGGACCTCAATCGTCTCGGAAAACTTCAAGGTCGCATCCTGCAGCGGGTGTTACCTCTTTTGCGGCCTGGTGGGGCGATGCTCTATGTGACCTGCACCCTTTCATGGGAGGAAAATGAAGCCGTCGTGGAATCGTTCCTCCAGAAGAACCAGGGGGTGAGGCTCGTCAATCTCCGGAATGAGAGCCCTGCATGTGCCCGGGACCTCGTGGATGAGGCAGGCTTTATGAGGTCGTTGCCCCATGTTCACGGGACAGACGGCTTTTTTTGCGCACTCTTTGAGAGAGGGGGTTGATCTCCGATTGATCAAAGAATGAAAGGGAGAAAATAAGATGGGAAAGATAGCGCCTTCAATCCTTTCCGCAGATTTTTCCCGGCTTGGTGAAGAAGTCGGGGCGGTGGAACGGGCAGGAGCGGATTATATACACATAGACGTCATGGACGGCCATTTTGTGCCGAATATCACCATCGGGCCCATGACCGTAAAGGCCGTCAGAAAGATGACAACGTTGCCCTTGGACGTGCACCTGATGATCACGAACCCCGATCGGTTCATTGACGAATTTGCCAAGTGCGGGGCGGATATTCTGACAGTACACGCGGAAGCCGTAACCCATCTGCACCGGACAATTCAGTATATCCGGAATTTGGGCATCAAGGCATCGGTTTCCCTGAATCCTGCGACGCCGCTGGACGTGCTGGAATATGTTCTTGAAGATCTGGACATGGTACTGCTGATGACGGTGAATCCGGGGTTCGAGGGACAAGAGTTTATCTCCTCCGTTCTTCCCAAGATCACCCGGCTGCGGGAGATGACGAATGCGCGGAAGCCTTCACTGGAAATTGAAGTGGACGGAGGGATCGGCCCGGACACTATCGGTGGGGTTTCATCGGCAGGGGCGGACGTGTTCGTGGCCGGCTCGGCCATTTTTTACAGTGAGGATTACGGAAAGACAATCCGCCAAATGCGTGCCAACATGGCCTAGCAGGGTATTTTTTTGTAATAGCTCAATATTTAGGGGAAAGGGCGCTGGATATGGGTACGAGCCCTCCTGCGCCCTTTTATTGCGCTATTACGTTTTTTTTTGACTATGAGTTTGATTTTCGCTAATATAATTTGATCCGAGACAACGGAGGGGTGTCCGAGTGGTTTAAGGAGGCGGTCTTGAAAACCGTTGTCCCGAAAGGGACCGTAGGTTCGAATCCTACTCCCTCCGCCATGCCCTGTTGCGGCGGGCAGCAGAGATTCGCATGGTGTGAACCCGAAATTCTTGAATGAAGCGATGAAAAAACGGCTGATAGCCACATGATGCTCATGGCTAACAGCTTTCTTCGTGCGGAGAGATGGCCGAGTCGGCTGAAGGCGCTCGCCTGCTAAGCGAGTAACGGGAGAAATCTCGTTCGAGGGTTCGAATCCCTCTCTCTCCGCCATTTTTATGTCCGTCGACAATGATCTCTTCTCTTGGAAAACTGGTTATCCTCTCCAAATGGCTTTTTACCCATGAGCCCACCACGGCGGCCATTGACGTCACCCACCGCTGCAATCTTCATTGCAGTCACTGCTACTGGTGGAAACAGGAGCACCCCAGAGAATTGGATGACGCGGAGATGATTCACCACATGAGGAGCCTGCGGGCAAGGGGCCTCAGGGCGGCTATCCTGTATGGGGGAGAACCGACTTTACGGCCGAAGGTGTGCCGGGCTGCGGGTGAGATCTTTGATGCTACGCTCGCTTTTACCAATGGAACGAACGGGTTTCCACCGCTTCCCAAAGGGCAGTGGGTCCTCTCACTGGACGGCCCAAAGGAGATCAACGACGCGATCCGGGGAAAAGGCGTCTACGATACGGCCGTTCAAAATTTCCAGTGCGCAACACGTCGCCCGATTGTCCATATGACCATTTCCCGGCTGAACCGGGATTATCTTGAAGATTTTGTCAGGGAAATGGTGGCGTTGCCCACAAAAGGAATGGGTTTTTCTTTTTTTACGCCGAATGTGGGAGAGGATGACGGCCATGCTCTCACCCTGGAGGAACGGGACAGTGCTGTTGTAGAACTCCTTCGGTTGCGGTCAAAGTACGGAGATAAAGTTGGTTTTACCCGCGCCATGGCTCGTCAGTTGAGGAGCAACGGGGTCTTTGAGGAGTGGAACAGCTATGCAGCATGCCCGGTGAGCAGGAGGGTGCGGTGCTTCTGCTCTGACGGGACGAGCAAAGCCTGTACGTATGGGAATGATGCTGATTGTTCACGGTGTGGGTGTGCGGCCGTGGCAGCGTTCAGGGGAGCATTCAATCCGCTCGATTTGGAGACAATCAGGGTGATCGTGGGGCTGGTTTTTCCCGGTTTCGTGCCGTTGTCTGAAAAGAGCAAAGGTGTTTTTTCTCTTTTCCATCCAGAGAGAAAAGCGCAGGCCGCAAGATTGTAGCAGCCGAGGAGCAAGAATACATGGAACAAAGAGGAGATGCCAATTCCTTCAATGACAAGGGGGCCCTTGTTCAGTGCGCAGCCTGCATGCGGTTCAGGCATTTTTCAAACAGCAAAGGGCATAACAGCCCCCAGGCCCTTGGGGAATGCCGCGCCGATCCCTGGGACGGGAACAGGGGACAGTGGCCCCATCTGCGTCACCCGTGCAATGATTTTCTCAAGAGGGAAACAAATCCTGTGCAGGCAGATGAGAGATGACCAAAGATATGGATGCACGTGAAGCGCGCATCAATCTGTTTGCCTCATGAGGAGCTTTTGCTTTTCCTCCATACCGGGCCTTCCCGGGTGTCAAGAATTTCGATTCCCATTTTCAGCAACTGCATCCGAAGTTCGTCAGCCCGTTCCCAGTCCTTGTTTTTTCGTGCCTCTTCCCTCTCCCGTACGATGGCCGCCACGGCCGCATCCACCTCTTCCTGTTCCAGCCGCAGCACTCCCAGGACGGAATCGATCTGTTTGAGTGCCTCGAGGATCTTTTTCCGATCCGCGTCCGCGAGACCGTTTCGATCTATGGCCTTGTTGATTTCCCTGGTGAACTGGAAAAGAGAAGCCAGTGCCGAGGCGATATTGAGATCATCATCCATGGCATCGTTGAATCCGCGGCGCAGATCATAGGTTTTCTGATCTATTTCAGAGTACGGAGATCCATCAGGGCATCGGTGTACTTTCTGGACAAAATAGTCCAGGCGGTTTAGCGTGTTCCTTACTGTTTCAAGTTTTTTCCAGGAAAAATAGAGCGGCTTTCGATAATGTCGACTCAGAAGCCAGTACCTGATTTCCCTGCCTGAGTAGCCCCTGCGGAAAAGATCCTTCAGGGTCAGCCGGCCATTTTTTTCTGGGAAAGCTGCCCTTTCGCTGTGCATACGTACCAGCTCATTGTGCAGCCAGTAGTTGGCCGGAGCTTTTTCCGTGAGGGCCTTAATAATTGCGATGGTATTCTCGTGGTGTGGAAAAATAAGGTCCGTCCCGCTTGTGTGAATATCGTATGGCGCTCCAAGATAATGCAATGCCATTGCGGAACATTGCAGGTGCCAGCCCGGGCGGATATTTCCCCACTGGGTCTGATAGAATATGCCCTTCTTGAGTTCGCTCAAAGTTGACCGTTTCAGGAGAGTAAAGTCCCGCGGGTTTTCCTTTTCATACTGGTCCAGGTCCACGGTTTTTCCGATTTTGATTTTATCCAGGTCTATTTTGGAAAGATGCCCATATTCCCTGAACCGGGAGATATCAAAATAGATGGACCGGAACTTTTCGTAAGCATAGCCCTTTTCAAGAAGTTTCTGGGTAAGCTCAATCATTTCCTGCACGTGGAGGCTGGCCCTTGGGTATACATTCGCCTCTAGAATATTTAATTTTTTGATATCATTGATAAAAGATTCATAGTAGGCTTGGGTGAATTCGGCAAGGGATACCCCGGCCTCTTCCGAGCCTTTGATCGTCGTGTCATCAAGGTCAGTCACGTTCATGATGTGTCTGACCTGAAATCCCTTGAGCAGGAGATATCTTTTCACAAGGTCAGCAAACACGAAGCGCCTGCATTGCCCGATATGTATTTCATGACAAAGGGTAGGCCCGCAGGTGTACATGGAAACCTGGTTTTCCCGGATGGGCAGGAAGTCCTCTTTCTTGCGGGTAAGGGTATTGTGGAGTCGGAGCCCGCACTTTTCCCTCGCGGTATAGAGGGGCGTACTGAGGTACCGCTCACCTCCGTCGGGAAGAATAACCACCAACCGGCCGGAGTCCATCTCTTCAGCAATCTTGCAGGCGGCTGCCATGGCAGCTCCCGAACTCATTCCCACGAAGATCCCCTCTTTTTTTGCTAGAAGCCGAGCAGTGTGAAATGCTTCCTCATCATCTATGTTGACGACGCGGGCCAGCCGTTTTTTTTCGAAAATACCGGGCTGATAGGATTCCTTCATATTCTTGAGACCCTGGATCTTGTGTCCCAGATAGGGTTCCACCCCGATAATCTTCACTCCCGGTTTGATCTCCTGAAACCTCCTGGCCAAGCCCATCAGGGTCCCCGTCGTGCCCATGGTGGCCACAATGGCGTGCAGGTTCCCCCCTGTCTGTTCCATGATTTCCATAGCGGTACCGTAGTAATGGGCCTTCCAGTTGGCCTCATTGTTGAACTGATCGGCCAGCCAGTATTTTTCCGGTTCTTCCCGCACAAGCCGGTACACGTACTCAATCGCTCCGTCTGTGCTGAGACGGGCCGGGGTAAACACGATTTCCGCACCCAGGGCCTTCAGGATCTTCACGCGCTCTTCGCTTACGGATTCGGACATGGTCAGGAGGATACGATAGCCTTTGACGGCAGCCACCAGTGCAAGACCGATCCCGGTATTTCCACTGGTGGCCTCCAGGATGGTTTTCTCCCTGGTGAGTTCGCCTTTTTGTTCGGCCTCCTCAATCATGTACAGGGCGGGCCGATCTTTTACCGATCCTCCAGGATTAAAGGACTCAAGTTTTGCAAGGATCTCCACTCCCTTTTTCTTGAACAGGTTCCTGATGGGTACGAGTGGGGTGTTCCCAATCTGTCCGAGGATATTTTCATGCTTCTGGTTCATTGGTTTGTTGTCTTTCAATTCTGTTTTTATCTTACGCTCCGAGCCCTGCATCCCTGTTTCCTAAATGATCACGGATATGCACAGGCGTGAAATACTATAATAATCGCACGGTATTTGCAATGAGATTCATGGGGGTTGATACGCCTTGACGTGAATCGGCGTTCCTGCTAGATATGCTCTAAAAGATATTTGAACAGAAAGGCAGGGAACACTGAAATGAAAATTCTGGTGACGGGTGGTGCAGGGTTTATCGGATCAAACGTGGTGGACGGCTATATCGCGGAAGGCCACGAGGTGATTGTGGTGGACGACCTTTCTTCCGGAAAGCGATCCAATGTGAACCCAGAGGCGAGGTTCTATGAAGTAGATATCCGTTCCCGGGAATTGCAGGAGGTGATAGACCGGGAAAAACCGGAGATCATTAATCACCATGCAGCCCAGATCAGCGTCCCGGCTTCTGTGTCCGATCCCATGCTGGATGCGGATATCAATATCAGGGGCTTTCTCAACCTTCTGCAAAGCGGCGTCAGGTGCAGGGCAAAAAAGGTTATTTTTATTTCATCCGGGGGCGCCATCTACGGAGAAGCGGATGAATATCCCACCTCTGAAAAGTACCTGCCGAAGCCGCTTTCGCCGTACGCGGTTTCCAAGTACGCTTCAGAGCACTATCTTGCCTATTATTACCACCAGTATGGCCTGGAATATACCGTCCTGCGCTATGCCAATATTTACGGCCCTCGTCAGATTCCCCATGGTGAGGCGGGTGTGGTGGCCATATTCATGGATAACCTGTTGAAAGAGGAACCTTCGACGCTCTACCATTTTCCCGAAGATAGGGATGGAATGGTGCGCGATTACACGTTTGTGGGGGATGTGGTGGAAGCGAACAAGAAGGCATTAACCAGGGGGAGCCTGGATTGCTTCAACATCGGAACCGGCCGTGAGACCAAAACCCTGGAACTTTATAAGACTATTTTTCAAATCTTTGAGAAACGGAGCGGGAAATCCCTGGATTTCCTGTCCATGCCCGTCCGCGCGCTGGCCCGGCCTGGTGACCTGACAAAGAGTTGCCTGGTGGCAGAAAAGGCACGGGAAATCCTTGGTTGGAAATCCGCTACGACCCTTGCAGAGGGTATTCAAAAAACCTGGGAATGGCGGACGGGACAGCGGTCTTAAATTCCTCCTGATTTTTTTCTCCCTGCCACTTGACATTTCAAGTGTCTGCATTAACTTCTCCCAATAATGTTTCAGTGATCCCAGTTAGGATCTTGCAGTTTACCACCGTCGGGAACCTTGTGTCTCCCGCCTGAACTTATGATATTCAAAATTGAGGAGGAGAGGGAAAGATGAAAGTAAGACCATTGCATGACCGTGTTATTGTGAAAAGAGTTGAGGAAGAAGAGACAACAAAGGGAGGGATTATCATCCCTGACACCGCAAAAGAAAAACCCATTGAAGGCAAAGTTGTTGCGGTTGGAAACGGAAAGATCCTGGAAAACGGAAAGAAGCAGCCCCTTGAGGTCAAGAAAGGTGACAGGATCCTTTTTGGAAAGTATGCCGGGACCGACATCAAGATAGAGGGTGAAGAGCACCTGATTATGCGGGAAGATGATATTATTGCCATCGTGGAATAGCCGTGGCGTGAAAATCGAAATGAGTAAACATAATTCTTAAGGAGGAAAGAAAGCATGGCAAAAGAGATTAGATACGATGCAAAAGCGAGGGAGGCCATCCTGCTGGGCATTGATACCCTTGCAAATGCAGTCAAAGTCACCCTGGGACCGAAAGGGCGGAACGTCATCCTGGACAAATCCTTTGGTTCCCCGAACATTACCAAGGACGGTGTCACCGTCGCCAAGGAAATTGAACTTGAAGACAAGTTCGAGAACATGGGCGCACAGATGGTCAAGGAAGTCGCTTCCAAGACATCTGATGTAGCCGGTGACGGAACAACCACGGCTACAGTCCTGGCCCAGGCCATTTACCGGGAAGGGTCCAAGCTGGTGGCCGCGGGCATGAATCCCATGGCCATCAAAAGAGGGATCGAGAAGGCTGTCAAAGTGGCTGTCGAGGAATTGCAGAAGCTGTCAAAGCCCACAAAAGATCAGGAAGAAATTGCACAGGTTGGAACCATTTCCGCCAATAATGATGAGACCATCGGGAATATTATTGCAGAGGCCATGAACAAGGTCGGGAAAGAAGGGGTCATTACGGTTGAAGAGGCAAAGAGCATGGAAACCACCCTGGAGGTGGTGGAAGGTATGCAGTTTGACCGTGGATATCTCAGCCCATATTTTGTAACCGATCCTGAGAAGATGGAAGTTAACCTGAGTGAGCCTTACATACTCCTGAATGAAAAGAAGATCAGCAACATGAAGGATCTTATTCCCATCCTGGAACAGATTGCCAAGATGGGGAAACCGCTTCTCATTATCGCAGAGGATGTGGAAGGCGAAGCCCTTGCTACCCTGGTGGTCAACAAGTTGAGAGGCACGCTGCAGGTTTCCGCGGTAAAGGCCCCCGGGTTTGGTGACCGGAGAAAGGCCATGCTGGAGGATATTGCTATCCTGAGTGGCGGCAGGGTTATCTCAGAAGATCTGGGATTGAAACTGGAGAATGTGACCCTGAATGACCTGGGAACCGCAAAGACCGTAAGGATCGACAAGGACAACACTACCATCGTAGACGGCGGCGGCAGCCGGAGCGATCTTGAGGGCAGGGTCAAGCAGATTCGTGTACAGATTGAAGAGACCACCTCTGATTACGATCGAGAGAAGCTCCAGGAGAGACTTGCCAAGCTTATCGGCGGTGTCGCAGTGATCAATGTGGGTGCAGCGACCGAGACAGAGATGAAAGAGAAGAAGGCCAGGGTTGAGGATGCATTGAATGCAACGAGAGCCGCTGTTGAAGAAGGGATCGTCCCGGGTGGCGGTGTTGCACTGGTTCGAGCCATTCCGGCGGTTGCCAAATTGAAACTGGGCGGCGAAGAGCAGTCCGGAGTGAACATGGTGATGCGCGCGTTGGAAGAACCCATTCGTCAGATCGCCAATAACGCCGGTGCCGAAGGGTCCGTTGTGGTTGAAAAGGTAAAGGCCGGAAAAGGCTCTTTCGGATACAATGCAGATAACGGGGAATATGAAGACCTGCTCAAAGCCGGTATCATTGATCCCACCAAGGTTACTCGGTTTGCCTTGCAGAACGCGGCGACGGTTTCTTCGCTCCTGCTGACCACCGAGGCCATGATCGCAGAGAAACCGAAAGAAAAGGAAGATATGCCCCCGATGCCAGGAGGAGGCGGCATGGGCGGCATGGGAGGCATGGGAGGAATGATGTAAGTCTCCAGCTCCTTGTTGCCACGGCTTGCGGAAGGTACGAGCCGTTAGTGATCCAAAGAGACTGTGCCCGGAAAAGATGTATTGACGGGGACAGTCTCTTTTTTTTGGCTTTTATCCACCGCATCTGGTAAGAAGTGAAGAAGGAATTTCGGAGGGAGAACGAATCATGAAGGAAGAGAAGCGAACAATACTGGTCACAGGGGCAGCAGGTTTCATCGGGTTTCATGTGTCAAAAAGACTCCTCGAACGGGGAGACAAGGTGGTGGGGATCGACAACCTGAATCCCTACTATGATGTACAGCTGAAAAAAAGAAGATTGGCCATCCTACAGGATTTCAACCAGTTTGTTTTTTACCGGGAGGATATTGAAGATCTTGACGCGGTGAGAACCATTTTCGAGAAACATAGCCCGGGGATTGTCTGCAATCTGGCGGCCCAGGCAGGGGTAAGATATTCCTTGGAAGACCCCTTTTCCTATCAGAAAAGCAACCTGGAAGGCTTCCTGAATCTCCTGGAGCTGGCACGGGCGCAGGGGGTGAAAAATTTTGTCTATGCGTCGTCTTCGTCCGTCTACGGGAATAACAAGAAGACCCCTTTTAGTGTGGACGATCGGGTTGATACGCCAGTGTCCCTGTATGCCGCCACGAAGAAGGCAAACGAGCTTATGGCGCATGCGTATAACCACCTTTATGGGATCCCCTGTACCGGCCTTCGCTATTTCACGGTGTATGGTCCCTGGGGGCGCCCTGACATGGCGCTCTTCCTGTTCACCGATGCGATCCTGCACAACAGGCCCATCAATGTGTACAATTATGGGAAAATGAGGCGTGATTTCACCTACATTGACGATATCGTGGATGGAACCTTGGCCGCCCTGGACCGGCCCGTTGCTTATGAAATTTTCAATCTCGGGAATTCAAATTCCGTGGAGCTGATGGAGTTTATCGGTGTGCTTGAAGAAGAGCTGGGAAAAAAGGCGGAAAAGAACATGATGCCCATCCAGCCGGGGGATGTGCCGGAAACTTCGGCGGACATCGAAAAGACGAGAAAGTTGCTTGGCTTTTCCCCGAAGACGCCGGTTGAAGTCGGGATCAGAAATTTTGTGGCGTGGTATAGGGAATATTTTAGGGTCTAAATCACAAAGAACCCGCCGGTTCTACCGTTCCGTATCATAATGAGAAAGAATAAATTCGAAATCCGAAACAAATTCGAAACTCGAATGTTTCAATATTCCAAACGAAAAGGCTGATGAGATTTTCAGAACAAATTGTTTTTCACCCTAACCTTCATTTCTACTGCAGGTGCTGATTGGCTCAGTTTTGCTGGCGTTTGGATCGGAGCTGTTCTATCTTTTGGGTGAGGATGCTCACGTAGCGGGCCAGTTCACCCGCGTTCTGGAATCGATCGGCCGGATCTTTTGCCAGGGCGCGGTCAATCAGTTGCTCGCATGGCCGAATAACCTTCGGATTTATCTCTTTGGGAGACGGGTGCTTTGCCTGGGTAATCTGGTAAAAAAGTTCTGTCAGGGTCTTTCCCTTGAAGGGGAGTTCTCCAGTCAAGAGCTGGAAAAAAACGATACCGAGAGAGAAGATATCGGAACGGCCGTCGATTTTGCGGCCATTGATCTGTTCAGGTGACATGTAGTTCGGCGTTCCGAGAATAATACCGGTCCTTGTCTGGGAGCTGGAGACCGCTTTTGCGATGCCGAAGTCGGTTACCTTTATGTCGCCGTTTTCAAGGACCATGATATTCGCCGGCTTGATGTCCCGGTGGATAACTCCCTGCTGGTGTGCGTAGTCCAACGCCGCCGCTGTTTCCGAAACAATTCGAAGGACCTTGGAGAGCGGGAGGAGCGTATCTTTCTGGCAATAGTGCTCCAGGTCTTTTCCGTTCAGGAGCTCCATAGCCATGTAAGTGAGTTCATAGTCTTCACCCACATCGTAAATAGAAATAATGGAAGGGTGGGAGAGTTTCCCAGCCAGTTCCGCCTCTTTGAAAAAGCGGTCTTTTACATCACTGATCCGGTCATCCTCAAATTCATCTGAAAACCGGATGGTCTTTATGGCAACGAGGCGGTTAATCTTGGGATCCCTCGCCTTGTAGACCATTCCCATTGCTCCCTGTCCCAGTTCATCAAGGATCTCATACCGCCCGACGGTGGGCTTTGTTTCAAGATCCTCCGAAAAGAGTATCTTGGCTTCCTTCTTTCCCTTGAGGCCGCCGACAGGGAGCTCGCCGGCAACTTTTTTCAACTTGGGGATTCGAGTGGATAGGTCCCGAAAGTCCTTTTCCCCCTCATTGATATATTCATAAACAGAGACAGCCTTGTTGACCATTCGTTTCCGCTCGAAATCAAGGCCGAGATTGTAGAGGACGTCTTTCATGGCGTCATCCAGCGGGCATTTTCTGAATTTTTCAAAGGCAAGGTCCAGGAGTCCCTGGCTCTGGAAGCTCAGACCCAGCATGCGATTGGTTTCAATGCTTTCCTTGGAGGTCTGTTCCATTGATCGTTCCCGGACAACGAAATCCCTGACCATGAAGAACGCGTAGATGGAGAGAAGAGAGAGGGAAATGTATGTTATCTTGAACCAACTGTCTGCTGCCACAAAAAGAACGATGCTGGCAACAAACAGAAGAAACAGGAAACACATGGTAAAGACCGTTCTGCCGAGGTAAGAAAGGCGCGGGATAAACAGGAAAGCCGCTGTTGCCAGAAGGATCAGGAGAAAGGCCTCCAGAAAAGCCATCGCCGTGGGCCGTCTCAGGTATCTTCCCTTCATGATATCATTAATGATGTTTGCCGCCAGTTCCACACGGGGCATCTCAGGATCAACCGGCGTGTCGATTGCCGTGCTTTTATCCCCGGCAGTGAAGCCGATAAGCACGATTTTTCCGTCAAAAACAGCCGGGACTTTTTTTACTTTCAGGATATCCACAAAAGAATAATAGGGGAATGATCGTCTGGCACCGCGAAACTTGATGAACATTTCACCGTTTCTTGTGGGGATGACGTCCTGCCCAAGAGACACGCCGTTTGACCTGATCGTCACCAGGCGCGGATCCTTTTTCATGTAGTCAAAGGCGATGACAAACGGCATTGAGGGAATGATATTTCCCCGATAATTTATAAAGGGAAGGTGGACCTGACCGGCTTTTTCCTTCTCCGGGGGAAAATTGATGTGTCCTAACCAGCGGCAGTTGCTGGAGAGTTCCGGGAAAGGGGAAATAAGACTGTTGACGGAAATGGAGTCTTTCAGTTTTTTCTGAAGGCTGGAGTTGCGGATGGCACTTCTTGCCAGCGGAGAATTCGGGGGAACCACCAGTTCAGTGTCATACCTGCCGAACGTTCCCATGACCGGCAGGACAATATTGCCCGCCTCTTTGATAGCGCTTGCGAGTTCCTTGTCCTGGTCAAGCTGATTTTCAATCTCCGCCACCCTTTTGAGGAGAATGTCATAGGATGTATTGGTCTGATCCTGTCTCTGCAACTGGTAGATGAGGTCGTAGAGGCTCCGGACGGCCTGGAGACCCTCATTCTGGGACCGGCCGGGGAGCAGGAGGTCGAGGCCGATGAGACGGGCGCCGTTATCCTTGAGGATCCGGATCATGTCTCCGATGACATGCCGGGGCCATGGCCATGGCCCCAGTTGCTGCAGGCTCTTGGCATCGATGTTGACAATGGCAATCTTGTTTTCAAGGGAAATAGTGGGAAGATCCAGCCGCATCTCCGCTTTATAGAAAAATTGCTCCAGGGACTCGAAAGGGCCATAGGCGCGAAAAGAAAAAAAGAGAAAAAGGAGGATTAGAAAGCTGACGATGACAGTATCTGTTTTGTTGATGGGTTTTTTCATCAGGACAGTTTTTCTTCCTCGCTCCACGAAAGGGGGAACCCTTCTGTACGCCGGGCCCCGAAAGACGGGTAAAACCGCTGCTGCACGAGTGCCACCAAAAGCCACAAAAGTCTACCAATCGTGTAAATTAATGTCAAATATCAAATGAGCAGATTGCGGAGAAGATCACATGGCTCCTGCGTTGCGCTTGAAAAATGACTTTGACGTACTGCAAGTACGCCTTCATCCATTTTTCTTCGTGCGCCTTGTATCCATGAGCGTCTCCGCCGCCTCGCTACGAAGGTCCGTGAGAAAAGCGGGCCAGGAGCAGGTGTGCGTGGAGAGAGTGCACCTGGTGGATCTGCGACTATTTCCCTTGAAAGATAAGAAACAAGTTGTTAATGTTTTTCGCGTGAAGGTCGATTAAATACCCGAATGAAGCAATTAAAACAGGGATCGCGTCATGGCATATGATGGGCTGCAGAATACCGGCACACAGCAAGGAAGAAAAAGCCTCATAGGACGGCGGAAGCTGGGAGAACTGCTTGTGGAAACGGGGCTCCTTTCTGACGCACGTCTGAGTGAGGCCCTGGAGGCACAAGGGGGCACGGGAAAACGGCTTGGGCAGGTCCTGATAGATCTCAATTTTCTGACCGAGGAGGAAATCGCCTTTGCCCTTGCGATGCAGCTCAAGATTCCATTTGTTGATTTGCGGGACCAGGATATTGAGCAGAATATCATAGAGACAATCCCGGAAGGGGTGTGCCGAAAGTTTCTCTGTATTCCCATTAACAGAAATAACAATGTACTGCACGTATCCATGGCAGATCCCCTTGATCTGAACATGATCAAGGAACTGCAATTTATCACCGGCTTTAATATTCAGCCGGCCATTTCTACGCCAAGCCAGATCCTTGACCGGGTGCAGGAATATCACCACCCCGAAAGGTCCATCAATGAAGTTACTGATGAACTGGGGAGCGAAGAGCTGCTGGAATTCTATCCCGGGGAAAAAGAGGCAGAAGAAGAGGAAGAGGAGTTTGACAAGCTTCAGGACTCCCCCTTTGCAAAGATGGTGGACCTCATTATCAAGAACGCCATCAAGAAGGGGGCGAGTGACGTCCATGTGGAGGCCCAGGAAAACAATGTGAGGGTAAGAAACAGGATAGATGGTGTCCTGCAGGAGACCATTAAACTTCCAAAATGGACTCAGCCCATTATTATTTCGAGGATCAAGGTCCTGGGAGGAATGAATATAGCAGAACGGCGGCTCCCCCAGGACGGCAGGATCAAAGTGCGGTCCAAGAGTTTTACCGCTGATCTCCGCGTATCGACCCTTCCCACGTTTTATGGAGAGAAAGCGGTGATCCGTATCCTCAATAAGGAAGAGGCCTTTCTTACGGTGGATCAGCTGGGGTTTGCAAGAAAAAATCTCGGAATTGTAAAAAACTTTGCCCGCCAGCCCCAGGGCATGATTCTGATTACCGGACCCACGGGAAGTGGAAAAACATCTACCCTCTATGCCTGCATGCGTGAGATCCGTTCCGAGGAAGTGAATATTATCACGGTGGAGGATCCGGTTGAATATGAGCTTGCAGGTATCAATCAGGTTCAGATTAACGAGAAAGTCGGCCTTACTTTTCCCTTTATCCTCCGCTCTATCCTGCGGCAGGATCCAAATGTTATCATGGTGGGAGAGATTCGGGATGAAGAAACGGCTGAACTCGCCCTTCAGGCGTCACTTACCGGGCATCTGGTCCTTTCTACGCTGCACACAAGTGACGCTCCAACAGCCGTTACGAGGCTCATTGATATCGGCATGCCTCCCTTTCTGATCGCCTCTTCCGTGATCGGAGTGGTAGCACAGCGTCTCGTGCGGGTCATCTGCCCGAAATGCAAGGAAGAATATGTCCCCAACCCGGAACTTCTTGCGAGGCTCAGCATGCGTGAAGAAGAACTGCCCTTCAAATTTTTTCATGGCAGGGGCTGTCCGCATTGTGATAATACCGGCTTCCGGGGGAGGACAGCCATAGAGGAAATCATGATCATGGGGCACAAGATGCGGGAACTTGTTCAGGCCAAGGCCAATGCAGACACGCTCAGGGAGGCCGCCATGGCAACCGGGATGAGCACCCTGGGGATGAGCGGGCTCCGAAAGATCCGCATGGGTATCACAACCATAGAGGAAGTGCTCCGGGCGGTACATCAAAAAGAGGAGCTGACGACCATCTGCCCCGGTTGCGGAAAAGCGGTAAGCCTTGACTTCAAGGATTGCCCATTCTGTGAACAGCCCATTGTTCCCACGTGCAGCTCCTGTGCCCGGATTGTGCAGCCGGAGTGGGTCGTATGCCCCTATTGCCGGAATGACCTGAAACCATAACGTTTACTGGAGAATACAAGATCTCTTTCCCTGAAAGGAAATGCTTTCAGCCTGACGGACAAGGATATTTTTTATATCTCTTTAAGTGCACCGGGCTCTGGATTGGGCGGGTATGAAAGGTAGGAAACAGTCTCATGCAGTGTAAATACCATCCGGATCGGGAAGCAGTGTATTTTTGCGCAAGTTGCAACACCCCTCTGTGCAGTGAGTGTGCAGAGGAGGTGCGGCCGGGGGAGTACACCTGTTTCCAGTGCGCCATGCTGCAGACGGTAACAAGCGTGGGATCGAATATTCGTGACCGGAAGGAAAAAGTCCTTGAAAAGGAGGTGCGGAAAAAGAAGAAATGGGGGCCGTTCCGGTACTTTGTGATCGTCTGTTCCGTGCTGATCCTGTCCATGTGGGGAGTGATTATTTTTGGCGGGAAACCGGCACCGGAGCAAACAGCCTCCTCAATTGATAAGAACAAGGCAGGAAGGGTGCTTCTCTTTCTGGTGAACGGGTCAATCAAACGGTACGCACACTATGAAGGAAATCAGTACCCTGAGCGGCTGGCGGATCTTGTCCCGCGGTATCTCCATGTGAAAAAGAACCAGATTGGACTTCTGGGAAAACTCCGGTATGCGAGAGATCCTGATCCGAGCATCGGGTACCGGCTTTCTCTCGCCCACGTAAAGAAGGGACAAATGAATATCACCCTGACCGCTGGAGGGGTGAGATATTCCCTGGGGCAAGGGGAGGGAACCTAGATGAAGAGGAAAGACGGGTTTACTCTCATAGAGCTCATGGTCACTGTCCTGATCCTGGGCGTGCTATCCGCTACGGCCATACCATTCTATCATACCTGGATGCAACGGGCCTACGGGACCGAAGCCGCGCTCATGATGAAGCAGATCATGGACGGGGAGATCATGTACTACCTGTCTCATGATAACTTTTTTCCAGAGCCATCTGGGTCTACTGTGGAGGTCTACGAAAATGGCACGGAAGTTCCACCTGGTGCGCTTTCCCGCATCAAAGAGGCCTTGCATACAGTTATTCCTACAGGACATCATCTGGATTAT
>QMLQ01000012.1 GCA_003646815.1 Deltaproteobacteria bacterium | reverse complement strand
CTTCCGGTATCTCACCTATCCCGAAATTGAAAAAATGTTCAAAAGGGTAGTGTAGTACCTTACGAGAAAACTCGCAGTCAAAGGGGCGGAAAAATTCTTCTGAGATCGCACGAAATGTCAAATCCCAAAATCCCAATGTCAAATCAATGTCAAATATCAAATGACAAAATGAGGTGGAGTTCAAGCCTCGGTGCATTGCCTTTTCACTCATTCCCAAAGGAGAGAGGTGAGCGGAATATGTTTTGTCATTGAACCATTTGGATTACATTTCGCATTTGAGCTTTGACATTTGTCATTTCCGTTTTATCGAGGGTACGTTTTTTATGATGAAGGAAAAAACAGGGGGCCTATCCAAAGTTATTGTGATTGCGGGTCCCACGGCGAGCGGAAAGACCAGTTTGTCTGTTGAGCTCGCACGCCTTTTTGACGCGGAAATTATCAATGCTGATTCCATGCAGGTTTATCGTGGAATGGACATCGGAACGGCAAAACCTTCCATTAAAGAAAGGCAGGGGATTCCCCATCATCTCCTGGACGTGGTAAATCCCGACCAGGAGTTTAACGCGGCCATCTACCGTGATATGGCCGCTTCTGCGGCCTTTGACATTATCAACCGGGGGAAGCGAGTCTTGGTGGTCGGAGGAACAGGCCTGTACATAAAGAGTCTCCTTGGAGGACTTTTTCAGTGCCCACCCTCGTCACCCGAAATCCGGCAGTCCTTGCAGAGAGAATGGGAGGTTGAAGGCCCCCGTGCGCTCTATAGGAGACTTGAGTGCCTGGACCCGCAGAGTGCACGGAAGATTCACCCAAACGATCGGGTAAGGATTATAAGGGCACTTGAGATTATTTCTCTGACTGACCGCCTTCCCTCGGACCTGAGCCGGCAACACAGGTTCTCCGATCGGACGTTTAATCCATTAAAAATTTCTATCAAGAGAGAACGGGAAGAACTCTACCGGCGGATCAACACGAGAACCACCGCCATGATAAACCAAGGCCTTGTTGACGAGACCGAAAGTCTGCTGCGGCGTGGGTACAGTCCACGTTTGAAGCCCCTCCAGGCCATCGGATACAAACAGGCGGTGGAATATTTACAGGGACACTGTTCGATCCACGAAGCAGGGGAAAAAATCAGGAGGGAAACGAGGAGATATGCCAAGAGGCAGCTCACCTGGTTTCGTGCTGATCCAGAATATACCTGGGTGGATCCGTCCCGGATTGATCAGCTGGCAAAGAAAATAGAGATGTTTTTTCATGCATAATAGGGGGAGGCTCACCAGACAGGGAGAGGGTGACGGGCGAAGGGATAAACAATGTAAACACACAGCTTGTCATCCGCAAACGACAATGGTAAAAGGCGCAGTAGGACAATGTTTTCATTGTCGAGAAAAGGAATCGCGACCGGGAGGTCGCTCCGCAGGGGAGAGAAAGAAACAAGTGAAAAGCATGCGGCGGTGTGCAGCGTTGATAGTTTTTCTTGGCGTCCTGGGCTCCTCTTTTTCAGAGGCAGGGATTTACGCGAAAAAGCTGGGAACGGGAACGGTGGATTGGTCGAATCGTGTGGTGGAAGCAATTGGCATCGGGACTCCGCCCCGCAGTGTTCAAAATCAGGCGCAAGCGCGAGCCCTGGCCGCTCAGCAGGCGAGGACTCGTGCGGCGAGACAAATGCTAAGGACACTGAAGATGGTTCCAGTTGACTGCTCACACCTGGTAAATGATATAGCAGTGAACGATGCTTCGCAATTCCGGCAGTTGAAAAATATGGTGTACCATGCTGCAGAAAAAGAGACCTTTTTCCTTTCGGGGAACAGGGTGAAAAAAGTCTTGACCGTTGGTATCAGGGGAGACCTCGCAGATATCCTCCTGCCTGGAAATATACGTGAAATAAAAGATATCAGGGGAGAAGCAGCTGAACAAAAAGAAAAGTTGACACAGTCAGAAAAGAAGAAGTCATTTACCGGCCTGGTCCTGGATTGTCGCGGCCTGAAAGTGGCTCCTGCTCTGGTCCCCCGCGTCCTGGATGAGGAAGGGAAAGAAATATATGGGCCTGCCATTGTCACAAGAAGATTTGCCTTGCGAAAGGGGGTAGCAGGCTATGATTCAGAAATTGAAAAGGCCCTTCATGATCCGAGAATAGGGTCAAATCCCCTCCGGGTGAAAGCAGTACGTGTAAGCGGCGCCAACTCGTGTGATATCGTTATTTCAAATGCGGATGCGCACCGGATACTTGAGGCACCGGAAAACCTTGATTTTCTGCGCAGAGCAAGTGTCATTATTGTCCTGGACTAAGGAAAAGGCATTTTTCCGGGAAGAAGGATTTCTTTAAGTGGTGAGGAAATGATTATGAATAAGCTAAGAAGCCGGATATGTCCCTTATTCTTCCTGATCCTTGTTTTGCTCTTGGCTGGGTGCACGAACCGGCATACAACCCTGGAGAGTTTTCTCGACACGCCAAAACATCATGCGTCAAACGGTTTCAGTTTTTTGCACCGGGGCCAAATAAGCGATGCTGAACGTGAATTTCAATCGGCTCTCCGGCTGGATCCTTTTTTCTCTCAGGCCCATTGCGGTCTTGGCCTCATCGCAGGAATGAGAGAAGAATATGATACTGCCTTTAAATCCATGGCCCTGGCTAGGGACTATGCCAAAACCGAAAAAGACCGGTTGATGGTCGCTGTTGGAGAAATGCGCCTCTATACCATGAGGAAAAAAGGGAAATGGCTCGACCGAGTAGAGTCTCTTTTTGAAGAGGCACAAAAAAGTCAAAAGGGATCTGCGGAAGCCTATTACTACCTTGGTGAGGCGTATAAACAGGCCTATAGGTTTGAAAAAGCGGAAAAGGCATTCAAAAAGGTACTTGCACTTAATTCCGGACTTTTTTGGCAGGCGAACAGGCAATCACGATTAATAGGAAAAATACTCAAGGCCATGCCCGCATCTGTTGCAGGCAAGGGTATAGCGTTGAAAGAATCATTAACAAGGGCGGATGTTGCCGTGCTGATTGTTGAAGAATTAAAGCTGGACAAGATTTACCAGGATTTGGCACATCAGACAAAAGGTTTTCATTTGCCACAGGAGTTGCTTGATTCCAGCAAACTAACTCCGCTTCCTGCTGATGTGAAAGCTCATCCGCTGAGAAAAGATATCGAAAATGTTCTCCAACTTGGAGTGCATGGTCTTGAATTGTTTGCTGATGGTTCATTTCGACCGGAGCAGCCTGTCTGCAGGGCGGAATACGCAGTGATTTTGGCAGGCATCGTCAGTGAGATTCGCAACGGTCCGGCGTTAAACACTCAGTTTAGCGAAGCAGAATCACCGTTTGTTGATATTGTAAATGACGACCCTCATTTCAGTGCTGTGATGCTGTGCACAGGGAAAATGAACATTATGGGGCCGAGGCAGGGAGTTTTCAATCCTGGGGGAGATATTTCCGGCGCAGATGCATTGATGGCTCTTCAGAATCTCAAAAGAGCTCTGGATATTCATTAATTATAGAAAAGCGTGTTAGAGGGGAAGGGAGATATCGTTGAAACGATCAATAAAACATTTCCTGGCGGTACTGTGTAGTGTCGGCCTGTTTTACCTATGCATTTTCTCTCCACCAGCAGCGCTGGGGAAGGAAAAATTGAATGACAAAATCCTGGTAATGGGGTCGGCGAAGGTGGTCCAGGGAAATATGGCGGCTGCAAAATCAGCAGCTCTTTCCATGGCAATGGGAAAGGCAATGGAGGAATATCTTATCCTCCGTCTCGGCGAAGCCGGGCTGATTAACAATTTTGAAAGGATAGTCAGGGAAATCCTGCCGGCCCTGAATGAGGGAATTGAAAACTTTCATATCCTTTCCGAATATACGGGTGGGAACGAATATCAGGTGCTCGTGAACGTGAAAGTCAATAAAAAAGTCATTGATGACAAACTGCGACTCAGCGGGATCAGTCTTGAGCAAGCCTATCAGAGCAGGGTTCTCTTCATGGTGGCGGAGGTCGGAAGAGAAAGATCAAACTACTGGTGGAAAGACCCTGATTTTTTTTCAGTTTTAAACCAGACAGAGGTCCTTCTCTATAATATTTTCCAGGAACGCGGGTTCATACCGGTAAATCACACATTTGGCATTGCAGATGGATCTTTGTCCCCGGAAATGCACAGAAAAGATGTCAGCCGCAAGCACGCCGTGGAATGGGGAAAGATCCTCTCTGCTGACTTTGTCATTACAGGCAGCAATGTCTTTGAGGATGACAACATCACCACCCTTCATCTCCGGGTGTTTTCCGTAAAAGAAGGGCTGCTCCTGGCAGAGGGGACAGAAACGGCTCGCAGGGAGATGATTGGCAAGCTGACTCCGGAAGACAATCAAGTAGTTGAAGACGTTGCGCGAAAACTGGCTGAGCGATTGATTCCGTCCATGCTGTACATGGGAAGCGAGTCTGTTGCCCGCGTCCAGCAGATTCTGATTACGCTGAAGGGACTGCGGAATTACCAGGAGTTCAAAGCGGTCCAGCGATTCCTGGAAGAAGACCTCCCCGGTGTTCAATCAGTGCGTCAGAATCGCATAGGTCAGGGGCTGCTGAGTGTGGAAGTCGATTTTTCCGGAACCAGGGACGAATTGCTCCGCCGTGTCCTGAATCAGGAAAAACTGTCCTTTAAACTTGTCCTCGAAAGTGCAGCAGATACGGAAATAGTCTTTCAGGTTGCTCAGTAGATATCAGAAATGACATTACCTAATTTAATCACGAGCCTGCGGATCATTATCGCTCCTATTTTTATTATCTATCTCATTCGAGAAGATTTTCCGGCGGCACTGGTTCTTTTTATTATTGCCGGATTGAGCGACGGTGCCGACGGCCTTATCGCACGTGTATTTAACCAGAAGAGCAGGCTCGGCTCGTACCTTGATCCTCTGGCTGATAAAATTCTCCTCATATCGGCTTTCGTAGTACTTTCGGTTCACCATTTTATTCCGCCGTGGTTGACGGTAATGGCCATCAGCAGGGATATCCTCATTCTGCTTGGGGTTCTCATTCTTTTCCTGAACCGGATGGATATTATTATTCGCCCTTCCATGGTGAGCAAGATAACCACCTGCCTCCAGCTGGGAACGGTTTTCATGGTGCTTTCAAGGGATTATTTGCCGCAACTCAATCGTTTCCACTCGCCCGTGTTCTGGCTGACCGGGCTGTTTACTATCACCTCAGGACTCCACTACATGTACTACTGGTTCAAGGTCATGGGAGAATCTGCATCAGAAGAAAACGAGGGGAGGCCGTGACAGGCTCGAAACATGCTTCTTCATGAGCAGGCCAGGCTAGGAATAGCGCTTGACAAGCGGAGCGGGTATTGATAATAGTTTCAGTCCGTGAAGGCACGTAGCTCAGGGGGAGAGCGCTACCCTGACACGGTAGAAGTCGCGGGTTCAAATCCCGCCGTGCCTACCACCGAATTCCAGAAAGGGGTTGCGGTCTGGTGCTGTGACCCCTTCTCTTATGGAACAGGGTTTTTTCGCTTGCATTTCATTATGTTATTGTTTATAAAACAAACAACTTTATACGCATTGAACGTCTTTCATCCGTAAGCCGGGAAAAATGAGCCCATTTTTTCGTCGTGAATTAAGCGGTCATCCGGCTTTCGCAATAGTGGAAACTTTGAAAATGGTGCTTGCGGGAAGATTTGGACTTTGCATCTGAAATGCGGATTCCTTTGAATATCGAAAGCTGTGTGATCCATCAATGAGGCATCTGGATAAGAAACTTGCTTCCTTCGGATGCCTTGTTTTCTTTTTGTTTGGACCCATCCACGACGGATTGGGGTGAGGCGAGTGAGTAGAAAAATATGATCACTGTTCTCAAATCAGGATCTGAACCGGAAAAGATTGACGCGGCTGGTTTGACCGCCCGCGAGGTATTGGAACAGGCAAAGGTGAAATCCATTGATCGGGTTGTTGCCGTGAAAGTGAACGGGGCTGCTCGGGATCTTTTTGCGATCGTGCCTGAAAATACTGAAATCGAACCTGTTTACCTTGAATCATCTGAAGGGTTGGAAATATTGCGGCACAGCACTTCGCATGTGATGGCGATGGCAGTGCAGGAACTCTTTCCGGGAGTGAAGGTAACGATCGGACCAGCCATTGAGGACGGTTTCTACTATGATTTCGACTATGAGCGCCCTTTTCGTGAAGATGACCTTCCAGCCATAGAGCAGAAGATGCAGGAGATCATCAAGGCGAACCTGCCCTTTGAACGAAAGGAAATTTCTTCGGAAGAGGCGATTCGCTATTTTGATGAACGTGGTGAAGACTACAAGGTCGAATTAATTCGCGATCTTGGGGAGGACATGGTCTCGCTGTATACCCATGGGAGTTTCACGGATCTCTGTAGAGGCCCTCATCTCCCAACCACAGGGAAAATAAAGGCATTTCGTCTCACGAAAATAGCGGGGGCCTATTGGAGAGGTGATGAAAAAAGGCCCATGTTAAGCAGGATATATGGTGTGGCATTTGCCGACCGGAAGACGCTGAAGGCACACCTTCAGAAGTTGGAAGAGGCAAAAAAAAGAAACCATGCCAAGCTTGGGCCTCAACTGGACCTTTTCAGCACGCATGAGGAAATAGGCGCCGGTATGATCGTCTGGCACCCCAAGGGGATGATGCTTCGATATTTGTTGGAAGATTTTGAAATCAAGGAGCATCTGAGTCGAGGGTATGAGCTGGTTCGAGGTCCTGAACTTCTTAAGACTGATCTTTGGAAAAAGTCAGGACATTTTGAGAATTACCGGGAAAATATGTACTTCACCACGATCGATGAGCAGTCGTACGGCATCAAGCCAATGAACTGTTTGTCTCATATGCTCATTTATGGATCGAGAATAAGGAGTTACAGGGACCTTCCAAAGCGTTACTTTGAATTGGGAACCGTGCACAGGCATGAGCGTTCGGGGGTGCTGCACGGCCTGCTTCGGGTGCGGGAATTTACCCAGGATGATGCACATCTCATCTGTGCGCCGGATCAGTTGCACGGCGAAATAAGAGCGCTTCTTGATTTTGTTCATGATATGATGGGCGTGTTTGGCTTTGATTATGAACTGGAGGTGAGCACCCGCCCTGAAAAATCAATAGGGTCTGATGAAGACTGGGAAATGGCCACAAAGGCCCTCATCGATGCAATGGATGAAGCACAGCTCCCCTATGAGATAAACGAAGGAGATGGTGCGTTTTACGGTCCCAAGATTGATGTGAAGCTCAATGATGCCCTTGGTCGCAAATGGCAGTGCGGAACCATCCAGTGTGACTTCACCCTGCCTGAACGTTTCGACCTGGTATACATCGGGAAGGATGGGCAGAAGCACCGTCCCGCCATGCTTCATCGAACCATCCTGGGAGCTATTGAGCGGTTTATCGGCATTTTGATCGAACACTACGCAGGGGCCTTTCCGGTATGGCTTGCACCGGTCCAGGCAGTTATCATGACAGTGACGGATCGCAATATACCCTTCGCAGAGAAACTCCTTGGTTCGCTTAGGGGTGTGGGAATCAGGGCGGAAGCGGATCTGCGGAACGAGAAGCTGGGGTTGAAGGTACGCGAAGCCCAATTGGAAAAGATCCCCTACATGCTTATCGTGGGTGACAAAGAAAGTGAAAAAGGCGGGATGACCCCCCGTCTGAGGACAGGGGAGAATCTCCCTTTTATGACCGCGGAGGAATTTACGCGGAGAATTAACGAAGACATGAAGCAAAGGAGGTAGGACCATAGGCAGCAAATTTGATCGCGTGAACATCAATGAGAATATCAGGGCACGACTGGTAAGACTTATCTCTGTTGATGGGAAACAACTTGGTATCTTGCCCGTGCAGCAGGCACTCCGAGTGGCAAGAGAAGAAGGGTTTGATCTCGTGGAAGTGGCGCCTGATTCTGATCCGCCCGTCTGCCGTATTATGGACTATGGGAAATTTAAGTACCAGGCGAGCAAACGGGACCAGGAAGCGAGGAAGAAGGGGCGTACTTTCCAGGTGAAGGAAATTAAGCTCCGGCCGCATACTGGGGAGCATGACCTGGGCTTTAAGATCAAGAACCTAAGGAAATTTCTGGAGAAAAAAAACCGGGTGAAGGTTTCAGTTTACTTCAGGGGGAGGGAGCTCGCACACACTGAGATGGGCTACGAACTTCTCCAGAAAATAGCTGAAGAAATCCAGGACGAGGGAACCGTCGATCAACCGCCGAAGCAGGAAGGGAGAAACAGTATCAGCATGGTGGTCGTACCAAAATAACCGCTTGATAAAGAGTCATACGGAAGATAAAGGGAGGAAATTTTCATGCCGAAGATGAAAACAAACCGCGGAGCCGCAAAGAGGTTCAAGACAACCGGTTCCGGCAAGGTTGTACGAAATAAGGCATATTCAAGTCACATCTTGACAAAGAAAAGCACCAAGAGAAAAAGAAATCTGAGGAAATCAGGGCTGGTTGACAGTACCAACCTGAAGCAGGTTTCAAAACTTCTGCCGTACCACTAAGAGGAAGCGATTAGGTGCCAGCCATGACCATTTAGGGAATGGCTCGGCCAACTGAATAATAACCTTTGTATTTTTGCCAGGTTGTATTTTGAAGTGGAGACAAGACAATGCCGAGAGTAAAAAGAGGCTTTAAGGCCAGGAGAAGGCGAAATAAGATTTTAAAAGCGGCCAAAGGATACCGTGGCGGCCACAGTAAGGTATTCAGAACTGCCACTATTTCAGTGGACAGGGCGGGAATGTACGCCTACCGTGATAGAAGGAATAAGAAAAGAGATTTTCGCCGGTTATGGATAGTACGCATAAATGCTGCAGCACGGGAAAACGGGCTTTCATACAGCAGACTGATGGGTGGCCTTCGAAAGGCCGGGGTGGAGCTTGATCGCAAGGTACTTGCTGACCTCGCAGTGAAAGATCCCTCCGCTTTTTCCGAGCTTGCCAGTATTGTTCAATCCTGAAGGTTTCGTCCTCATATTCCCCTTGCAGGGCATGGTGCCCTTAGGAAGGCAGCAGGAATATCATGAGAGAGAAACTCCTCGAGACAGAAAAAAGAGCGGTTGCCGAACTGGAAAAGATTCAGGACCGGGAATCGCTTGAAAAGTTCAGGATTTCCTACCTGGGGAAAAAGGGAGTCCTGACCGCCATTATGAAAGGCCTCGGGAGTGTGGACCCGGCTCAAAGGCCTGTGGTCGGGAAACTGGCCAACGAAGTGAAACAAAGGTTGACCGCCCAGTATAAGAAGGCCCTGGAGAAGATGAAAAGCGGTGCCGGTGGCGAAGCCGCGTCATTTGATGTAACTCTTCCTGGAAGAAAACCGGTTTACGGGCACCTTCATCCTGTCACTCAGACAATCAGCGAAGTCTGCTCTATTTTTGAAAAAATGGGATTTCGGATCGTAAAAGGGCCGAATGTGGAGTTGGATTACTATAACTTCGAAGCCCTCAACATCCCGAAAGATCACCCCGCCCGTGACATGCAGGATACATTTTATATTTCAGAAAATGTTGTCCTGAGAACGCACACCTCACCCATGCAGGTTCGTGTCATGGAGTCCCAGGAACCCCCGGTCAGCGTTATCGCTCCAGGGAAGGTCTACCGGCGCGATTCCGATGTATCCCATACCCCCATGTTTCACCAGGTGGAAGGCCTGCTGGTTGACCGCAACGTGACCTTCGGCCAGTTAAAAGGAACATTGACCGCCTTTGTCCACGAAATGTTCGGAAAGGGAACGGCCTTGCGTTTCAGGCCCAGTTTTTTCCCTTTCACTGAGCCGAGCGCCGAGGTGGATATTGCCTGTGTAATCTGCGGAGGCAAGGGATGCCGGACGTGCGGGCAGACAGGCTGGATTGAGATCCTTGGTTCGGGGATGGTTGATCCTGAAGTATACGGTTTCGTTGACTATGATCCTGAAGTGTATTCAGGATTCGCGTTTGGGATGGGGATGGAAAGGATTGCCATGCTCAAATACGGAATTGATGATATACAGCTCTTTTTCAAGAACGATATGCGGTTTCTCCGGCAGTTTTAGCCATACCATTTCCTTTTGTCCTAGCCCGTTTTTCTCACGGGCCTTGCGGCTTCCCTCCGCCACAGTAGATTGCTCGTGAGAAATGCATGCTAAGCCCGGCAATGAGAAGAGACGATGAAAGTTAGCCTGAACTGGTTAAAAGAATATGTTGACATAAATATTTCTCCCACGGCCCTATGTGATGCGCTGACCATGGCCGGATTGGAAGTCGAAGGGCTTGAACCGGTGGGAGATAATCTGCAATATGTCGTTGCCGGCCGGATTGTTCGAGTCGATTCCCACCCCGATGCCGACCGGCTCTCACTCTGCCTGGTGGACACGGGCTCTGAAAGAGTACAGGTTGTTTGCGGTGCACCAAACCTGCACGAAGGAACCATGGCACCCCTTGCGCTCCCCGGCGCGTATCTTCCCATCGGGACGAGAGTGAAGGAGAGCGAGATCCGCGGACAAACTTCACACGGGATGCTCCTTGCCGAAGATGAATTGGGGCTTACCGATGACCACACGGGAATCATGCTCCTTCCCGATAACACTGCCCCCGGAACCAAGATGGCGGCGGTGCTGTCTCTCCCTGACTGGATCATTGATATCAGCATTACTCCCAATCGAGGTGACTGTGCCTGTGTCATCGGGATTGCACGGGAAATCGCGGCGATTACCGGGGAAAAATTGAACGTTCCCGCTGTCGAACTCGATGAAACCGGGCCTGCCATAGAAACACTTTCCAGTGTGACCATTGAAGACCCTGTGGGTTGCCCGCGTTACGCCGCAGGAATTCTTCAGGAGATAGAACTTCGACCTTCTCCTTTCTGGATGCGATATCGGCTTTTCCAATCAGGAGTCAGAAGCATCAACAACATCGTCGATATCACCAATTATGTGATGATGGAAATGGGTCAGCCTCTTCATGCGTTTGACTATAACCGGCTTCAGGAAAACCGTATCGTCGTCAAACGGGCATCTGATGGTGACTCATTCACGACCCTTGACGGGCAGACAAGGAAACTCAATTCTGAGAGCCTCATGATCTGTGATGCAACGAGGTTTGTGGCGGTAGCCGGGATCATGGGAGGACTTAATTCCGAGATATTTGCAGGCACCCGGAATGTGCTGGTTGAGAGCGCTTTTTTTGATCCGATCACCATAAGGCGGGGCGCCAAACGCCTGGGACTTTCTACCGAGGCATCATACCGATTTGAGAGGGGCATTGATATTGAAAACGTACCCCGGGCCCTGAAGAGAAGTCTCGGGCTTATGCAACAACTGGGGGGAGGGAAGGCGGCATCCGGCATCATCGATGCCTATCCGAGGCCCCATATTTCGTCGAAGATCCTGTTTCGACCCCAGCGCGCAAATGCTTTTCTCGGCACTGATCTTTCAGATGAAGCAATGATCGGCTATTTCCGCTCTCTGCACATGGATGTGGCCAAAAAGCAAAAAGGAAGTCTCCAGGTTACACCGCCTTCTTTTCGCATTGATATCCAGCGAGAGGTTGATTTGATTGAAGAGGTTGCGCGACTGTATGGATATGACAATATTCCCATTTCTTCTCCCCTGATACGGTTGGCCGAGGAACGGGATGCGCCTGAACTGGTATTGCGCGGTCGGATGCGAAGCCTTGCGAGTTCTTTTGGATTCACAGAGGTCATTACCTACAGCTTTGTTTCTCCCGAGTCTCTTCAGGTCACCGGATTTCCCGGGGGATACCAGGATGAAAAGCTCGTCAGGATCATGAATCCCCTTTCAACCGATCAATCAGTAATGCGCACATCCCTCGTACCAGGCCTTCTCACCACCCTGAGATCGAATATTGCTCACGGAGAAACGTCACTGAGAATTTTTGAATGGGGGAAAATCTTTCTCCAGGAAGAGAACGATCTGCCCGATGAAAAAATATGGTTTGCCGGTTTGATGAGCGGGGCATACAGATCCAAGACATGGTACAGTGATGAGCGGGAGGTTGATTATTATGACGCCAAGGGTATTGTTGAAGGGATGCTCGAAAATCTTGGCGTTCAAGGGATATTCTTTCAGAGGGGAGCGCAATGCCCGCCCTATGATCCGGAATTTTCATCCCAGGTGCTCAGTTCCGGTACTCTGCTCGGTCAAGTGGGGCAGGTATCCAGGGACGTGATGAAAGAATTCGACCTGGAAAACGAAAAAGCGTTCCTGTTTGATCTTGATATCGCTTCGGTACTCAGCGCCTTGCCGCGGGACAAAAGGTTTCAGCCATTTGCCAAATACCCGGCGGTTTACCGGGATATTTCAATGGTGCTCAGTCGCAGCGTGGAAAGCGGAAAAGTCCTGTCATTGATCAAAGAAGAAGGAAAGAGCCTGGTTGAATCGGTTCAAATTTTCGATTTTTATCAAGGCAGGAAAATGGCCCCGAACGAAAAGGCTCTTGGATTCAGGATTTGTTACCGGTCACCCGAGGGAACCCTCGAAGGAGCCGCGGTAAACGACTTGCACGAAAAAATCATAGAGCGCATCAGAAGGGAGACCGGTGGAAGACTCCGGGAGGGTTAACTCATGGAATTGATACCCGAAGATAAACGATTCTTCCGCATTGGCGAGGTGAGCCGCATTATCGGAGTTGAACCCTATGTGCTCCGTTACTGGGAGTCGGAATTTCCGCAAATAAGACCTCGAAGGGCCGATTCCAATCAGCGCACCTACCAGCGAAAAGATCTTGAAAAAATCATGGAAATCAAACGGCTCCTGTATGAAGAGAAAATGACCATTGAGGGGGCGAAGAAACGGCTCAGGCAGAAGGACGCCTTTGCCCACCTCTCTCCTGAATCCCTCCTTTCCGACATAGAATATGAACTCAAAGAAATCCTCCAAATCCTGAAGTAAAACAGTCGCTTATCCTGTTACAGGCCCAAAATGATGCGGCTCCGGAGCATCCCGTTCCCCTGCCCAATAATAAATACCGTTTTTGCACAAGAATGTTACCAGATGAAAGTTTCTTGGGGAAGACGGGTGATTTTCCTGTGACCGTTTTCGGTGACAAGGACAACATCTCTAATGCGCAGGATCTGCCGGTCATCAAGGCGGTTTTCCGAATACAGCGAAAGGGCCATACCCGCTTTGAGTGTCTGTTGATTTCCCTTTGCAATCACAGGGGGTTCAACCAGTTCCAGTCCCACTCCGCTGCCGAGGATCTTTTCCTGGCGCGTTCCGTCAGCACCGGGAGTATTTGTAGACAGTCCCGAGGCGTGGGCCTTCTCAAGGGAAAGGCGGAACAGACTGTCGGCAGTTATTCCGGCTTTTACGTGTGCCAGGATTTCTTGCTGGAGCTGAAAAAGGCGCTTCGCCATCTCATTTATTGCTCCGGGGAGGGGGCCGATTGAACCAACCCTTGCCTCATGCATATGGTAGCCATTCAGAAAAAACCTGGATTCCACGGTGAAAGGGACCTTCTGGTTGAGTGTCCCTTTTGGTTCAATAATCAGGCAATTACCTTCTCTAACGGATGGCTGGCCGAAAAGCCTGCTTTTTCCCATCGGGGTTCCGGCTAAGGAAGACAGTGGAAACCCGGTCTTCTGGTAGTCCCTGATACGCAATGCTGCCCCGTGACCAATGGACCTTGCAAAATATTCTGCCCGAGTAGATATTTCAATGTCCTTTTCTCCCGGCTCTATGTGGTTGCCGAGGTACTCGAAAAGCTCAAGTGATTTTTTTGCTGTAGCCTCCATCTGAAGCAGTTCCCATTGAGATTTTACGGATCGGACGGCGTGTATCGCAGGAGATCCGTCCACGCATTCAGTCCCTGCAAACAGTTTTTCATAGAACTGAAACTCCCGCATGGGCATGACATCCGACTCGAAGCCGAGCCTCGTAGGAAGCCGGCCCTGATGACCACGGATGATACCAGGGATTTCCCTGATGGATTGTATGCTCAAGATGGTATGCAGGGGCGACTCTTCAAGGGCCCTTGGAACAAATTTTTTCACGAGGAGCAGGGGTTCCCCTTCAGCGGGGATAAAGACGAACCCATTCTGAGCTGTTCCGGAAAAGTAAAGGAGGTCTATACGCTGGACAATGAAAAGCCCATCCATACGGCGGGTATGCAATTCCTTCTGTACCCCATTTATGCGCCGCAGGATTTCCTCTTCCGGTATCCTGAATACATTTTTTTGGTTTGATTTGTCTTCCATCCTCTCCGCGCATTGTGTATCATGATGGTTGACGGGGTAAATGGTGCTGTCCAGAACGGGGTATCATATATCACGGGAAAAATCACCCCCTTTTGTCACTTTCCTTTGCCCGGAAAAATGCGGGTTTTCTAAAGATTGATATTCATGAATAGGATGGGGAGAATATGTTAACTGAAGAAGGTGTCATTGAAAAAGTTTTCAACGGCCGGGCGACGGTTCTGCTCAGGAGGAATGCGGCGTGCGCCCATTGTGAATCCCAAGGGGCCTGCGAGGTTGCGGATGAGAAGAATATGCACGTTGTGCTGACAAATGATCTCCATGCCCGCGTTGGAGATCATGTGGAAATCAGCCTGCCTGCCCACTCCTTACTGAAACTTTCTCTGGCAGTCTATTTTGTTCCGGTTGTGGCACTGGTTGCCGGCGCGGCCCTCGGAGACGCATGGGGGCCCCTTTTTGAAGTGAAAGCGGCTACAGGTTCCATCATTGGGGGCGGGGCAGGCCTCTTCGGCACCTATTTTTTCATGAAGTGGGTAAATCGCGTGGCAAGGTCAAAGATGGAATACCGACCGCGAATAACGCGGATCATTGAAATTGAACCCCCTCAACCCGACGATAGCAAATCAGACCGCACTGGAGACACCTTCTCGACTCATTCAGTGCCTGCTCCTCGGTCAAACCGAGAATGATTTCCCGCGAAGGATCATTAATCCTCTCGCTTTCGGATAGCTCTGCCATTTTCTGACGGGGGAACTGTTTTACCGGTTCAAGTTCATTGAGACTCAAGACTTCCGTAAACTTCCGAATCATATTCGACGGAGCCTCAACCGGTTCGCCCGTCAGGAATCGGTTCACGGAAGCGGCCGCACGCCTGCCTGCCCCGATTGCCTCAACAACAGCCCTGTAGTCTGCCATGACTTCTCCAGGGCGGAAAATTCCCTTATCTTCTCTGGCAAAGGGCCCGGGGTAGGGGGTCAGCGTTTCCCACAAAACCGGCGATGAGGGCTGTGCTTCTGTCCCTTCTTCTTCATTTTCATTTGCCTGAGGGATGTAAATGAGTTCTGGAAACCTGCCTGCGCCGGTCAAAAGGAGATCGACTTTTATTTCTTCTTCCGAATCTTCTTCCCGCTCGAGTTGCGCTACCGTCACCGCCTGCAGTGAATCTCCTGCTCCCCTCATTCTTGTGACCGTGCTCTGGAAAAGGAATTGAATTCCTTTCTCTCGAGCAGCGCTCATGAGCTGCTCGGGGTAGGGCGCAGATTGTTCGGTGTTTCGAAAAACCAGGTATACCGCTTCTGCTCCCTCATTCATGCAGATCTCCGCGGCCTGCATGGCTGCATTTCCTCCACCCAGGATCATAACCTGTTTTCCCTCTTGGGTTTTTCCCCCGCTCCGGTAATCGAGGAGAAAGTCAACCAGGATCTGTACGCCGGGGAGGGGGGGCATATCCACGTTTCTCTGCTTTGCGTGCAGAAGGGCATCCCATCCGCCGGTTGCCACAAATACCGCCCGCATTCCTTCCTGCAGAAGAGAAGGTATGGTGATATCCTTTCCCAGCCTCATTCCCGTTTGCACTTCAACTCCCGCTTCCACGATGCCTTCGATATCCCAGTCAAGCACGTTTCTCGGGAGCCTGGATTCGGGAAGCCCCAGGTGAAGAATCCCCCCCAAATAATTTTCAGCTTCGTAGACCGTGACATCGTGCCCTAGACGGTTCAAGGCATAGGCTGCGGTCAGTCCTTCCGCCCCCCCACCGATAACAGCGGCATGACAATGGGTCTCAGGGGCCCTTGGGACCTGGACATGCTGCCCAGAGGCCATTTCCTGGTCCGTGGCAAATCGCTTCAAGCTGTTAATGCCGACCGGTTCATCCACCAGGTTTCGCCTGCATGCATCCTGGCACGGTTCAACACAGATTCGCCCGCACACGCTGGGGAAGGGATTTGTCTCCTTAATAATCCTGACCGCACCGAGGTAGTTCCCGTTGGAAATTTCCCTGATATAGGCCGGGATATCTATTCCGGCCGGGCAGTTTCGCTGGCATGGTGCGGTGCACTGGTCCGTAGTATACTCCCGCTGGATACGGCGGGTATTGGAGGTCAAAGTTATAATGTGCCGGGGGCAGACCCGCTCGCAGGTTCCGCACCCGGTGCACAGATCTTTGTCTACCACGGGAAGATGGTCCGGTCCCATGGAAAGCGCGCCAAACGGGCAGGCCCGCACGCAGGTCCCCAGGCCGATGCATCCGATGGGACAGATCTTCGATCCCCCATTCAGCAGCATGGCTGCGCGGCAGTCATTGAAACCGTCGTAAATATATTTCAGGTCGGCTTTTTCCAGCCCGTATGTGCATCCGGGTTCGGCAATATCCGGTTCCTTTTCGACGATTTCCACTCCCATGACCCTTGCTATCTGCTCGTGAACCTCGGGAGAGCAAGCAACGCAGACATTTGGGGGAGCCTTTCCCGTAGCTATTGCCTGGGCGGACCCGCTGCAGCCGGGATAGCCGCATCCACCGCAATTCGCGCCGGGAAGCAGTTCTTCGATTTCCAGAACTTTAGGGTCTACATAGACATAAAAGATTTTAGAGGCAACGGCGAGACCAAGACCCGCCACAAGTCCGATTCCTCCTATAGCCAGTAGGGCTGCAAGCATTTCTTTTCTCCGTTATACAAGTAAAATGAAATCGTTGCTCAATGAACCAACCCGGCAAAGCCGAGAAATGCCAGGGCCAGAAGCCCCACAGTCACCAAGCCAATGGAGGTCCCGCGAAGGTGAACAGGGATTGGCGCTACGGCATATCTTTCCCTTATGCCGGTCAGGATGATAAGAGCCATTCCGTACCCCACACTGGCTGCAAAGGCATAAACCAGAGTCTTTACAAAGTCGTATTCGTTCTGCACAGCAAGAATCGCGATGCCGAGGACCGCACAATTCGTAGTGATCAGCGGGAGGTAAATCCCCAGCGCCTGGTAGAGTGCAGGAACGGATTTCTGGAGAAACATCTCGACAAACTGCACAAGGGCTGCGATGACCAGGATAAACGCGATGGTTTCAAGATATTCCAGTTCATAGGGAACGAGGATGTATGTTTCCACGATCCACGTGGCACCGCTGGCCATTACCACCACAAAGACCACCGCCATGGCCATACCGATCGCCGTATCTAGCCGGGTTGAACACCCGAGAAAGGGACAGTTCCCCAGGTAGCGTGCCAGGATAATGTTGTTTACGAAAATAGCGCCAACAATCAGGAGCAGATAATCAGACATGGCTCAATTCCTTATTTCTAGATAGATATTTTAATGCCCTTTCTGCCTGGAACTGATGAGATTCATGAGCCCGAGTATAAGACCAAGGCACAGAAAGGCTCCAGGGGGCTTAAGCATAATGGCAAACGGCTCAAAGGACGACCACATGACAGATGTCCCGAAAAGAGTGCCGTTTCCAATGATTTCCCGAATGGATCCCAGGACAGTCAGGGAAATGGTAAAGCCGAATCCCATGCCAAGTCCGTCCGCGATGGAGGGAAGGACGCTGTTTTTGGAGGCAAAGGCCTCGGCTCGCCCAAGGATGATGCAATTCACCACGATAAGCGGAATGAATATCCCCAGGATCTTATAAAGCGGGTAAAAGTAGGCCTGCATAACCAGTTCCACAATGACCACAAAGGATGCAATGACCACAATGAATGCGGCTATCCGGACCTTGTTGGGGATGATGTTTCGGAGAAGAGATATAAGGATGTTGGAGCACACAAGAACAAAAGTAGTAGCCAGCCCCATGCCAACACCGTTTTTCCCCGCGGTGGTAACTGCAAGGGTCGGACAAAGACCGAGAACCAGCCGAAACGGCGGGATTTCTTTCCAGAGCCCCTTGGTAAATTCTTGAACAACGCTCATCATCCAACCTCCTTCTTGACCCTGGGGAATAATTCGAGGGCCTTCCTGACTGCTTCAACTACTCCCTCACTGGAATGAGTTGCTCCGCTCACTCCGTCGATCTTTCCGCCCTTGGCGGAAAGGTTCAGTTCAGGGGACAGCGTGAATCCTTTGAACTGTTTTGTAAACGCAGGTTCCACAATCCTTGCTCCCAAGCCGGGTGTTTCCGTATGGGTCATAATACTGATGCCCGTCACTTTTCCGGTGGGGTCGATGCCGACCATTACATCAATTCGTCCATGATATCCGGTCGCCGCAGAGCTGTATGCCAGGCCGATTACCTTGTCTCCCTTTTTGGCGGGAAAGATATTCTTTTCGACAGGATTTCCTTTTTCATCCTTTCCGATCTTCACAACAATCCTGTCCTTAATGGGATCATTGTCAAAGGAATTCAAAACCGCTTTTATGGAAGGTTCCTGGACATATTTCAGGAGTTGGTATTCCCGCGGAGCCTTTGTAGCCTTATTCGAGTAGGAAAGCACCAGACCGGAGGCACCGCAGATGACAGTCAACACCACCACCATCTTGATTAAGTCACGCAATTTCTTTGATCCTCCCGACAGTTCTAGGTTTGATACGATCGAGCAGCGGTGTTGCCGCATTCATCAAAAGTATGGCGAACGGGACACCTTCTGTGTAACTTCCCCATAACCTGATAATCATTGTAAGCACCCCGCAGCCGATTCCGTAGAGAATCATTCCCGGGGCGGTGACAGGGCAGGTTCCCTTTTCAGGGGCAAGGAAAAAAGCCCCGAGAAGCATCCATCCGGAAAGGATATGAAAGGTGGGTGATGCATAGGTTTCCGGGTCAATTTGGTGGAAGATCAGCGCAAAGATCCAGGCGGAAGCTATGAATGAGAAGGGGATATGCCAAGTCAACCGTCTGCGGTAGAGGAGATAGGCTCCCCCGATCAGAATGGCCAGGATACAGGCGGTTCCGATTTCAGCCGGCACATTTCCCAGGAAGAGATCCTTCCACGGGAGGTCTACGATTTCCTCAGCGCCACTGTCTTTCAAGGTAATAAGGGCAGGATCAGAGAGGAATTCCCCCGCTTCAAGCAGAAACCTTGGCTCGGGTATAGGAAAATTGGTCAAGATGTCTTTATAGGATATCTGGAGAAATGCCCATCCCACGATAGCCGAATTGAATGGATGGCTCCCAAGCCCTCCAAACAACTGCTTCCCCACGAGTATGGCGATAAATGCGCCCAGTATCGGTATCCACCAGGGATTTTCGGACGTGAGGATGAGTCCCAACAGTATCCCGGTAATAAGGGCGCTTCCATCACCGATGCGAACCGGTCGACCGACCCCTTTCTGCCAGAGAAGCTCGGTAAGCATCGCCGTCACCGCGCTTAAGAGTATAATCAACAGTGCCGACCATCCGAAAAAGAACCACCCGGCAAAGATGGCAGGAACAAGCGCCGCCAGTACATCCAGATGCATCTTTTTCAGGGAATCTCCTGAATGGAGATGAGGAGGCATTGATACATGGAGTTCAGGTTTTTTCATGATTCTTTCCTCGCGGCTTCAATCTCTCTCTTGCCGAAACAAATAAGCTGCACCATTGGGCGGTTTACCGGGCAGACATAGGCGCATATCCCGCATTCAATACAGGAAAAAATGTCCATTCCTTCAGCCACATTGAAATTTCCATATTCGCAGTTCTTGCTGAGCTCATTGGGCATGAGCTTCATGGGGCAATGCTGGACACAATACCCGCAATTTACGCAGGCTTCATCTGCATAGCGAATTATTTCCCGCTCGGTCTGCAGAAAAATTGAGTCAATTTCCTGTGTTATGGGGATATCAAAGCGGTGGAGTGCCGTGCCCAGGAATGGGCCTCCGCATAATACCTTGGCAAGGTCCTTTTTGGAAATGGAAAGCGCAGAAAGCACATCCTCAATCAAGGTTCCCTGCCTGACACGCACAAGGGTATCAATGCCGGCCGAGGGCGCCGTAACCTGAATCACAACTTCCACAGAGGGAATTTCGCCGTGAGCTGTCCCGTGAACCTTCAAGGCGGTGGCCACATCAATAACAACGATTCCGAATTGCCTTGCACCCCCTGAATTAAAAGGGATTTCCTGACCCGTCAGGAACGGGATCAGGAGAGGGTTAAGGCCGATGGGATAAACATTCGGACACGATACAGGTTCGACGCCGAGTTCCCGCAGTCCCTTCAGAAATTCCTCGCCTGGTTCGGCGCCTTTCGAAAATGCGAAAAAAACCCGGGAGGCGCCCGTTACGTCTTTGAGCAGGGGAATGGTTTCAAGGATGTCGCTGCTGAAGTTCTTGGTTATTGCTTTTCGAAGCCAGATCCCAGGTTGACGGTCAATGCCATTGAGAACAAGGGTATGGATGGGCTTCTCAAGGGCCGGAGAAAATGGGGCAAACGCGGGCGGGACCAGCTCGGGTTTCCGTAAACGGAGGGCCAGAGGTATTGGGCTCGGATCAACTTCCCTGATGTCTCCTGCCTGGACCCAGCGCATAATCTCATGAACGTCCTTTTGGGAAGGCTGTTCTCTCCGGAAGGGAGAGTCCTGCTTGGGAGACTCAATAACCAGGGCCGGACCTTCATTTCCTGTTCCGTTTGGCCAAAATTTCACCGCGGAAACCTGCCCGGCTGCCGAAGAGAGCAATGGTGGGTCCCACTTGTTTGCGCCTTTGGCGATGAGTTGGCCTGCCTGTACCTCATCACCGGGAGAGACTATCGGGATCATTTCTCCGAACGGGGTAACCAGCGGCAGGACAATACGTTCCGGCAGCGGGAGATCCTCAATTTCAGAACGACCGTTTTCTGTTGGGAAGGGAATTCCTTTCACTCTTTTCATACAGTCACCACAATAATTCCTCGAAGGAGATGTACCACTTGAACAAACTCAGATGCCTTGAAAATTATCAGCCTTATTACGATCTCTTGTGAAATCTGGAACGTATGGCCATTTACAGAAATCTGGGCTGGTTTGTCAAGGATGTTTTTGATGATTCCTCAAAAAGTCAGTCTTCTCTTTTTATCCTATTCAGATTTGCCAAGTATGGCTGTCAAAAAATCGCATGGCGTCACAATGATGACGCATAGGAACTCTATCGCTTCTAGCCCGGGTTTCTCACCAATCTTCGTAGCGAGGCGGAGGAGATGAGGAGAATGGACTTCGCATTGCTCACAGGGCCAATGGCACAGATATTGCTGTTCCTATGGGTGGAGGAGTAATTTCCCTTAAGAACTGAATCGGGAGAGGTATGCTGCAAGTATGTCATCACCTTCTAAAAGAGAAGAGAGAAAATCGTCTCCAAGTTACTCGAAACGAAAAGATCTGTTTTGGGCAGCGATGCCCCCGATTGTAAGCATCCTCTTGTTCGGCCTTGCGATCTGGCTATTTTTCCTCCCTTCTGTTCGAACGTATATCTTAAATGATCGGCGTGACATGCTTGTCCAGATGACACAAATTTGCTGGGATATCATGAATGACCTAGAGTCACAGGTGAAACGTGGCGAATTGACCAGAAAAGAAGCGCAGGCGCGGGCGATTCGGGAGATCGGAGCAATACGCTACGGACCGAATTTGAAGGACTATTTCTGGATCAACGATATGACCGGACTTATGCTCATGCACCCTTACCGCAAAGATCTCGTGGGTCAGAACATCATAAATATGGTTGACTCCAACGGGAAATATTTCATGCGTGAATTCATGCGTGTGGTGAAAACATCAGGCCGGGGATTTGTTGATTATCTTTGGCAGTGGCAGGATGACCCCGCAAGAGTTATCCCAAAGCTCTCTCATGTACGAGGATTTAGGCCGTGGGGATGGATTATCGGAACGGGGGTGTACCTGGACGATGTTTCGGCAAGGATGGCAGGAATGACAAGGAAGCTAAATATCATCTTTTTTGGCATCCTGGTTTTCATTTTCCTCATACTCCTTTATAATATCCGGCAGACACTCAGCGTTGAACGAGAGCGCAATGCTGCAGAAGAAGCGTTGCGAGAAAGTGAATTGAGATTCAGACGTCTCGCAGAAACTGCACCCTTCGGCCTTACGATAAGTGATACGGAAGGCGCATTTGAGTATATCAATCCAAGGTTTACCGAAATATTCGGCTACACAATCAGCGACGTGCCCGACAAAAAGACCTGGTTTGAAAAGGCCTATCCTGACCCCGAATACCGCAAACAGGTGATGGAGACCTGGATGAGAGATAGCAGGGACCTGCAGGTGAGAGGGGGGATTTCTGAACGAATTTTTCAGGTGTCGTGTAAAGACGGCTCACAAAAAACCATACGGTTTCGGAATGTGTCCATTGCCAAGCAAAAGCAATCACTCACTTACGAAGACATTACGGCCCAGGAAGAGGCCAGACAAAAACTCCTCGACAACCAGAAGAAATATAAGCTTCTCTATAAGAAATCAAAAATGGAGGAACACCTTTACCGATCTCTCATTGAGTCTTCCGCGGATGCGATAGTCATCTATGATCTTGAGGGGAATGTAAAATATGTAAGCCCCAGATTTACTGAGGTTTTCGGCTGGTCCGAAAAAGACGTTCTCTCAAAAAGGATTCCCTTTGTCCCTGAATCAGAAAAGGCGGAAACCTCGAAAATTATTGAGTCCGTGGTCAAGGGAGGAATTCCCTGTCGAAATTTTGAGACGAAACGACTTACCAAGGATGGAGATATCATAGAAGTCAGCATAAGCGCTTCTTGCTACAATGATTACAAGGGAAACGCAGCCGGGACACTTGTTATCATCAGAGATGTTGCAGAAAAGAAAAGGCTTGAGGCTCAGCTCCAACAGGCACAGAAAATGGAAGCGATCGGAACGCTGGCAGGTGGTATCGCACATGATTTTAACAATCTTCTTATGGGAATCCAGGGAAACGCATCCCTTATGCTTATGCAGATTGAAGAAGACCATCCATTTTATGAAAAACTGAATAGCATAGAAGATCAGGTACAAAGCGGAAGCAAACTGACCGGACAACTCCTGGGGTATGCACGGCAGGGGAGATATGAAATAAAGCCCATCAATATTAATGATATTGTAAGTGAGACCGCTGATACCTTCGGAAGAACAAAAAAGGAAATAGCGGTGCACCTTAAACTGGAGAAAAACCTTCGCGGTATTGAGGCGGACCGTACACAGATTGAACAGGTGCTCCTCAACCTTTGCGTAAATGCATGGCAAGCCATGCCGGGCGGAGGAGATCTTTTTATGGAAACACGCAACGTGAGCTACAAGGAGATGAGTGGAAAAGTTTACAAGGTAAAAGAGCGCGACTACGTCCTGCTTTCAGTACGCGATACCGGTGTGGGAATGGACCAGGAAATTGTGGACAAAATTTTTGATCCCTTTTTTACCACCAAAAAAATGGGGCATGGGACAGGGTTGGGCCTGGCCTCGGTGTACGGAATCATCAAAGGACACGGAGGATATATTGACGTGGAAACCAAGAAAAACGAAGGGACCGTGTTCAACATTTACTTTCCCGCCTCTGCCCGAACAGTGACGGCTGAAAAGGACGCTCTTGACAGCGCAGACAAAGGGATCGGCACCATTCTGCTGGTGGATGACGAAGAGACTGTGGCAACGGTGGCCCTCGAACTTCTCGAAGCACTTGGGTACACGGTGCTGCTTGCCCGGGATGGAGGATCTGCCATTAAAACATATATGGAGCATAAAGAAGAAATTGACCTGGTTCTTCTTGACATGGTTTTGCCCGGGATGGACGGGGGAGAAATCTTCAATGAATTAAAACAAATAGACGAAAATGTACGAGTATTGCTTTCAAGCGGTTACAGCCTGAATGGACAGGCCCAGGAGATCCTTGATCGCGGGTGTAAAGGGTTTATTCAGAAGCCGTACCGGGTAAATACCCTGACAAAGGCAATCAACGAAATACTGGTCAGTTAGCCCGCATCCCTAAATGAGATAGTTTGTTCGAGATCAAAGCATGAGAGAATTTTAACCACAGAAATACATTCAGGGTATTTCGAGGACTAAAATTTGTCCGCCGTCCTGTTCCGGGGCCAAGGTGACGCTGCTTTGGGAACATCCCTTTCCTCCCCTGCGCAAAAAGAAATGCCGTTTTTGGACAGCAGTGATTTCAGGTGAAAAACAAATCAATTGGTGCTAAGCATGCAACATGCATTACGAAGGCCCCATCTATCGACCGCCCAGCGAGGCTGACAGTCTGCTTGTTCAGGCCACTGTGGGATGTCCCCATAACAAGTGCACGTTTTGCATGGTGTATAAACAGGGGCCTGCTTACAGGGTACGGCCGTTGAAAGACATAAAGGCAGATCTTGAAGAAGCGAGACGACTGTACGGTCAGAATATAAAAAGCCTCTTTTTCCCGGCGGGGAACACTATCGCCATGCCCACCGCTCAACTCGCTGAGATCTGCGCATATGGAAGATCCCTTTTTCCACACCTGGAAAGGATTACTGTCTACGGCTCCTCGCGATATATTTATGAAAAGGGGCTTGAGGAGCTGCGTGCACTCCGGCAAAGCGGCTTGAGCCGCATTCATGTTGGATTTGAGAGCGGGGACGATGAGATTCTTCGACGAATCAAGAAAGGCGCTGATGCAGCCACACAAATCCAGGCCGGAATTTGGGTCCGGGAGGCTGGTATTGAGCTCAGCGAATACGTGATCCTCGGGATAGGAGGCCGCGAACGAAGCCGCGAGCACGCCATTAATACTGCATCAGCACTGAGCAAAATAGACCCCCACTTCATCCGGCTACGCACTTTTCTGCCAAAGATCAACACGCTCCTCCTGCACCAGATACAAAAAGGGAGATTCCACGTGCTTTCCCCTCATGAGGTATTGCGGGAAACGAGATTGCTCATTGAGCACCTGGAAGTGACCTCTGATGTCCTGAGCGACCACTATACCAACTATGCGGATGTTCATGGAAAAATGCCTCAGGACAGGGACGGAATGCTCCGGGAAGTTGATGCGTATCTCAGGCTTGACGAATCTTCTTTCAGACCGGTCTACATCGGAACTCAATAATTTTCCTGTCCTGGCTTACTCTTCTGAGGAAAACCCCTTTTCTCGAAATGTCCATGAGCATATGGAGTTGCAATGAGCGTTAGAGGAGGTGCAGCAACCGAAACAGGTGATCGCCTGCAAAGAGGCGGGAGAGCGCAAGCATGGGATAGATCAGAATCCGGTTGAGGATCCCTGTGTGCGCAAAATTATCCAGAAGCACCACGGCGATCAAGAAAAAGGCCCCGTATCGCCTGAATCTTCGGTAGACTGAGGCAATGGAATTTGGAAGGATGTTCTCCAGGATGTGCGAGCCGTCCAGCGGTGGAATCGGAATAAGGTTGAACAACCCCAGGCCGACATTCATGAGAACCAGGTAGACGAGCACCTTCTGGTATACTTCAAAAGGAAGAAGAAAATAACGCACAAAGATACCTGCCACGAATGCTGCAGCCAGATTGGCCACCGGCCCGCTCATGGACATAAGAACAATATCTCTGCGAGGATTTTGAAAATACCGCGGATCAACCGGCACCGGTTTTGCCCAACCGAAATTAAAAAGAAAGAGGCAGATTGCTCCAAGGGGATCAAGATGGCTCAGCGGGTTGAGAGTCAGCCTTCCCTGGTCTTTGGCAGTAGGATCTCCGAGGGAAAGTGCAGCCTTTCCATGGCCGTATTCATGTATGGTGATAGCAAAAAGGAGCACGGGAATTCTCACAATCCACTCAGTAATATTGACCGGCATAAATTTTCTCCTAGGATTTTTGCGTATTTTCTCACATCCTACCAACAAATATTTCTCTCAGCAAGGGGCAAAAAAATTTCCCCATGGTGGGAGATTATTGGTGAAAGGAGTTCTAGGAGAAAGATTCCCCTTGAAAAAAAATGAGACTTCTTACAAAATGAAAAAATAGAGGTTTTTGATCAGGAGGTGGTTTTCATGCATTTGCGGCGGGCTGATTTCGCTGGATCCTGGTATCCTGGGGAAGAGAGGGAATGCAGGAAATCCATCGAAATATTTGAAACCGATTTTGAACCCTGCCCCTTGCCGGAGAAAGATATTCTAGGGGGCATCGTTCCCCATGCTGGATGGGTGTTTTCAGGCGCCATTGCATGTAATGTTATTAAGTGCCTGGGAGCTGATAAATCCTGTGACACGTGTCTTATTTTCGGGAAGCATCTTCATCCCTCAAGCCCTCAATATATTATGGCTGATGGGTCGTGGGAAACGCCGTTCGGGCCACTGCATATAGATGCTGAGGTCGCCGAGGCACTCATGTCGGATTTTGGATTTACCGTCGAAACGCCAGAGAAGCATGATCAGGACAACACTATTGAGCTGCAACTCCCTTTTATCAAATACTTCATGCCTGATGCCAAGATTGTCCCCCTGGGCGTCCCTCCTGTTTCCACTTCTCTGGAAATAGGAAAAAGGGCAGCGGAGATTTGCAGGGAAAAGGGCCGCAAAACCCTTGTATTGGGATCAACGGATCTGACCCATTACGGATACAATTACGGGTTCCTGCCGAAAGGAACCGGGGAGCAGGCCTTGGAATGGGTTAAGACAGTGAATGATCGAAGGGTCGTGGACCTGATGATTGAAATGAATGGGGATCAGGTGATAAAGGAATCACTGAATAACGCGAACGCCTGCTGTTCCGGAGCTGCAGCGGCCGCTATTGCGGCTGCACGGGAGCTGGGTGCCCGCAAAGGAAAAATCGTGAAATACGGAACCAGCTACGATGTGCACCCTGACAGCAGCTTTGTCGGATATGTGGGGATTCTCTTTGGCCGCTAGGTAGTGCGCATCCACAAATTGTCATTTGCGGATGCGCACTAATTGAGACATTTTTACAGGAATACTGAAAAGAGATGATATGAAAAAGCTCCTTGAAAAATTTCACGCGGTTTTCTTGAACGGATATGATTCACAGGACCATGAAGGGATTTCAAAGGTGAAGGACCTGACAGAAACTCCCATACCTGAAGAGAGGGGAACAGCAGGACAAAATCGAATCAAGATTGATCTCCTTATCCATGATCTCAAGGTTCCGCTTGCTGTTATTGAGGCGGGTATTACTTCACTCTTGAATCGACAGGAAAAGTACGGACCTCTCACTGAAAAACAGATAAAAGTCCTGCAGCGGGCACTTCGAAATACCAAGGTAACACAGAATCTCGTGACGGATGCGCTTGAACTGGGAAGATCAAGAAAAGGAGTTATGAACCTCGCCAACGTACGGCTGTCCCGTTGTTTCGGGGAAGCGCTTTTAGAACTCTTTGACCTGAACAATTCGGCGCTTTCTGAAAAAATCAAGGCCTGCCGGTCTCTTGATCGGCTCAAGGAAACACTTCGACCGGAAGGGCTCCTCCTGGAAATTGATAACAGGCTCTGGAGTGCCAAGCTTCCTTTGGACGAAGGGAAGATAAAGCAGATCGTGCGCAATCTTCTGAGTAACGCACTGAAATACAGAAAGCGAGAGGTTTTGCTCCGCGCCTACAAGGATGAAAGCAGTCTCATTGTCTGTATAAAAGATGACGGGGAAGGCATTCCTGCGAAGTATCACAAAAAGATTTTTGACTGCTATTTTCAGATGGATCCCAGTGAAACCTGCCCCGTTCGGGGCCATGGCCTCGGACTCGCAGGCGTGAAGGTCCTGCTGGAAGATATGGGCGGAAAAATGACCCTTTCGAGCGATGAAGGGCAGGGTGCTGAATTCGTCGTAAGCATTCCCCTCACAAGGGGGTGAGATTCGGCGGTTTCCCCTGGATCAGAAGGAGATTACATGATCTGCCCAAGTTCGTCTTTGGAAACCTGAAAACCCTTGTCAAACTCGTCCCAGAATTCCCGGTCCTTTTCTCTCCAGTCTGCACCAAATTTCTTGTCGAAGACTGGTTTCAACCTCTGGAACCATTTTGACTCCCTGGTTTCTTCTTCAGCCTCTTGTAAAATATCAGCAAGGTAGGTGGCAATGTCAGCTATTTTATCCTTCGGGATATAGGACCTGGCGCCTTTTTTTATGGACTTGATCAGGTTGTCCGGGCTCAGGGCGTGCGCGGTGAGCATCAGGGAGGGAATGCCTTTGCTGGTCGCCAGCTCAAGAAGATCATACCCTCGTACTCCCATGATATCGAGAACCGCCACATCATAATGATTCTTTTCCAAAAACTTCTTTGCCGTCTCATAATTAGGGGCTGAGTCGATCAGGCACATATCCAGGATCTCTTCAAGTGTTTCAAGGATATCAGGCTCATCATCTACTATCAGTATCTTCTTATTGTTAAGTATTTCATGCTGATCTGGCATTGTGGACCTCCATTGGAATAGTGGGTTTCAAGAAGAGATCATGACTACTTGGTCAACATTGAGGTGATAGTAACTTGAAGGCAAAAATTAGTCAACGGTTTATGAACATTTTATGTAAATCGAAGCGTTCCACAGGAGAAAAATGAGAAAGTTTTGCCGGACGGGCAATGCAAGCGCTGCCAAGAGCGGAAAAGGCATTGACAGTACGCAGGACAATCCTTAAGCTTATGGAGTGAGAAGGCAAAAAACGCGCATGACGAGTTTTATAAGAGGAGGCGTGCCATGGATCTGGGGGAAAAAGCAAGGATTCGGCTGGAGCACTGGATAACACATAATGATCATCATGAAGAGGAATACCAGCTGTTTGCCGAGCAGCTCGAATCGGCAGGAATGAGAGAGAGTGCGGAATATGTGAAAAAAATGATAGAGCTGACCGGCAAAGGCACGGATGCCCTACGAAAGGCCCTGGCTGCCTTGGGATCTGATGATAAATGATCCTGCCGAAACAAGGCGTAAGGGAATCGCAGGGGAGAAAATTTTTTGGTTTGAGGGAGGGAAGGACATGTGTGAGGCACATGCATTCATCGTTGAGAACGGTGAAGAAAAGAAAATAATGGAAAACGTGGACCTGGTTGAATTTGAAGGAGACCAGGCAAAGCTGGTGAATATTTTCGGGGAACAGAAGGTCATCACGGGGCGGCTCAAGGTTTATGACAACGCCAAAAGCAAGATTGTCTTTGAACCACTTTAAGCAACACTGAAACGATATGAGATGGTGAAGAGGGTTTATGATCGGAATGTTGAAGAAAGCGGCGGAAATTCTTGTTCTGTCAAAGAGGACCATCGCCTTGACCGGCGCAGGCATCTCAGTTGAATCAGGGATTCCCGATTTCAGGAGCGCTGGAGGGCTGTGGGAAAAGTTCGATCCTGCTGAATATGCCACCATTGATGCATTCCGTGCGAATCCTGAAAAAGTATGGGAAATGCTTCGTGAAATGGAAGCTATTGTTCTGCAGGCACGGCCGAATAAGGCGCACATCGGCCTGGGAGAACTCGAGAAAATGAAGTGTCTCCATTACATCATTACCCAGAATGTTGACAACCTGCATCAGGAAGGCGGCGCAAAAAATGTCATAGAATATCACGGAAATTCAGCAACCCTTTCCTGCCTTACTTGTGGGAGACATTACAATGCTTCTGAGAAGCGGGAAGAGTATCTTCCAACTTGCAGGTGCGGGACCATTCTGAAACCGGATGTAATCTTTTTCGGGGAGGCCATCCCCGCCAAGGCTATGAACCGCTCCTTTCAACTTGCTTCCGCGGCAGAGGCTCTTCTGGTGATCGGAACGTCAGCAGCTGTTTCTCCAGCCAACACCATTCCCGGCGTTGCCAAGCAAAACGGCGCCAGGATTATAGAAATAAATAAGGAAGAAACCCACCTCACCTCAAGCATTACTGATATCTTCCTGCAGGGAAGTGCAGGCGATATTGTCCCGCGGTTGGTGGAAGAAGTGAGGGGTGTTAGAGAGCAAGCCTGACGCTTACTGTTTCGGTTTCAAAAAGTCCTTCAGCTGGATGATCTTGGAATTTTGAGTGTTCGATTCTTTCATCAGTTCCCATGAACCGCGGACCTTTGCCTTTCTGAGCTCTGTGATCATTTCCTGGAGTTCGGGGTTTTTTTCCACCAGAGTCTGAATCTGCCGGTTTAATTCTTTCCAGCTTGCATCTAGTTCTTCCGTGTCCAGATCGAAACCGGCCAATGCAGACACCAGACTTCCCAGGTGCGAGAGAAGCCCGAAGTGGGTGGCCCCCTGGAGATAATAGGGGCAGTGACACCACAAGCTCGTGCAGGATATACCGGCCTTTTCCGCCGCGGCCTGTATGGTGGAATGGACTGCACTGGGGCCCTGATAATTAATGGGCAGTATGTCCAGATTACGCAGGCGCTCAGAAAGGCCCTCATCCGATGCGATGCCGGAAACAATGACGTCCGAGTGAAGCACATTGTCATACATGCTCCCGAGGGTGATAATCATTTGCACGTGCAGCTTCCGAGAAAGTTCGAGGAGTTCTTCTCCAAAACACTTCCACCGCAAGTTCGGCTCCTGGGCTTTCAGGACAATAATATCTTTTTCCTCCGGGCCTGATCGGGTCGCATAGAACGTCCCACCGGGAGGGATCACGTCTTTGAGGATACCGTCCTCAATCAGGACGGAAGGTCGATTTTCATCATAGCGGTAGAACAGGTCAGCATTGAGGGTCGCAAAAGGCCGCGCTTTCAATTTGCGGACAAGGTATGATGCCATTGTTTTTGACACATCCATGGCGTTGCCCCAACCGTCGAATCCCGCAATGAGGAT
>QMLQ01000011.1 GCA_003646815.1 Deltaproteobacteria bacterium | reverse complement strand
GATGAAGTACATGCCATGTCCCGGCGTATCAACATTCCCCGCTTCATTGACTTGGGCATTGATCCACCGGATCATGGGGCAGGAAGACTACTTGACGATTCTCAAAGAGACCCGGAGCGCATCGTAAAGGAAATGGAGGTTCAAATGCGATTGTTCAAAACAGTGTTTATGGCCAGCATACTTTTCATGGCTTTTTCGTCCGCAGCCGAAGCGGGTGATTTTGACTGGATGAAGGATTTCAATATCAGGGGTGAAGTGGATCCAACAGGATTCAGGGCACGGCTTGCAGCTCGCTTCCAGGTGGGGGATGTGCAGATAAAGACAGTGCTCAATAACGTAGAAAAACCCGCAGACGCCTACATGGTACTCCGGCTTGCGGAGATGTCAGACCGTCCGACTTCCTATGTGGTAAAGCAGTACCGGGCCCACCGGGGAAAAGGGTGGGGAGTGCTCGCCAGGACCCTGGGCATAAAACCCGGCTCCAGGGAATTCCATGCCCTGAAAAGGCGCCAGGACCTGTACGAAGATCGCCACAGAGGAAAAGGCAAAGGCAAAGGTAAGGGCAAAAGCAAGGGCAAGGGCCGAAAGTAGAAGCCCTTTCGACCGATTTCCCCTCCCTGCTACCAAACAAGGCCGGACGAAGGCCCTCACGTGAGGCGCGGCAGGGCAGTTCGGCCTATTTTCTTATCAGTGCAATGATGCATTTCGTTTTCCCGTTTTTTGGTTGAGCCTTCAGGACAAACTGCTGACCGGCCTGCACGAGCATGATCGCCCCTTTGCCTCCTACGCACGTGGCCATACCCGGAGGCCAGCCCTTATCCGCCATGGCCTTCTTATAAAAGGCGATGACCTGGTCGACAGAGGCATCAACTTCCAGTTCAAAACTGCCTGATCCTTCATGTGTTTTTTCCTTTATCACTCGCGCACCTTCCATAAGCGGGATGGCTCCACCCATGAGGGCCTTCTCATCTCTTGCATCAGCCGAAGACAATGATGCAAGCGGTCGCGAATCTCTCGCTTTCAGCAATTTTACGATTTCCTTACGGTTCTGTCGCTCATACGGTCTCGCGCCACGACGTTTGGTTCGTGCCCAACTTAAGGCCGTCTTGCCGTTTTTGTCTTTTGCATGCACCTCCGCTCCTTGGGCCAGATAAAATTTGACCGGCTCCAGCCAGGCCATCTTGCACGCAAACATAAGCAAGGTGTTGCCGCTCTTGCTGATGGGATAATTGATATTCGCTCCTTTCGATAGGAGATATTCAAGTGTCTCGCGAACGCCCGGTTTGAATTTGCCGTTTCTTGTTTTGAACGCGATTTTCCAGATGGGGGTTTTTTCATTTACCTTGATTCCGGCTTCAACGAGCACTGGTATGATTTCCTTCCAGTGCTTTGTATTGCTCATGGCCTGATACAGGGCATCACGTCCCTGTCTGCTCCGGTAATGCAGGCTCCCTCCCCGGGCAATAATCAGTTTCACCATTTCTGCGGTGCTCAGGTTTGCCGCCTTTTGCAGCAGCTGGGAACCGTAGACCACAACATTCGGATCCATTCCCTTGTCCAGGTACTCCTTGACGGTCGCCACGTCCCCCGCGTTTAGGGCCTTGAGGATTACCCCTCTCTCCGCCTTGCTGAGACCGGGACCGGAACCTTTTCCTGTAATCTTTGTCGAACGTTCATGGGATTTGATTGGCGTGGTCCTAACAACCTTTGGAGCAGTCTTACTTTTGCGCGAAGATCCGGAGGAAACGCGCTTCTTCTCTCTCGGTAAACCCGGTTGTTCCACTTTGTATTTTACGCCGCCGCTCTTACCCACTGAAATTTTACATGTGGTCATCTGATGCCCGCAAGGAAACTCCCATCTTTCAGTTTTTCCATTAGGAAGGACGATCTTTTTTTCAACTGCCTTGTTTTTGTAATCATCCCGGTATCCGGTGAAGGTCACCTGGGAGGCCGAGATGTCCTGGCTGTCCCCGGTTATGGTAATGGTAAGCTTTCTGTCCTTATAAACAATCAGGCCTCGATTGCTATTGTTCGTGAGGTATCCCTCTTCAAGTTGTTTGTCCCTGCTGAAAGTGAAGGGATTTTTTTCGTTTGTCACGATCGCATGGACAAGCCCTTTGGTGACCCGAATATAGACCCATTCGCTCCTTTTATGCCTGTTGATTTCGACCTCTTTGCGCTCCCACATTTTTTGAAAAGAAAACGGTTTTGACCGAGCACCCTCTTTTGGAGCATCTTTTTTGTATATGGTATAAGTGCCGCTGGATTTACTGGTGAGATTATTGAGGATGATTCTGACCGGCCTTTGGGGATCCAGCTTCACCTGTATTTCGCCTCCTTTGGTGATCCTGCGCCCCCAGGGTGCGACCCCTTTCACCGTTTTCGACACCGCCGGCAGTGCCGCCACGGCCTTCTTTCGTGCCTCCGCAGGATCCAGTTCTTTGGCAAATCCGCGGGGAACGGCGAATAGGGCAGCATCCACCGGCCCTTCCTTGATATTGCTGAGTTCAACCTTTGAATCTCCCCAGTTGGTCTTGATCTTGATGCTTCCATCCTTGCGGCCGCTTACCGTGTGGGCTCTCAAGGGAAAGGAATTCAGATTCCGGGCGAACCACACTTCGGCCAGTTTGAATTTCTGGTCGTAATAGGCATACCGATCACAGGTGTATCCTGCTATTGTTTCGGTTCCCACCTTTTTCTTCTTGGCCATCTTTTCCAGCTTTTCGATGGATTGAAACGGATCCATCATATAGGCCCGAAAGGTGAAATTCTTTATTTCCTTATAGGACTTCGTTTGAGGGTTTATGAGCCAGGTCTTACTCTTTTGCCGATCCACGATAATAATTCGACTTCCCTCTTTTTCCCTGTCACGCATCCGGAGGTCCATTCGGTACTGCTTGTTCCGAACCATAATCTTGCCTATCAGGTTATTGTTGAATACTTCTTCCGAGATATTCGCCGTAAAACTCACCGCCCAGACCGGAAAACACAGGAATGAAATACCAAGGAAAATCAGTGTGCCGAGAATTTCTGTTCTTTTCACTTTACGTACTTTCAACATTTTCAATCGGTCTCCTTTTTTATTCATGATACTAGCTGGTTCCCTTTATGCCTGTATTGATAGGAAATGGTAATAGCTTGTCATTGATATTGCTGCTTCTGCGACAGTCCACGATCTAAAAGCCCTCCATATCAGTAAAGGAAAATAAAGAGACACAGTGCCGCAAAAGCGATGCCGGACAGGAACTCCACAATGAAATTCCTTTGAAACCTTTTTGCCGTGAGATCCTCCCGCCGATAGGAGAGGATCAAGGGGGCGCGGCCCGATTTTCTGACAGTCAAATTCGACGAGCCACTAGTTTGTGAAGCAGTTCCAAGAAGAAAGACCCGGTCGCCCGGCTGAACCCAAGATTCATAATATTTTCGAAACGCCTGTTTGGCCTCTTTGGAACCCGAAGGGATCTCCACCAGGTCGTCCGGGATGTCCAAGGGAGCATCCATCTCCAGCTTTCGAAAAAAGGGCTTTTTTCCGCCTTCCGGATACTGCTTGCGGTCCGTTTCCTTCATCTTTTTCATCCGGTCGCGTAAGGAAGTACGTTTTCCGCTCAGGGATTTCAGGATCCGCTGGTGAGGATAGGTAGCGGTGCGACCGCCCGCAGGTGTAACGCTGATGGTGCCTGAATTATCCCTCAACACAAAAGGGCATTTTTGTTCACCGGACCCTAAAGATGTCTCATAGTATGTGGCACTTTTTTCCCGTTTTCGTCTCTCTGTGGCCTCCCACCGATGCCAGACCGACGGCGTCTGGGTATATGCCGTCGGTATAGTATCCCCGTTTTCAACAACTCCCTCCACCGTGCAAAGGCCCGGTTGGACATCCCTGATCTGGGTCAGGGTGAGCCCGCGCGTGAGCTTTTGGTTCACCCAATCCTTTCTGGCCAGGTGGAACATGATCAACGCCATAACCCCTGCTCCGCATCCGAAAAGAACAGTCACCGCATTCATCCGTATCCTCCGTTTATCCTATTTGATCCTGCCCGAATGCTCCCCGTTGTTTCCCGCTTCGCCGGTAGCTCCTGAAGCAAATTATCCCCACAGCAAAAAAGACAATTCCACCCAGGAAGATAAAAAGCCCCGACCAGGTGAAACCGGCTTCAAGGATAGCGTATTGAGGGTCCTTGGGATTGTAGTACACGTTCACCTTCTTCCCTGAGGGATATCGATTCACCACCCTTTTTGCCACACGCTCCATGCCGCCGGACGTACCGCCGAATTCGATCCGGTTCGAGGTATATGGTCTCCCATTGACCGTATACTTGAACTGTACTCGCGGGTAGTAAGTGATGACGTTACGGCGAGTTTTTGAGTCCCTTCTGGTTTGTTTGCTGACGCGAGACGAGATGATGGTCCCCTGGGTGCTGGGCCAGTTGCTGCTCTCTTGTGCACCTTTCAATTCATACCCGCCCCACGCCAGCAGGAAAATGCCGCTTGCGAACATGGCCAGGGTAAGGATCCCGAGATCTCTTCTGGATTTGGCTTTGGCACGGGATGAAGTTGTCGGCCTTCCCATGGAATCAACATCAGATTCATATGAGGGTCCGGGCCTCGGTTCCTGGGGTGTAAACGAGGGCGTCTCCATTTTCCTGCCTCCTCATTTCTCCTTTGGTGGATTTCTCTTACAGGGTTTCAACGGGACTTCTTCTGGGGACACATGATCCCACTCAGGGAATTTTTCCGCCTCCCGGTCCCTGGTTGCCGTAATGTTGCAGCCTTGCCAGTTCCAAGGATCATTTGGATATTTTCGGTGACAATCCGCTATCCAGTTCCAATTGACCACGCGCAGGGGAACAAAAATGGACTGCGGTTTGTCCGGCCTAAACATCAAGAACATTTCGAACTTCATCTTGGTTTCATACTGCAATTTATAATCCGCGGCAGCGTTGGAATCCCACTTCACACATGCGCCCTTTTTGTCTCTTTTGAGGCAGTCGAATTGCATGGGAAGCCCTGGCCGGTCGGTAGTTACAGGGTCTTTTGAGTATGGGTAGGTCATATCGATCCCTCCGTAATCCTCTCCTTCTTTGCAACTGTAGTCCGATTTTTCTCTCTGAGAAAGTTTCTGCACAATTTGGACGTATTGCGTTTCTCCCGGAAATTGGGCGGACAAGGGATCATGGCTGAATCTAATTGAGAAATCCTTGCTCTTGTCTTCAGGGTCATAAATCAAATTGACATAGTCTTTTAAGGATTGAGCTTTGGGATCGTAATATGGCGTATTCGCGACAATCCATTTCCCAGGCGGTATTTCCGTTTTGATCTTAATATTCGGCTCTTTTACATCAAATCGGGTCTCACCCGTCATTTTCTTTCCTTGAACCGTCGCCTTATACTTCACGGAAAAGGATTTCTTGGATTTATCCCACCAGTAAAAAAGGATTTCCGGCTTCTTGAGGTCCTCATCCTTAAGAAAAATGGACTTTCCTGCAATCTGTTCTCTTTCATGGGTTACGATGAATTGTTTTACCGTCTTTCCCGGTATCGTCCATCGGCCTTTTTGTAATCCATCGGAACCTGGTATGGCAAAGGCCCTAAGACGAACTTGTTCTCCTACGACAACGGTTTGCGTTTCATCAGTCACATCGGCCCATTGACCTTCTTGTAAACGCTTTATTTGTAAAGCCGGAGAGACTTCCTCGAAGCTCCAGGAAATCGTGTAGGTGGCGTTGCCACCCGTGGCGACGCTTGCCGGGCGAAATCGCTTTTCCTTTTTCATTCCCATCTCGGAGATTTTGATGCTGAAATTCCTGGGCGGCCCATCAAGCTTGGCCCGCCACCTCCGCTTGCCCTTCATGGGGCCCTTTTGAGGGATCGGGAATCGAAGCCCGATCTCATTCATCCCGATCTCTTTTTCGGCCTTCTCATAGGTGCATTTTCCGTTGACTATTTTTCTTTTCCTGCCGTGAACAACTATTTTCCCCGTAATACCCCCTGCAAAAAACTCATAGTACGCATTGGGAATGCCCATGGGCATGAAGCCCTTAGGAACACCGAACCTGCGCAGGAACAAGTTTATCCAGTCAAACTGTTCCAGTGGACTATAGGAAAAGCTTCTTGAACCGCTGTATTGTTCCAGAAGCGGGGGGCAAATGGAGGGTTGGGGTTCCTTCTGGATCAGGGTTTCCTCAAACTGGCAACTGCCCCCAAAAGTCCGCCCCCTGTATTTTAGGGAAAAGGGTGTCAGCTTTGGCTTGTGGTCAAGGCCGCTGCCGCTTCGGTCTAGGTTCAGGGTGGTGTTTGCGTTCATTCTGAAAGAGCCCTTCCAGATCTTTTTCCCATCATCAATCTCCCAGCGCACATCCACGGAGAGGCCGACTGGGAGGGTTTTTTTTGGCTCTTCCCCTCGAGCAATGGCACTAGCGACCAGAATCATCATAACCAGAATGAATAAATTGAGAAATGAGGCATTGGTTTTTCGCAGATTTCTCTTATGCATGATGACTTGTCTTCACCCCCGTGGCTGTTACAGATGTTTGTTTGGACACCGGTCTTCCAAATTAAAAGGCCGCCGTTATGGTCTTTTCTTCTCCCGCAGTAACGGTGAGATTCTCGAACATCCTGAACTGTTTCGTATTCCTGATATTTTTCACTTTGACCGTGTACGTGCCTTCAGAAAGCCGAACCAGTCGCCGCCCTTTGACCCGGCCCAGAGTCCATTGCCCATAAATTTTCTTTCCGGTCTTATCATAGACCTCGAAGGGTGTGTTGAAGGGCTTGCCATCCAAAGTTGCTGCTACAGTGACCTCTCCCGCAGAGAAGTTCGCTGTCCGATCAGTCGTTCCACCCGGTGTAATTTCAAGCTTTTCAAAAACAACTGTCGGCCTCCCCACAATGCTGGAGCACGGCACCTCAATTCGGTAGGTACCGAGGAGCAGCTTACGCGACGTTTTACCGGTTCTTGGATGGGTTTGGACATTATGAAAAGGTTTCTTTTCACCTTGACGATAGTAAAAAATTGTGGTTGGAAAGGGTTTTCCATTAAGGAGAGTTGTAATCACCAGCCTCCCGCCAGAAAAATCAGCTGATCGTTCGACGGTTTCTCCGGCCACGATAACGATATCTTTCAAATGAACAACAGGTGCCTTGCCTCCACTGACCCCCGTATCTTTCAGTTCAACATCATAGCGCCCCGGGCTGAGTCGGATTAGAGCGATACCTGTCTTACCGGATGAACTTCCGGGGCTCCATCGTTTGCCGCTTTCCCGGTTGGTGACAATAACAAAAGTGTGGAAAGGCTTTCCATTCTTTTTGACTCGCACCTTCAGGATACCAAAGGGCAGCGTAGATTTTTTTACCACTTCCCGAGCCGCATTCAGGAATTCGCCGGCATTGCCTGCAGTAAAATATTGCCCACCGCCGGCATTGGCCATGCATTCGAGCTGGACACGTTCTTCCTGGGTCACGTCAAAGCCGATCACATGCATGACGAATTTGATTCCCGTGGCTTTCAGTTTTTTGACGAGCCTGCAAGGATCCGGGTCACAGGTCTCTTTTCCGTCGGAGACGAGGATAATGGTGGTTTGATTTTCCTGACCTTTGATACGGTCGGCAGTCAATCGTACAGATCGGCTTATTGGTGTCTTACCCTTGGGGCGTAGGCTTTTGATGGTTCGAATGAGACGTTTCTTGTCTATTGCCCTGAATGGGACCAGCTCCTCCACATCATTGCAGTCCCCCTTGCGACGGTGGCCGTAGGCCACCAACCCGACAACCGCATTGTCCGGGAGATCTCTTATGAGATCGGTCAGGACTTCCTTGGCAATGGCAATTTTGGCCTTCCCTTCAACCTGCCCCCACATGGACCCTGAGGCATCCAGGATAAAGATGAGATTTTCCGCTGGGGAGGGAGAAGTCGCCATTTGTTCAGCCCGGGCTGCAACAGAGAAGCCTGTTAGGATAGTTAGACCTATAATGGTCATGAGATATGCTGATTTTAGATATTCTTTCATTGCTCCTCCTGTTTTCTAATCCTTGGCCTTTTTCTGGTAGGCATCTTTTTCACCTTCCTGTTTTTTCTTCCCAATGATGATTTTTCCCAGTTCGTTGAGGTTCATAAATGCACGCGTTTCTTCAGCGCCGACTTTTCCGACGGTGCCCGCAATCGCTTCAGGGTGTTTAGGGTCGCGGCGATATATACGTATGAGATAACTTTCCATTGCTTTCCTTGCATGACAGGTGGTGTTGCAACCTTGGTCCACAGTGCGTGAATATCCATGGACTAAGCATAGGCATCAGTTAAACATGAACCTGGTCACAAATATGTCACAGGGAGACAAAAAATCATAACCAATAGGTTTTCTTGGATAAAACTGAAATCCATTTCTTATCCGGATTTCCAAAACCACGCTGAAGCATGGAATATGTGTTTGACAGATGGTCATAGTCTGAGGTATTTGATTGTGGAAACGGCACGTTGGCTCCTTTCCATGGAGACAAATCATCCCATCCGGCGTGGCTATTTTGAAAATCGAGCACGGCGCAAAGTCTCGGGGATATTTCATGCGGGAACTGGTGTTTTCTTATTGACGAACGGAGTGTTGAAAATGGTACCGGATCGGGCGGAAACAACGAAAATTCTTTTCCCAACTCTTCCTCCCATTGTTCCCCGCAAGCGGCTTTATCAGAAATTGGATAAGCGAGAACATTACAGCGTCACCTGGATCACAGGGATGGCGGGATCAGGCAAGACGACCCTGGCGGCAGGGCACCTTGCCCGGCTCCATACCCCTTGTCTCTGGTACGCTCTTGACGAAGGTGATGAGGATCTGGCCACCTTTTTCTATTACCTGGGACGCGCCGCAAAACATGTCGCCCCGGCCGGACTTCCTCCACTTCCCCTCCTGACCCCGGAGTACCTCCAAAATGCGACAATATTTTCCAAGCGCTATTTCGAGCATCTATGCAAAGGATTGCCGAGGCCCTTCTTTTTCGTTTTTGATGATTACCACTGGATATCTCCAGAGTCACCGTTTCATAAGGTCTTTCGAGCCGGTATTTCGATGATCCCTTCTGAATTCCATATCCTGATTCTGAGCAGGGCCAATCCTCCTGCCCCGTTTGCACAAATGAGGGCCAATAATCGATTGAGGATCATCGGACAAGAAGACCTGAAACTCACTATCACGGAATCAAAACAAATCGCCGAAAACGCCTGCGGAAAACGCCTGCCCGATAAACTGATGGAGGAGATATTTCAAAGGACAAAAGGGTGGGCAGCGGGTTTGATCCTCATGGCCAAAAGCCTTAAATCGGGGCACCTTTCCTCTAAATCTCTGGAGACCTTGATGCCGCAGGAAATCTTTTTTTATTTCGCAGACGAGGTTTTCGGGGAACTGGATCCTGCCACAAAGAAATTCTTGATCAAATCATCCTTCCTTCCAAGAATGACGGCCCATATGGCGAAAGAGCTCAATGGTCACGTTGATGCCGCAAGTGTCCTGCCCTCTCTGGAACGAAATAATCTCTTCGTGGAAGAATTTCCAGCCCGGGAATCGGTATATCAGTTTCACCCTCTCTTCCAAGAATTCCTTATTTCCAAGGCCAGGAAAATACTAAACCGAAATGAGTTCACGCAATTGCAGAAAAAGGCCGCAAGCATTTTGTCAGCTTCCCACTACCTCGAGGAGGCGGCTGATCTGTATGTTCAGGCGCAGGACACTGACGGCATTGTGAACCTTATTGAAAAACAGGCTGGAGATCTCCTGGATCAAGGCAGGCACGGGACACTGCAAAAATGGATAAAACATCTCCCCCAGGAAACCCTATATGAGAACCCGTGGGTGATCTTTTGGCTTGGAGAGAGTTGTCGGTATTCTACTCCTGCCGAAGCACGAACATACTTTGCGGCTGCTTTTCATCTATTTGAGGCGTCAAATAATCGTGGGGGGATGTTCCTGGCCTGGACGGGCATTATTAGTACCACTCTATACGAATGGAACAACTTCAGCATCCTGAACTCCTGGATCGATCGCATGGAAGAGATCCTTTCAAGAGAAGAACCTTTTCCATCCCCTGAAATTGAAGCCGCTGTTGCCGTAAACATGATGAGCGCCTTGATATGTTGTCGCCCGTACCATCCCAATATGACGATATGGATAGACAAGGCCCTTCTCCTCTCTCAGGAACGGGGAGATTTGCGGCTCCAGGGAGAGGCGGCCGGCTGGGCCATTACCTATTTTTCCTGGCTTGGAGATTTTGCGAAGGCTGAAATCCTCAAGGAAGAAACAGGAAGGCTCATGGAGGCCTACAAGACCCACCTCCCGGCGATGCTCCATTTGAAATGGCTCGATATTTCCACACGTATCTTCTATGGCATCCCGATCGATGCAACCCTCCGGGAGGTGTTGGAAGCACTGGAAATCATAAAAAAGAACGGCATTGCCGCCTGGGAGCAGATGTTTCTCCTCAACGGTGTGTTTGTGGCACTAATCCTTGGAGATTTCAAGAAAGCAGAGGAATTTCTGCAACGCCTTCAACCCATTTTGAACCTCTCCCGATATCATGGTTATGGCATTTTCCATCATTGCATGGCCCTTCTTCGCTTCCTTAAAGGGGACACTACTAGGGCCCTTGAGCATGCGCGTACAGCCATTAAAGCAATGGAAGAGACTGGATATGTTTTTCCCGTCATTGTCTGTAGATATGGGTTCGCCATGATCCTGATCGATCAGGGAAACTTTGAGGAAGCGGATGAAGAACTCTCATCAGCGCATTCGCTTGCCCTGAAAACACGAAGCGCAGTCACAGAATTCATGTGTCTCCTAGGCAAGGCCTGGCTGACCTACCGGAAGGAAGGTGCCGCAGACCTGGAAAGTCTCAGGGTAGCCATGAGTTTTGGTCGAAAACACGCCTTTCACAATCTAATCTGGTGGTGGCATCCTTGCATGCTTTCCAAATTGTGTGCCCAAGCCCTCGCGGAAAATATCGAAGTCGAATACTGTCGAGAACTTATATGCACCTGGAATCTTTCCCTTGAAAATCCTCCGTACGCCCTGCACAACTGGCCATGGCCATTAAAGATATATACTCTTGGTCATTTTGAGATATGGAAAAATGGGGCCCCCTTGGATCTTGGAAAGAGGGTTGAGGGCCGACCTATGGAACTTCTGAAGGTCTTGATTTCCAGGGGCGGCAATGAAGTCAAGACGGAGAAAATAATGGATGATCTTTGGCCCGACTCGGAAGGAGACGCGGCCCACAGTGCTTTTTCCACCAACCTCAACCGCCTTCGGGGGATCCTTCCCCGCAAAGACATGGTTCTTCTCAGGGAAGGGAGATTGAGCGTAAACCCGGATTTTTGCTGGGTGGATACATGGGTCTTTGAAAACCTTTTGGAAAAAGCGCAAATGCTGCTAAGAGACGGTGATCGAATAAAGGCGATGGCCTCCTATAAAGATGCCCTCTTGCTCTATAAAGGGCCTTTCCTGTGGGATGAGTCCCTGAAGCACTGGGCGGTCTTGCTGCGGGAGCGGTTGGCCCTGAGATACCAAAGTGCGCTCATCGCCCTAGGAGGGATTCTGGAATACGATAGTAAACACCAAGAGGCGATCGAGTGGTACGAAACTGGGCTGGAGGCGAACAGTCTGGAAGAGGTCTTTTACCAGCGGCTGATGCTTTGCTATGGAGCTTTGGGACGTCAAGCCGATGTGGTCAAGACGTACCGCCGTTTAGCGGACACTTTTGCCCAAAAACTCGAGATTCCCCCTTCAGTGGAAACAGAAAAAATCTACAAGAAGCTAACCCGGATTTCCCCCAAAACTTGCTTTACGCCCCACCCAAAAACAAACCCCACTCCAAGATAGACATTTCCCTCCACCTGTCTTTGCGGCAAGTTTAAAATCAAAGAATGATGTGAGACGGCCGGATCACACCAACGCGGTATTAACAGTTGACAACCCTATTTTCTTCGAATATTATCTTATTTATTAAAGAATCTTTCGTATTTGCAAGAACTTTTCGAATAATTAACAGAGAGCTTTTCATTCCATGGGAGGTGAGCTATCGACAAGCTGGATATTCAGATTCTCACTATTCTGCAGGACAATGCCCGCGCTAAGAATGTTGACATGGCGCGCGAGCTGGAGGTCGCCCAATCAACAGTGCTGGAACGCGTTCGGCGGTTGGAAGAACAGGGGTTGATCAGGGGATATCGCGCCATCCTTGATCCTGAAAAACTGGGATTGACCATTCAGGCCTTTGTATCGGTGACCATGCAGCGGCACGAGGCGGAGACCATCAGGCGGTTTGAAGACGGCGTGAGAAAATTGCACGGCGTGCGGGCATGCTATCACCTGACCGGCCGGTTCGATTACCTGCTCCACGTGGCGGTGAAGGATCTTGAAGACCTGGGGAAACTGGTCAAGACAGAAATAGCCGCCCTGGATGGGTACGGTAAGTCAGAGACGTTTGTGATTTTCTCGGAAATAAAGGCTGATAAAGGTGTTCCCATTGATGCAACCATAAAGGAATAAGGAGAAAAGCCATGCAAAAGAAAAAACTCATGATTCATGATTTTATGAGGATGAAGCAGGAAGGGGAAAAGATCACCTGGATCACCTCGTATGATTACCCTACCGCCCAGTTTGCCGAGGCTGCCGGGATGGATATGATCCTCGTGGGAGACTCCCTGGGAATGTGTGTCTACGGTTACGAGAGCACGGTTCCCGTCTCCATGGATCAGTGCATCGTCCACAGCGAGGCGGTCCGGCGCGCGGCTCCCAATACCTATGTGGTGGGTGACATGCCCCTGGGAAGCTACCAGGTATCCGACGCAGAGGCAGCCCGGAACGCCATCCGTTTTCTCAAGGAGGCCGGGGTCGATGCCATCAAACTGGAAGGGGGGAAGCGGGTCCTTTCAAGGATCAGGGCAATCCTGGATGCGGGAATCGTTGTCATCGGCCACATCGGTCTTACGCCGCAGAGTTCCGGACAGATCGGCGGGCACAAGGCTCAGGGAAGGACCGTGGAATCAGCAAGGTTGGTTATCGAGGACGCCCTGGCCATTGAAGAAGCGGGAGCCCAGATGCTCCTCATTGAAGCGGTACCGCCCGAAGTGGCGGGATTCATCACCCGAAAACTCAAGATCCCGGTTCTCTCCATCGGCGCGGGGGGTGAGTGCGATGGCCAGCTCCTGATTGTCTCTGATCTTATCGGGCAATTTACCGCGTTTACGCCCAAATTCGTGAAACAGTACGCCAATGTGGCTGAAGTGGTAACAAATGCCCTCAAGGCGTATGTGAGCGATGTACGGAACGGATCCTTCCCTACTGATGAACACTGCTACCACATGATGAAGGGCGAAGAGGAAAAACTCATGGAACTGGTCAAGGAATACACATAGGAGGAAGCGCCATGTCAGACTTACGAGACCGTTTGAAAATAACACCTGATCGGCTGGAGGAGATCAATCGATTCCTGCTCGATCCGCAGAACGAACTGATCAATGAACTCATAAGGATCGTGGAAAAATACGGCGGCCCGGATGAAATCAACAGAAAGGCCGCGGAAGCCCGCAAACTCCATAATCTCAAGGGGCGGTTGAAGGAGATGCATTCCCCATACCTGGCCGATATTGAATGGCTGGAAGATCAGCGAGACAAAAAGGCATTTGTTTCTATCTCCGAGTATCGAAAAAAGGTCCTGGGTGAAAAGGCCAACAACACGCAATTCAGGAAAGAAACGGCTGTTACCCTTGAAATATCAGCGCTCCAGTTCTTTCCATGGTTGATAGTCCAGGCAAAGCGAGCCCTTGAACGCCGGCAACTCATGCCGGGGAGGTATATCCGGGTCCGCAACATGCAGGAACAGGTGGATGACCACGGGGATATCCTGGCCGTTGCTGCTGCCATGCAGATCGTGGGAGCAAGCTACGTGGATACCCTCGATACCAAGGGGACGGATGGTTCAAATGTCCACCTGGGCGGACCGGAAACCATTACCGGCTACTTCGGGGGCGTGGGGCAACCCAACGATCATCCCCTGAAGTGGGTGGATGAATACCTCCATTACTACACGGAATATGGTATTCGCCAGGTGCTGAATATCAATCCTGGAACGGTCTTCTTGGCCTACATGCTTCACAGGCTCGGGATTGAAAACGAGTTCAAGATCTCCGTGTATATGGGAAATGACAACCCGTTTGCCGTGCTGTGGACCCTGGCGGGCGCGAAGCTCTTCTCTCGAAACGATGGAACGACAAGCCTTATCGGATTGAATTTTTCAAACTCGGTAAACAATGACACCATTCTTGCGAGCCACCTTATCCGAAAATCTTTAGGTTTTGAGGATGTGGTGCGCTTTGAGCACCATATCACCGAGACGTGGAAATCCATTGTCATCCAGCCCTACAATCGACGTGACGAGCTGGTGGAAATCGCAAAAACAGTACCCAATATCTCGGCCAAACATGAAGGCGGCGATGAGGAGGTGGAAAAGACGCGGGAGCACCCCTCCGATATCCTGGACTATTTCATGCCCAAGGAAGAGATCCTCAAGCAGGGGCTCATGGATGCCATGGAGCAGAACTACCTGGACAAGCATGAGGCCGTGAATGCCACGGCCGACGCCCTGACAAAGGCAGGCATTGATGTTATCTGCGCGTGGAATCTCCACCGCTAAGTTTCTTTCAGACAGGATGGACAAGACGCACAGGGCAAAGAAATATCAATAAACCCCTCAATCCTGTTAATCCTGTCAACAAATCAAAAGAGGTCAAGATGACCAACAAGATACCTGCGTTGTACTCCAAGACAACCGTTTCCATGAAACACTCCTTCATCCGCCAGATCCTGAAGGTGACCAAAGATGTCCCGGGCATGATCTCTTTTGCCGGAGGACTGCCCAGCCCGGAGACCTTTCCAAAGGACCTGCTCGCCCAACTCTTTGCAAAGGTTATCCGCGAAGAAGGCGATGAAGTGCTCCAGTACGGGGCAAGTGACGGCGACCGGGTCTTCAAGGAAGTCATCAAGAATTTTGAAGAAGTCCCCTATCTTTCCGATGATGAGATCATGATCACCGTGGGCTCCACCAACGGCATCTATTATTTCACCCGAACCCTGGTGGATCCTGGAGATGTGGTTGTCTGCGAGGCCCCCGGGTTTCCCGGTTCTCTGGCCGCCATGGAGGCCTGTGGTGCACGGATGATCGGCGTGGAAATGGACGAACTGGGCATGATACCGGATCGATTGCAAGAGACTCTTGAGGACCTGCTTGAGAAGGGACAATCCGTCAAATTCATCTATGTTATCCCTGAATTTCAAAATCCCACGGGAAAGACCATGGATTTGGACCGGAGGCGCAGGATCATCGAGATCGCCAAGAATTTTGACATTCCCATCCTTGAAGATCAGCCCTATCGTGAGCTCCGCTATTCGGGCAAGCGGATCATTACCCTGTGGGAATTGGCCAGGACCGAGTTCGATGACCCAAAGCTGGTGACCATTGCCAAGTCCTTTTCAAAGATCCTGGGACCGGGTCTGCGGCTGGGTTTCGCAGCAGGCCCTCCGGAGATGCTCGGGCCCATGGTCAAGTGGGCTCAAAAGACCACCGTGAGCCCTGACTGTGCGACTCAGCGCGTTACGGCTCGGTTCATTGAAAAAGGACTGATGCGAGAGCATATCAAAAAGATCATCAGTCTCTACCGCCCCCGGCGTGATGCCATGCTGGAGGCCCTTCAGCAACATATGCCTGATGGCATGTCATGGACCGTTCCTGAGGGGGGCATGTTCATCTGGGTCAGTTTTGATGATGGGATTGATACCGATGCGCTTTTCGAGCGTGCCATTGAACAAAAGGTGGCCTTCATCCCCGGGAGCAAGTTCTACCCGGAGGGGACAGGAAAGACAAACGAGATGCGCCTCAACTTTTCCTATTCAAGCGTTGATCAGATCCATGAGGGCATCAGACGGCTGGCAAAACTGTGCTGCTGATTCAACAGCCTCTGCGGGAAAATTTGATCTGGACCGTTTTGCGAAAGCCTGGCCAGACGACTGTTGGCGTTCTCGTCGGCGTTCTCCTCTTCTCGCCTCTTTTTTCCTTCTGCTTCAGGTCCTTCCGTGGAAGAAGCCATTGATTTCCCCTTATCCTGTTCTTTTGTGGTTCGTGGTTCGCCACTCCCGTTACTGGATCAACATGTCACGAATTATCGGATCAAATAGAATCGCCCGGCCACGAGCGCCGGTAAGTTGTACAAATGGTATGAAGTCATAAAACGGGAGTCATGACGCTCAGTTTTTTCAAAATCCTATCGGAAGAAGAATATGCTGTAAACATTTTAATGGAATGATACCATCCAGCTTCTGCATGGCGGAACGAAGCTTAATGGAAGGTTATACCCCCCATTTCTCACGGTCAATCTACTGTGGTGGTAGATAGCCTCATGGCTCCTGCGTTGCCCGCCAAGTCCCGTGCTCAACCGGTCGAGGGGAGGAAAGCGATCCTGGCAATCCGGATTAAAAGAGGTTGAGCTGTTGGTGGGATCTTGCCTTGGGTTTCCACTCGCCTCGTTCGAGGGGCTGGTAGAGGTCCGGGGGAAGCGCTTCGAGGAATCGGGAAGGAGTCATTTCCAGGAGTCGGCCGTTGAGTCTTCTCCGGCGGGTGTGAGAAAGGATGAGTTTCGAGCGTGCGCGCGTTATGCCCACATAAAAAAGCCTCCTTTCCTCTGCATCATCCCGGTCGCCAAAAAGCGTGCAGGGGAGCAGCATATCCTCGCAACCGGCAATGAACACCACCGGCCACTCGAGCCCTTTTGCCGCATGCAGTGACATGAGTCCAACCCGATCTCCCATGAGGCACTGGTGATCAACTCCCCGCTCCAGTGAAAGGGCGTCCAGAAAAGCACCGAGGCCTCCTTCAAACCCTTCTGCCCATCCCAGGAGTCGGCGAAGCGGCTCTTTTTCGTTCAGGGACATTGTGTCCGGAAAATGATGTTTGATACTCTCTTGGATGAGCACAAATAACCCTGCTCCTGGGGTGAAGCCCTTCAAAGGCCCGGGATTCTCCAGGCCCAATTTCCGGAGCATGCCTGTATAGGCCCCGGCATAATGGTCCACTCCCGGATATTGAAGCGTTTGGAGAAAACGCCAGATCAGACCTACCGATTCATCCCGGGTGAGCGGGACCTCCCCTGAACGTACCAGCGGGATACCTGCCCGGGAGATGGCTTCTTCAAGGGCGTCCCCCTGGGCGTTGAGGCGGTAGAGGATCCCCATATCACAGAAAGACAAAGACATTCCGTCTTCATGGGAAGCGACCCGGCCGCTGTCAAGAGAGAAATAAGTGGTGCCCCCGAGCAGTCTCTCAATGGTAGCGACAATCATTTCCGCTTCTTCCTTTTCGGTGCGGCACCGGGCAATTGATATGGATCCCTTCTTACCGCCAGCCGCTTCCAACCATTTTTCCTTTTCCATCACGGCAGCCGCCGCTTCCAGGATACTGCTGCCGGACCGGTAATTCCTGGTGAGGGTTATCCCCCGTGTCCCTGGAAAATCATCCCGGAACCGAAAAAAATGTTCCACTTCGGCCCCCCGGAACCCGTAAATGGCCTGGTCAGGGTCCCCAATGGCAAAGATTCTGGCTCCGCCGCCCTGTACAAGGGCCTTCAGAATGTTCACCTGGGTCCGGTTGGTATCCTGGTATTCATCCACAAATATTTCGGGATACCTCCCTCCGTATTTGTTCGCCACATCGGGAAATCGGCCCAGAATCCTGGATGCTTCCACTTCCAGGTCATCCAGGTCCAGCATGCAATGATCCTTCAGTTTTTCCTGGTATGCGAGAAAGAGAGAGGCCGTTGCATCCTGTTGATTCCCCGGATCCCCATGAGAAAAAGTCTCTCTTTTGAGGAGGGGAAGTCGCTTCAGCAATGTCTTTGCACTGCTTCTCCGCTCGTTTGCTTCCGAAACGATCTCCTCGGCAAGAGCCTCCCTGTCCGCTTCCGAGCATATGGAAAAGTCGGGGGGAAGGCCGATCCTGGAGCCTTCCTCTCTGAGCACCTCTCTGCAGAAACCGTGGAAAGTAGTAATGCGGGGAATCAATACCGGGCTTCCCTGCAGGAGGAAAGCGATCCTTTCCTCCATTTCCCGCGCGGCCTTCCGGGTAAAGGTGAGGCCCAGGATCTGTTCCGACGTGGCCAGGCCTGAGCGGATCAGGTAGGCCATCCGATGCGTCAGGGTGAGGGTCTTGCCCGTGCCCGGTCCTGCCACCACAAGAAGGTGTCCACCGGTGTGAACAACGGCTTCCCGCTGGGCGTTATTCAGGGGACCGAGGATTGGATCAGATTCGGGAGTCGGCGTTTCAGGCGCAGAACGGCCCTGCTTTGTGGTCTTTTTCTTCTTATTGATGATCTTTCGAGTCTGTTCTCTTTTTTTCGGTTGTTCAGGGGAAAGGAAAAAGGCCAGCTGACCTGCGAAGGCGTCTTTTTCAGATGGAGAAAAAAGATGAATACGGCCGTATTCCCCGTCGTACCCGGCCTCCCGTATCACCTTTCCTTCCCGCATCCTCCTGACGGCCTCGGCAAGCAATCCTCCTCCATTCTTTTCAATCTCTGCAATGGGCGTTTCCATCAGGATATGCAGTTCAGGGCCAAGGTCCTGGAGCAGCACTTCGTACCGGCTCATGACCTTCTTGGTGGCAGGGCCGCAGTCAAGCAGCTCGGAGAGGATCTCCGTCAGGGGGATCAGGCTGTGGACATCTTTGGTGATGACAGGAGATTCCCGGTCCGCCAGGTCATATATCCGGTTGAGGACACCCACGGTCATTGGTTTGCCGCAGACCGGGCAAATTCCTCCGTGCTCCCTGGTTTCCCTGGGATTGCACCTGACCTGGCATTTGCGGTGCCCGTCCAGGTGATATTTTCCCTCCTCGGGGTAAAATTCGACTGTGCCCAGGAACCCGTTCCCTTCCGTCATGGCCTTTACCATATGGGGGTAATCCAGGGTGGTATCAAAGAGATTTGCCTCGCGTCCCAGTTTTGAAGCGGAGTGGGCATCAGAATTCGAGACCAGCAGATACTTGTCCAGGGCCGAGATGAGCCTGTTCATGCCAGGATCTGAAGACAGGCCCGTTTCCAGGCAGTGGATGTGGGGGGTCAGGTCTTCGAAGCACTCCTCGATGGCATCGAACCCTGATTTGGACCCGAACAGGGAAAACCAGGGAGTCCACACATGGGCCGGGATAAAAAAAGCCCGGTCGCTTGCCTCCAGCGTCTCTTCGAGGAGGTCATGGGAGTCCAGCCCCAGGATGGGCCGTCCGTCGGAAGTGATGTTGCCTATCTTGTCCAACCGTTTCTGGAAACGCTCCACCGAGGCCATGTCAGGCATGAGAATCAGGTGGTGCACCTTCCTGGTCCTACCGTTCTTCTTGTATATACAGCTGATTTCCCCGGTGAGCAGAAAACGGGTTGTGCCCGCACAACGCTTCGGCAGAGCCGCCTCCGCCTTCTTTTCGAGCTCACCATTAAGACGGAAGAGCCCTTCCTCCGCCTCCACCAGTTTCTCCCCCAGTTCCTTTACCCATGCGGGATGGGTAAAATCACCGGTGCCGACCACGGAGATCCCTTTTTTGCGCCCCCAGAAAAAGAGAAGCTCAGGATCAAGGGCCTTTGAAGTAGCCCTTGAATAGCGGGAATGGATGTGGAGATCAGCGATGAATTTCATGGCACTACAAAACACCATCCATAGCCATATGTCAACAGCTCGATTTTTGCCTTGACTCTTTCCCGCTCCTCCAGTAAACAATCAGGGTATCGTTCAGGTGCTCCCAAACGAGCCGAACAGGGAACCCCGTGAGAGTCGGGGACGGGCCCGCCGCTGTAACCCTTCTTTTTGCCGCTGGATTCGGCAAAAAGAACTCTTTCAGACTTTGCATACCACTGTCAGGCACTCAACTCTCATTGACTGCCCGGCGGGAAGGTCGCTGAAAGGGGAGGGAAGTCAGAAGACCTGCCTGAACGTGCGGCATATTCCTCGCGGACAGGGATAGTGCCAGAGAGATCTAGCGGATAAAAAAGGGCTGTCCCCGGATCGATTTTTCGGTCCGGGGATTTTTTTTGTACATGGGAAAAGAGAGTACAAGAAAGGGAGGAATAAGAGATGAAAACAGGGGTTATTGTGTATGTGTCGGGCGCGAGCGCGAATGAGGCTGAGTTTGACGTCATCGAAGCGGCGGGCAAGCTGCAAATCGACGCGGACAGGGTGGAAACCGTGGTCGGGTCTTCCACGTCTTTTGATGTGATGGACGCCTGGTGGAAGCTCACCGCCAAGGGCATGAAAAAGGTAGTGTGTCAGTTCGCTGAAGTAACCGACAATCACCAACTGCGGCTCACGGGCCGTGAACTCCGCCTCTGCGGGTGAAAAGGGATGAAATGGCCCGAGACCTACCCGGTTTCGATTTCTTTGCGGATGATGGCCTTGTCATAGGCGGCGATGACGTCCTTGTCCCTGAGGGTGCCAATCACCTTTTTCCCGTCTTCCCCACCAACCACGGGGAGCTGGGAGATCCCCAGGTCGCTCATTGTTTTCAGTGCCTTCAAGATACTGTCATTGGCCCTGACGGTCTTGAGTTCGCTTGTCGCCACATCCTTTGCCACCACCAGGAAGTGGAGATCCTGTTCCTGGAACAAAGGCCGGATGTCCCTGAAGGAGATGATCCCGGTCAAATCGCCCTTGTCATCGACCATGTGGAGATAGGAAACATCCTCCTTCTTGAAGGTACTTATGAGATCCAGGAGGTTCATCCCTTCGGGGACGGTTGGCGGGTCTTCCGTCATGAATCGGCCCACTTCCATTGAGCGCAGGATATTCTGCTCCATGCCTCCGGAGATATCCACGTCCCTGCGCAGCAGCTTGATGGTATAGATGGACCCTTTCTTGATGGAGGATGCCAGGATTGTGCTCAAGATGCAGGTAATCATCATGGGGAGGATGATCTTGTAATTGCCGCTCAGTTCAAAGATAATGATAATGGCGGTGATAGGTGCATGGGTCGTCCCCGCTACCACTGCTCCCATTCCCACGAGGGCGTAGGCCGCAGGGGAGGCGGTTAAAGTGGGAAAGAGGATGTTGGCGATCCACCCGAAAAAGCCCCCTGCCATGGCGCCAATAAAAAGGGAAGGCGCAAAAATCCCTCCTGACCCGCCGGATCCCAGGGTGATGGATGTGGCCGCGATCTTGAGAAACACGAGAGAGATGAGGAACATCCCTGAAAGCCTGTTGAAAAGTGCCTCGTTGATGGCGCCGTAGCCCACTCCGAACACATGCGGAAATTTGATGAGCATGACCCCGAGCAAGAGCCCTCCTATGGCCGGTTTCAGCCACTGGGGAATCGGAATGGCATCGAAGAGATCCTCCGTCCCGTAAAGGGTCACAATAAACAGCACGGCTATGAGACCGGCAAAAAGACCCAGAAAGGGATAGATGGCGAACTCCCACAAGGTCTCCAGGTGATAGGTAGGAATGGTGAATGCCGGAAAATCCCCGAAATAATGCCTTGAAATCGTTGTGGCGGTCACGGAAGAAAGGACAACCGGGGAAAAGGATGCAATGCCGAAATCGCCGAGAAGAACTTCCAGAGCGAACAGGACGCCTGCAATGGGGGCGTTGAAGGTCGCCGCAATACCCGCCGCGGCACCGCATCCCACCATGGTTTTCTGCTGCATGCGGGAGACATTGAAGAGCTGGGAGACAGTAGAAGCCAGCGAAGACCCAATCTGCACGATAGGGCCTTCCCTTCCCACTGAGCCGCCGGATCCGATACAGATGGCGGAGGCCATGATCTTCGCGGCAGCAACCCGTTTTCTGATCCTGCCGCTGCGCAAGGCGACCGCTTCCATGACTTCCGGGACGCCGTGCCCTTTTGCTTCGCTGGCCCCGAAACTTACGATGATGCCCACCAGCAACCCCCCGAGGCAGGGAATGCCGATGATCATGTAGGGCGGCAGGGTGTGAGAAAAAGTAAGAATATCGCTGGTGTTTCGGTAAAAGGCATATTGTGCCACTTTTATCATAAGGCGAAAGAGCACCGCCCCGTAACCACTGAGGAAACCGATAAGGGCAGCAACGAGCAGTGTGAGGATTCGCTCATCCAGGCGGTAGCGTCTTAAGACACTTTTCACGCTCTGGTGTCTGTCAAACAGCATGGTATAGCCTCATTTCGCTCTTTTCATAAAAGGTGGGGAAGCCGATGTGGGCATGTCAATGATTTCCAAGCTATACTTGAGCCGACGTTTTGGATCATCGTGATGACGGGAGAGATAGACGGGCCGACCGGGCTCCGAACACGCTTCCATACTCCCGGAATTGGGGCAGTGGGCAGTTACCACATGACCGTTTCGGAGCCGCACATCTGCAATAAAACGCTTGTATCGTCGGACAAGGGTGCCCTTCAGGAGCGGCGGCCACAACAGGAAGTCCGATTTCTTCCTGTTTATCATTTCTGGTGTTTTTCCCTTTCCTCGTCCCTGAGGACCCTGCGCAGGACCTTCCCCACCACCGACGTGGGGAGCTCATCTCGGAACTCTATTGCCTTGGGCCGCTTGTACCCGGCCATCTTGTCCTTGCAGAAATCGAGGATCTCCTGCTCCGTTGCTTCTTGGCCTGGTTTGAGCTGGACAAAAGCCTTTACCGCTTCACCGGATTTTTCGTCTGGCACCCCCACTACCGCCGCAAGGGCCACCTTGGGGTGCATGTAAAGGACTTCTTCTATCTCCTTCGGGTAGGCATTGAATCCGCCCACCAGGATGAGATCTTTCTTCCGGTCCGTGATGACCAGAAACCCTTCCTCGTCAAAATGGCCGATATCTCCGGTCAAGAGATATCTTTTCCCCTCGATTTCCCGGAAAACCTCTTTGTTGGCCTCGGGTTTGTTCCAGTAACCGAGCATGACCTGCGGGCCGGACGCAGCGATCTCTCCGTCTTCCCCGTCCGGCAGTTCCTGGATGCCTGTGTCCAGGTCCACGATCTTGATGTCGGTACCGGGGAACGGAAGACCCACAGACCCCACCTTCCGCTGTTCTCTGTTCGTAGGGTTCAGCGTGATAACAGGCGACGTCTCGGTCATACCGTATCCCTCGAATATGACCGCGCCTGTCTTCTCTTCAAACTGCTTGATCACTTCCACCGGCAGTGGGGCGGCACCGGACCCGCAGCCGGTGATGGAAGAAAGATCAAAACTGCTGAGCAGGGGATGGTTCACAAAGGCGGAGTAAATGGTGGGCACGGCTGTCAGAATGGTGACCTTATTTTTTTCAACCGCCTTGAGCACCTCGGTAAAGGGTGGGTCCCCGGCCCGCGGGTCCGGGATACAGACTACCCTCGACCCGATGTAACAGCTCCACAGCATGACCAGGGTGAGACCGAAGCTGTGATACCACGGAAGCACGCCGAGGAAGGTGTGCTCCCCTCCCCGGGCCATCTGCACCTTGGGTTCCCCCGGTTCCGGTTCCACCCAGGTCCATTCCTGAGCGGTCATGACATTGGAGACCAGATTAGCGTGACTGAGACAGGCTCCTTTGGGTACCCCGGTGGTCCCCCCGGTGTAAAGAATGTTTGCGATATCCTTGACCGGGTCAACTTCAAAACCAGGCGGCTCAGGCCGTGCGGATTTGACAGCTTGGTCAAACAGGATGTGTCCCTGTTCATGGTGATCGGCTTTGGGGATCTTCCCAAGGAGCGACCCGAGGGCCCCCTTGAGCCACGGGAGATAGGACTTCACATTGCAGATCACCACCGTTTCCACATCCGTATCCCGGATCGCTTCGACGGCAGTGGCATAAAATTGAGGATGGTCCATGACGAACACAACCCTGGAGCCGGAATCCTTGAGCTGGTAGTTAAGCTCGGATGCCTTGTAGAGGGGGTTGCAGGTGACACAAACCCCGCCCGCCTTCAGAATCCCGAAGAAGATCTCCGGGTAATGGGGTAGGTTGGGAAGAAAGATGGCCACCCGGTCGCCTTTTTGAATCCCCCGGGAGGCAAGAAAGTTGGCGATCCGGTCCACCGTGTCTTTGACCTGGGCATAAGTCCTTCCTACATCCGCGAAGATGGTATAGGTGGCGTTTGGGAATTCACGGGCAGTGTCATCGAGGAGAGAAAAAAGCGGTTTTTCGTATCCCGCAATCTCGTGAGGGACCTTTTCGGGCCATTTTGGGCTTTCCCAGGGTTTGCGTGACATGGAGGGCCTCCTTTCATCGTTTTGGGGTGGAAAGAAAGGTTATGATGCCGACGCGGTAGTCAGTGTATCTATAGCACAAAATGGTTCAAATTCGGGGAGAAATATTGATGACTTCGCAAAAAAAACCGGGCCTACTTTCCCCAGAGGGCTTCCCTGAGTCCGGATGATCGTTCAATGCGTCTGCTCACCCCGTCCAAAAAGACTTCCTCCCGGCCCCAGATCTCCCCTTTCTTCCGTGCTCGCGTCAGCCCTGTGTAAATAAGTTCGCGGGTCAGAACGGCTGAAGGTTGATCCGGCAAAATCAGGACCACTTCATCAAATTCCGATCCCTGACTCTTGTGCACGGTCATTGCAAACACGGTTTCATGCTCCGGCAGTCTTGCAGGGTGAATCTTCCGGAACGTACCATCCTGTTTTCTGAAAAAGGCACGGGGTTCTTCGCCTGTATTCGGATCAGGCAGAACAAGTCCCACATCACCGTTGAAGAGTCCCAGAGTGTAGTCATTCCGTGTGACGAGGATGGGCCTTCCCGGATACCAGCGGTCTTCCGGGCTTATCAGGTTCTCTTGTCGCAGGATTTTCTCCACAACATTGTTCAGAGACACAACGCCATACGGTCCTTTGCGAAGCGCACACATGATCCGAAAGCGTTCCAGTGCATGAAAGGCTTCTTCAGGATCATCTGTCTCCAGATAGGGTCGATATCCCGAGAGCACCCTGTTTTTCAAAGCGCCCGGCAGTGCAGCAGGATCGGGCAGGCTCACCCACAAGACATCTTCCACGGACTTTTTTTTGAGGATGTTGAGAGCGTCTTGCCCTTTTCCCAGGTTTACGGCCGTGCTGACGCCCTTGATGCCGCTTTCCTCTCCGAAACGATAATTCTTTTCCAGGCGGACAAGAGAGTCCTGGATAGCGGGGCCCGGTCCCCCGGGAAGATTCCTGCCTGTGATCTTCCTGTACCGTGCGGAAAACTCCCTGGAGTGGCTATGGGGAATACCCCGGTCGCAGATGTCGCCCAATATTGCCCCGGCCTCCACCGAGGCAAGCTGATCCTGGTCGCCGAGCAGGATCAGCCTCGCGTGGGCAGGAAGCGCCTGAACAAGCTTTGACATGAGGGGCAGATCCACCATGGATGCCTCATCCACTATCACTCCGTCCACAACAAGAGGGTTCTCCGCATGATGCCAGAAAAAAGGGGAACCTGAAACAGGCCCGAGGAGGCGATGGATGGTGGATGCTTCCAAAGGAATTTTTTCTCGAACCGATTCAGGGAAGCGCGGATCTTCCACAGCGGTTCGAACGGCTTCCTGGAGCCGCTGCGCGGCCTTGCCCGTCGGTGCGACAAGGGCCATTTGCGGGGGATTCTCGACCTGCTGGAGGGCAATAAGGGCAAGTATTCTTGAAACAACGGTGCTCTTGCCCGTCCCTGGTCCTCCGGAGACAACACACAGGCGTCTGGTTGCCCCGGCAAAACAGGCCACTTCCTGCCAGTCGGGTCCGGGCCTGTCCGCTCCATCGAAAAACCCGCCGAGCCCTTTTTTCAGGAGTACCTCATCGCCGTAGTTGTCGCTGGTTTTCACCAAGTCATTTATTCTCTTCGCCAGCAGAAATTCGTATTCCCAGTACCGGAAAAGGTAGAGCCGATGATTCTCATCAAGAATCAAAGGCATTTCGTCACCCGGCAGGCCCACCACACCTGAGCTCCTGAGGCTTTTCACCCAGGGAGAAAGCCCCGGGCAGACGAATCCATTGCCGTGATCACCCTCAAGGTCCAGGGGCTGACCTGCGACGGCTTTGAGATCAAGACACACGTGGCCGTTTCCCGTTGCCCTGCTCACCATGGCTGCAGCCAGGGAAAGGGCGTCGTGAGGACGGCTGGAGATCTTCGCCATGAAACGGGCGAACTGAAGATCCATCTCCGAAAAAAGGTCTGTATCTTCTGGGTGCATTGCGACGCAGCCTCTCTTGTTTGACCTGTAATGTTGTCAAAATTATCCGATCAACGCCTCTGCCATAGCGTTGATAAGGTCCTTTTTCGGCGTGTCCCGGAAGATTCCGAAATCTCCTCCCCGTTCGGGATCCACTCCCCTGAGGAACAGATAGAATATCCCGCCAAATGAGTCCTCATAGCGGTAGCCCGGGAGATGCGTCTCGAGATACCGGTCAAGGGCAAGTGCATAGAGATGATACTGGAGATAGTAGTGCCCCTCTCCCATGGCCCGTTTGAGACAATTCACTCCATAATCCTCGATCCTGGGACCCAGAAAATTGGATTTCCAGTCCACCAGGTAAAATCTACCTCTCCACTGGAATACCAGATCTATAAAGCCCTTCAGAAATCCTCTGACCCGAGAAAAACCAAGGCGCCCAATCTGTTCCGGCACCTCGCCATCAAGCCCCGGGCCGCCGTGGGCAGCAAACAATCTTTTCAAAACATTTGGAACGATGCTCTTGAGAGGAAAAACAAATTCCAGTTCATGGAGCCTGTCTTTTGCGCCGATCTTCCTGAGTTCAAGGCCAGGATCTGCAGGATCAAGCGGCATGGAAAGAACCTTTTGCACCATTTCGTATACGGTATCCGCCCATTTGTCTTCAAAGCCGTAACTAACAAGTTTTTCCGTTACAAGGCCCCTGGCAGCCTCGCCATCTTGTTCAGTAAAATCAATATGCTCCAGGATATCATGAAGGCACGTTCCCGCACGGGCCCCTTTTGGAAAGGCGAAAATACCAAAGGCCGGCTCAGATCCTGTTTCGGCTACCTCCCCACCTTCCGATGGTTCCTGGGAAAGGGAAACATCGTAGTCCGGCACGTCGGCATCCAATTTCTGCCCCGAAGAAAGAGAAGAAAAACTGGAGATTTTCCAATCCCTGGGTATTTGTGTTTCAAAAAAGCGTCCCCGGAGAAAGGGCTCTTGACCGAAGGTCTTGGCGGGCACAGACCACGTGGAAATCCTCAGGGGCTCAACTTCAATGGTTCCACCTGCATCTTTTTCAAGGCGGGAAAGGCCATCTTCAATGTTCTCCCAGGGTCCGGGCTGAACACCCTTAGGCGGCGCTTCAACCGCCCTTTTCCTGTCTGCGCAATGACGTCCGTGGAGGACATAGGCCAAGGCGGAACTCTCTGCATCCTTGATCCTGCCCCAAATCACATAACAGCGATGTTGAGCCCTGGTCAGGGCCACATAGAGAAGCCGGAGATCCTCAGCCAGCAACTCTTCCCTGGCCATTGCCGCGTGGTTTTCCTGCTCCCTGGATCCCAGGTCCATGGTCAGTTGCATTTCCTTGTCGGGGTCATGGTAAATGACCTCGTTTTGCAAGCCCCGGCCCCCGTTCCAAAGGGAAGGACAGAACACCACCGGATATTCAAGGCCCTTGCTCTTGTGAATGGTGACAATTCTTACGGCTTCTTCATCTGTTTCGAGCCTCAGGAGTTGTTCATCACCACCCTGAGAAGGATTCTCAATCCTCTGGAAAAGCCATTTTACAAGTCCGTTCGGACCCAGTTTTTCCTCCAACGCAGCGCGATGAAGCGTCTCCCCCAGGTGCAGAATATTTGTAAGCCTTCGTTCCCCATCGGGAAAGGCCAGGAGGCGCAGGCGGACCTTTTCCCTGCTGAGAAACTGCCGGAACATGGGGACAAAACCTCGTTCTTCCCAAATCCCTTGATATTCCCAGAAGTCAAAAATACGCCGCTCCCATGCATCTTCCTGTTCAGAAAATGTCTCTATCTCCTCCCCGCTCATGCCCAGCACATCAGTTGCCAGAGCTGCTTTTATCAATCCCTCCCGCCTCGGTTCCGCAATGGCCTGCAGGATCATGCCCATTTCTCGGGCCTCCCTGGTTTCGAAAATATCACCCGCATTATAGAGAACGCTGGGGATATCGACCTGCCTGAGCGCATCCTGCACCATCCTGGCTTCCCTGTTTGTTCGCACGAGAACCGCCATATCCCGCTCGGACAATGGTTCATCTCCCAGCAGTGCCTTTCCGGCCCTCCCCAGGTTGACCAGGCGTGCCGCCTCTCCTGCCACGAACTGCAAAATGGATGGCCAGGCCCTTTTCTTTGCAAGGGGAACGGAAGGGTCATCGCCCTCGGGGTGGTGAAGCAGGCAGATCCTGAGGGGTGCGCCACCGTTTTCTTCGATTTGCAACGTCCTCCGCGTCTTTTCTGTGGCAGCCTCGGAAGGCGCGTATCCGATCTCCTGGTAGACAAAGGGGCGCTCAATCCCGGAAAAAAGTGTGTTTACCGCCTCTACCAGGTCCGGATCAGAGCGCCAGTTTGTTCGCAGCGTACAGGTGTCGGGAATAGACTTTGCAGCCTTCATATAGGTGGCCACATCGGCGCCCCTGAATCCGTAAATGGCCTGCTTCGGATCTCCGATAAAAAAAAGCGGCACCTCGCTCCTGCTGAATAGCGTGTGGAAAATCCGGTACTGGATCGGGTCCGTGTCCTGGAATTCATCAATGAGCGCAGCCCGATAGTTGAAACGGGCGGCAGTGATAAACCTGTCTTTTCCGCTTTTTGATAGTGCGGAAAGGGAATCCGTGAGCAAATCCTGATATGTCCGGATATTCTTAGACGTCTTGCGTTTCGCCCGTTCTTCCCGGATATAGTGAAAAAGCCTGCCCTTCAGGAAAATCAGTTTATTATCCATCTCCCTTGCCAGGACATCTTTCTCTTCCCACAACCGTCCGCAACACTCAAAAACATCATGTTCTGGGGGATCATATCCCTTTTTCATGGAGGCGGCCAGTTTACCCGGGGTGAGCTTTTCAATCTCCGGGATCGGAGGAAATTTCGGATGGCGAGCATTGAGAAATTGATTCACCGCCCCCACAAGGGTCCCGATCTTCAGCTCCCTTGGAGACGGCTTTCCCTCTTTGGGTGTTGTGCCTCCGAAAACATTGCCGCTAATGCCAGGATCCATGAGCATCGCGCGCACCTCATCTCTTGCATCGGGCCAAGTCTCCTGGAGGAGATGAAGTGCTTTTCTGTACCGCCCTAAGGTAAGAAGGCGTGACGATTTCATTACTGGAATAATATTGATTTCACTCCGCTTCAGACCTGGCCCCAGGGTCCTCAAGAGATATTCCGTGCTCCAGTTCCTTGAAATGAGGTAATAGACGAATTCCGGTTCTTCTGTGCAGATGTGGGTCCGCCAGAAATCTTCTATGATTTCCCGGTCAAGTTCCTCTTCCCGAGTTGTCAGTTCCACATCAAACAGGGAGCCGCTTTCAAAGGCGTGTTCCTGCAAGAGACGCTGGCAAAACCCATGGATCGTAAAGATTGCAGCCTCGTCCAGATTCCTGAGCGCACGGGTCAGGGCCTCCAGGGACCGCTCCCGGTCCCCTTGTCCGTTGATGACACGTTCAACAAAAGGTTCTGCAGGGTTGTCACTGGAAATGAAATCGAGGGCGTGGCTTATCATTCGCCTGATCCTTTCCCGCAGTTCCTGGGTTGCAGCACGGGTATAGGTCACCACGACTATTTCGGCCGGGGAAAGGTCCTTTTCAAGGATCAGCCGCAGGAAGAGGCCGGAAAGGGCATATGTTTTCCCGGTACCGGCATTGGCTTCCACCAGATGGGTACCTTCAAGAGGGATTCGGGAAATATCAAATTCTTTCATTGTCCTTCATGAGTGGTCAGTACCGGCATCGCCTTCCAGCTTCGCGAAACATGACACGCTCAAGAAATTCCTTGCTCCTTTGTCTCCGGGAATGATAAATTGCAAATGGTGTGGATGAACAGAAGATACTATAAACCCGGAAGCATTTCAAGGTGGGGAAAAATCATTACCTGGAATACATTGAAAACGAAGAATTTGGATCACTGCCCCCGGAAACCTATGTCAGGGGCTTTGTGGTTAGTTATGCAAAATGCCTGCATCTTGATCCCGCGAAAACAGCTGCTGATTATATGAAAAGATACCAGATCTGGAAGAGCGGAGAGCGGTGAGGGATCACTGTGTTCTTTTTTTTTTGGAAGCCAGATATGCCCGAATTGTCATAATCAGGAGCGCCAGGCACACAAAAATAACGTCATCGATCTTCCCCGGAGAAAAGTCCGGCATGAAATAATAGGTCAACCCCCCGAGCAGGAGACTCACCCGTAAGGCCCGGCCATATCCCGCAAAGGTGAAGACCCGCAAGAAGGTCAGGTAGAGGAACGTCCAGAAGAGAAATAGCATTGTGTCTCCGACGTACAGGTATTTCTGAGGAATCACTTCTTCGAGACTTTTCATAACCGTTTCGTACGTTCCCGCCTTTTTCTTTAGACGGATATTCAAGACCTCTTTGATGGTCATTTTTTCATCGATGTAAACGCCCGCCGGGATCATGAAATCCAGATTCACAGGAAAGTTCTCCTTGTGGAAGGCATCATTGGTTGCCCTGAAGGGAAGTTCAAGCACATGCCTGACAAGAAAATATCCCCCTGAGACCGCGGAGATCAGCACGCAGAGAAGCACTATTTGAAGGATCGTTCTTTTCATCCCGGAATGTCCTCCTTTGGAGATGGACGCAGGTGTCATGAGTTAACCCGCATCTTTCACGGGCAGCCTACTGTGGCTTTACGCCGCCTTGCCACGAAGGCCCGTGAGAAATGCGGGCTAAACAAAAACACCGAGAGCATATTCCAAATCTGACAATAAATCTTCTACATTCTCAATACCAGTAGAG
>QMLQ01000010.1 GCA_003646815.1 Deltaproteobacteria bacterium | reverse complement strand
GTCCGCTCCTTCAGGGAAGAAGGGTGTGACGTCTCGCATAATTGCGTGTTGAGGCCCGAGACCCAGGAATATACTTCCCGGAGGGCAAGGCCTTTTGTTTGGGCTACCTCCCTGCAGGATTCGTATTCAGGAACCAGGTATTCAGTGTTGTCAGCCTGAATGATCTTCTTTGCTCGTATGCTTCCCCAGGGACTTTGTACCTCCACCTCCTGTCGTTCAACAACTTGACGCTGGGTGTAAAAAAACCGAACACCAAGGGTCCCGGTCTCCTGAAACAGGATATCGGTCAACAATTCCCTTGCCTCGGGCCGTGCCATGACCTGCACCTGGATGCCCGGGCGGTTTTTTTTCATGTGAATGGGACAAAAATTCACATCCAGAGCGCCTGCCTCCAGGAGGCATTCCATGGCATACCCAGCCCACTCAGGGTTCATGTCATCTATGTTTGTTTCCAGGACCACAATCGTCTCGCTTTTTCCTTTGCGGCCCTGTTTTCCCGCCAGCAAACGAAGTAGGTTCGGACGGTCCGGGAGTTCCCTGCTCCCGACGCCGTATGCCACATTTTCCACGGTCATTGGAGGCATCGTACCGAAGGCTCTTGCGAGTGTCTTCACCAGGGCAGCGCCCGTAGGCGTCACCATCTCATGGGGAAGTTCTGTTTGTGATACGGGGATTCCTTTCAGGAGTGCCATTGTTGCCGGCACGGGGATGGGCATGCTCCCATGTGCTGTTTGTACAAAGCCGGTTCCAAGGGGCAACCGGGAAGCGTAAACGGCATGGATGTCCAGACGGAACAGTCCGTACACACAGCCCACGATGTCCACAATGGAATCCACCGCTCCCACTTCGTGAAAATGGACAGCATCGGGAGTGCGGTTGTGGATTTTCCCCTCCACCGCTGCGAGGGAGGAAAAGACCTCGATACTTTTTTCCTTCACTTTTTCAGGGAGATCAGAACGGGAGATAAGCTTGCGGATTTCACGAAAGCCCCGGGACTTCTCCCGGGATTGATCGACTGTGACGAGGACACGCGTTCCGTAAATACCGTTTCTTGCTTCACTTGTCGCTTGGAGACGGCACCCTTCGATCTGGAGCGAATGGATGAGCTGCTCCAGTTCAGACAGGGGAACGCCGGCATCGACCAAGGCCCCGAGGAACATGTCCCCGCTGATTCCAGAGAAACAATCCAGGTAGGCTACGTTCATAGACCATCCAAAAAATGGAAAGAGCGCTCCCGCACGCGGGGGGCGCTCTTAAAGAGGGTATTATACGAGGTCGGCCACAAGCTCGGATATGTCCCTAATCTCGATTGCGTTTTCCTTGTTGGTGGTCTTTCTGCTGTCTTCCAGCATGTTGATGCAGTAAGGGCACGCAGTGGCGAGGATGGTTGCCCCCGTGTCGCATGCCTCGTGGATCCTCAGGTCTGAAAAACGCCATTCGGGTTTTGTTTCCATCCACAATCTTCCACCGCCGCCGCCACAACAGAGACTGTCATCCCTGATTCGTTTCATTTCCACGAGATTTCCCCCGGTTATGGTCGACAGCACATCCCGGGGCTCTTCGTATACCTTGCTGTGCCTGCCCAAATAGCAGGGATCATGATACGTGATTTTTTTATCGATGGATCCCGTAAGCTTCAGATCTCCTGCATCGAGGAGTTGTTTAAGAAGCTGGGTATAGTGGATGACCTCGAATTCCCCACCCATTTCCGGGTATTCATTGGTGAACGTATAAAAACAGTGCGGGGAGGTGGTGATAATTTTTTTTACGCCTTTCTCCTTGTAAAGCGAAATATTTTTTTGCGCCGTGTTCATGAACAATTCTTCATCACCGATCTTGCGCATCGATTCAGCGCAGCAGTTTTCTTCTTCCCCGATCACACCGAATGAGACACCTGCCGCTTTAAGGACCTTAACCATGGACCTTGCGATGTTCCGGCTCCTCACATCATAGGCGGAGGTGCAACAGACAAACAGGAAGTACTCTGTATTTTCATCAAAGACGGGGACATCGAGCCCTTCCATCCATTCAGTCCGCTTTTCAGGCGGTTCAGACCAGGGATTTCCCTTGCTGTGGACACTCCCGGTAATAGTCCGTAGAACATCGGGGATTGCCCCTGTTTCGGCTATCATAGCACGCATGGCCTTTACGATATCAATAATGGTGACTCCTCTCGGACATCGCAGGACACACTTGTTGCACGTGGTGCAACCGTAGAGGATGTCAGCAGACTCATACCCTTCTACGCCGAGTTGAGCCATCCTGATGAGGCGGCGAACGTTGAATGGTCCGTCCACAATACGCCAGGGACATGATCCCGCGCACATGCCGCATTGCATGCAGAGATTCAACTTCTCTGCACCCATGGCGACCAGGGCTTCATTTACTTCATAAAACGGTGTCAGTGCTTCCATGTAAGTCGACTCCTCCTTTTGCTAAGAATGTGATTTTTTTAACAAACCCTTTTCCTTATGTCAACAGAGGATTGCATCTTCTTGAAGCCGGATTTTCCAAATGGTTGTGCCTTCCGGAAGTCGGGGAGAAAAGGGGATGGCTGCGACGAGGTGATCGCGTCCGGTGGGTCGGGAAACTGTACAAAGAGATTGCGGAACCCCAAGGCATGGGCATGAGCGTACACGAAATCGAATTCCTCGGGCCGGAGGGAGCGGTTGAGAGGGCCCGGGAGCGATTGGCCCACTGGGGAGTACTGGGTCATAAGACTGAGGGGAAGATCGGGCCCGAATTCAACAAAAAGGCTCGTCAGGACATTAATACTGTTTTCGAGGTGCCCGGGCAGAATGAGATGCCTGACCAGAACCCCCTTTTCTGCGAGGGAGCCTTTTTTGGCCGTGCTGTCGAGAAAACCCTTTTGACGAGCCATTTCGCAAAGGGCCTCAAGGGCCACTTTGGGGTAGTCTGCTGCTCGGGATAGGGATGCGGCTAGGGTGGTGTCACCATACTTGAAGTCAGGCAAATAGATGTCGGCATAATGTTCCGCCATTTTGAGGGAATCCATGGATTGATACCCCGAGAGATTGTAAACCATGGGGAGGTCGCACCCGTTTTCACGGAGGGAAGAAACCAGAGTAAAGACGTGCGGAAAAAAGTGGTCCGGCGTAACAAAATTAATATTGTGCACCCCTGTCGATTGGATCATCACTTCCACCCGGGATAACAGGGTGTCCATATCTGCCAGCTCCCCGAAGGATTCGTGGGAGATCTGGCGATTCTGGCAGTAGGCACAGCGGAGGGAGCAGCCGGAGAAGAAGACAGTCCCTGATCCCTTGGTCCCCGTAATTGGAGGTTCCTCTCCGAAATGGGGCCCGATGAAGGCCACTCGAACCCTGTCATCTTCCCCACAAGGCCCTCTTTTACCCCCTCGCATACGGCGGTTCACCCTGCACTGTCTCGGGCACAGAGAGCAGTCATTATAAAGCGTCATAAAGTCCATTCTTTTTCCTGTCCCACAGAAAACATGTCTAGCACAAACCTCCCTTTTGAACAAGACGTCCCCGCAGGCGGGGGTCGCCTCTATCCCCGATTTTTCACCAACAATCTCCTGTGACGGCGGATAGACCCCTGACTATTGCGTTGCGCGTAAAAAATGATCACCACGTCATTCAGTGCGAATTGCAAAGTGCTGAGTGCAAAGTACAAAAGAGGACAGCATTGATCAGGGAAAAATTTAGGACTCAGCACTGATGACCCAGCACTGTTTTTTGTGCGCCTGTGCCCATGTTCCTGCGCGGGCCTTTTATTCACGGGCCTGGCCACCGTCTCGTAACGAAGATCGGTGAGAAACCCGGGCGAACTCTCTGTATGAAATAAAGCACAAGGATATGTTCTGTTTGCTGCTTTGTGCACTTTTTGTTGCCCTTCAGAAAAGCCTAGAAAAATACGGAGAAACGAAAAAGTGCAATAAAACCAATTTGTTGATTCTCCTCCTGCCCTTGTGAATAACCACATGGGGGCGGCCGGAATCCTTGGCACAGAGGTTGCTTAATGGATTGATAACAACACGCATCTTGGAGGGACAACATGAAAAAGCAACATTTATTTCTTGTCACACTGGCAATTTCCCTGAGCCTGGTTGGTTCGGTGGTATTTGGAGGTTCCGCCACGGTAAGGTGGCAGGCCAATACAGAACCGGATCTTCAGGAATACCGGGTGTACACCGGGACTGCTTCCCGTACCTACGGAACCCCGACACCGGTGGGGAAAGCAACCAGCTATACCGCGAACAATCTGGACGAAGGTGTTACCTATTATTTCGCGGTCACCGCGGTGGACACTGCCGGAAACGAAAGCGCGTTTTCCCAGGAAGTCTACAAGATCATTCCTGATACACATGCCCCCAGCGTGACCATTACATCACCAACAACCGGTACCACGTATGAAACAGCACAAAGCACTCTGAACCTGAATGGGACAGCCGCTGATAATGTGGGTGTGGTTGAGGTGCGCTGGACCAATTCCACGGGCGGCAGCGGAACAGCGAGCGGCACGACCAACTGGTCCATTTCAGGGATAAACCTGACCCCGGGTGAGAATATTATTGTGGTTGCTGCCAGGGACCATGATGGGAACGAAGGAACCTATACGCTCACCGTAACGTACACTCCTCCAGATACCACTGCTCCTGCACCTCCCAGTGGTATCACTGTAGAGTAACGATCTGCTTCATTCGTGCCTCCTGGGAAAAGGGAGTGGAGGACCTGGTGCGGTTCTCCACTCCCTTTATTTTTCAGGAAATAGTATTTGACAAGAAACTGAAAAAGCACTAGCGTTATTCTTGGTCGGCGATTTTCCACAGCCCAGCTTCAGGTACGTTGCACTTACAGCACTCAAATCACGCATTCGCATCTCTACTGCTACCGCACGATCTCTTCTCTCATGCCGGCAAATTTTCCATAATTTCTTGAAGACACGTTTGTTTTTTCTGGCAATCAGTGTGTGCCAAGTTTGTCCAAAAACGATAAAAATTGATTGCATGTGTACTTCTACTGAAAAAAGAAAGGAGGTGGGATAAGCAGGTACGTAGGTTGATCCTGTGGCACCCTGCGGGTATGCCCGCGGGACTGTCTCGAGCCAGAGAGCCTTGATCCGCGGCAAACAGCGATCGTTTTCTGGCGCGGGAAGCAGGAAAAGGCCGACCTTCAAGCGAGGTGCGTGGAGGTCAAAATGCAAACGCAAGTTGTTGAAAAGGAGGCATTATGGAGAGCAAGAAATTTGTGCTGCCGGAATCTGAATTACCCCGTCAATGGTACAATATTTTGCCGGATATGCCCACCCCCATGGAACCGCCGCTTCATCCGGGAACCGGGCAGCCTGTTGGGCCTGAGGATCTTGCACCCATCTTTCCCATGCCGCTGATCGAACAGGAAGTCAGCCAGGAAAGGGAGATAGACATCCCACAAGAGGTCCTGGAAAAGTACCTGATCTGGCGTCCGACGCCCCTCTACCGGGCGCAGAATCTTGAGAAATATCTCAATACACCCGCGAAAATCTATTTCAAAAACGAAGGGGTAAGCCCCCCCGGAAGCCACAAGCCCAATACGGCCATTGCTCAGGCGTACTACAACAAGATCTCCGGAACCAAGCGTATTACCACCGAGACCGGTGCAGGGCAGTGGGGCAGCGCCCTAGCCTTCTGCTGTTCCCTGTTTGGTCTTGAATGCAAGGTCTTCATGGTCAAGGTGAGTTACAATCAGAAACCTTACCGTCGTCTTATGATGCAGACCTGGGACGCCAACTGCGTGGCCAGCCCCAGTACCGAAACCAAGGCTGGGCAGGCCATCCTGGCAGAGCATCCTGATTCACCGGGAAGCCTGGGGATCGCCATCAGCGAGGCGGTTGAGGCAGCGGTGATGGATGAAAATACGAAGTATTCTCTGGGGAGTGTTCTGAATCATGTCATGCTCCACCAGACCATAAACGGTCTCGAGTGCCAGAAACAGATGGCCCTGGCAGGGGATTATCCGGATGTGATTATCGGGTGCGCAGGCGGCGGGAGCAATTTTGCCGGCAACTGTCTGCCCTTTGTGCGCGACAAGATCAACGGGAAGGATATTGATATTATTGCCGTGGAGCCGGCATCCTGTCCCACCATGACCAGGGGACCCTTTGCCTATGATTTTGGTGACACGGTCCAGATGACCCCACTGCTGCCCATGCACACCCTCGGGCATAACTTTGTCCCTGAACCCATCCATGCCGGGGGTTTGAGATATCATGGGATGGCCCCCATTATCAGCCAGTTGATACTGGACGGGCTCATCAGACCGGTGGCCCTGCAGCAGCTCGAGACTTTCCAGGCAGGCATCACGTTTGCGAGGACCGAAGGGTTCATCAGCGCACCGGAGACGGACCATGCAATTGCGGTGGTTATCCGAGAGGCACTACAAGCGAAGGAAGAAGGGAAGGAAAAGGTGATCCTCTTTAACTGGAGCGGTCACGGGCTGGTGGACATGGCGGCATATGAGGCGTATATGGCCGGAAAGCTCGCTGACCATGCCCTGCCTGAAGATGAAATTGAACGGGCCTTGGCTGATATTGACCCGCTTCCCAAGCCAAAGCAGTACACGGGATGATGAACGGAAAATTCCTTTTCATCTGATCCACCAAGTGGTACAGTTTTTGACAGCCCGGCGATCAATGATCTCCGGGCTGTTTCCATAAACCGGCGGGACATGATGACGCAACCGAGGGGAAAAATCGCAGGGCTGGTTCTGGCTGCAGGGCGTTCATCACGGATGGGGAAAACCAAGCAGCTTCTCAGGATTGGCGGGAAGACAGTGCTGGAGAGAATTGTCGAGGCGGCCCTAGGTTCCAACCTTCACGAGGTGGTCCTGGTGTTGGGATACCAGGCGGGGGTGCTCCGGGGTGTTCTCAGTCCCATGCTCAGCCATGCAAGACTGCGAATTGTGGAAAATATCCACTATGAAGAGGGGATGAGCACCTCAATCCGGGTCGGCCTTGGGGCGGTTGAAGATCATGCGGAACACGTCATGATTCTGCTGGCTGATATGCCCCATGTCAATTCGCATCTCATAAATCATCTTCTTGCCGGGTACCTGGCCTCGGGAAAGACTCTCGGTGCGGTTTCTGTAAAGGGAAGGCGATCCCTTCCGGTCATTCTCGGGAGGGCGTGGTACCGGGCCTTGCATGATTTGCAAGGGGATGTGGGAGCGCGTGCCCTCTTTGCTGCTTTCACGGATGAGGTCTGCCTGGTGGATGCCCCTCCCACCTATGATGACCTGGACCTTGATACCCCGGAAGACTACCGGAAAGCCCTCCTGGAAATCCCTGAGTAACATGTGGGCGGGGAGCTACGTGGTGCCGGGAAGGCTTACCCCGGAAGAGGCCATTATTTCCGTCACCCGTTGACCGGTGAGCTGTTCCAATTCTGTGATGAATTCCGGGCACGGAAGGACGGTAAAACGCTCATTTGCGGCAATGGTGATTTTTTCCCCCGACTCCAGTGGAACCTTAAAGCGCAGGCGGCATTCGCCGGGGAAGCGAAACGTGAGATCCCGCAGCTCTTCAAGGGTGTCCCTGGAAGCGGTTTTCTTATCCAGGTTGACTTCAATGGCCTTGATAAGCTGCTGCCTGACCGTGTTCAGGGTTACGATTTCCTGACCGATAATTTTAATGGCATAGTCTCCCTTTTCAACCGTGCCGGAGATGAGTAGCGGTTCATCATTTTTCAGCAGTCCGGAACACCGGGCGAAGAGATCAGGAAAAAGAATCACTTCTACGGAACCGGAAAGGTCTTCTACCAGGATAACCGCCATTTTGTCCCCTTTCCTTGTCCTTTTCAGTTTCAATTCTCCCACGACACCGGCAATTTTGATCCGGCTCTTGTCTTTCTGCCCGGAGAGGTCTTGAATGGAGCAGCTCGTGACCAGTGCAATTTCGCGGCTGAATCCGTCAAGGGGATGGCCGGTGATATAAAAGCCCAAAGCCTCCTTTTCCTTCTTGAGCCGTTCCCTTTCCCGCCATTCCTCCACATCGGGGAGATCCAGGAGTCCCGGCCCCATGCCTCCCTGCTCGCCCAATGACCCGAATATATTCATTTGGTTAGGGTCGTGATTGGCCCCGCAGGAACGGAGAACGTTATCAAGGCCGGCAAAAAGTTTCGCGCGATGGATCTGGGTAAAGTCAAAGGCGCCGCACAGGATCAGGCCCTCCAGTACTCTTCGGTTGACCTTCCCCGTACCCACCCGCCTGCAAAACGTGAGAAGATCACCGTAGGCGCCGTTCTCACCCCGTTCTTCTATGATGAATTCAACGGCCTTCAATCCCACATTTTTTACGGCTGCAAGACCGAATCGGATCTTCCCGTCCACAACAGAGAAATCCGCCTGGCTTTCATTGATGTCCGGGGGAAGGATCTCTATGCCCATACTTCTGCACTCGGCGATGTTCTTAATGGTTTTGTCCTGGTTTCCCATGTCCTGGGTGAGGAGCGCTGCCATGAATTCAACAGGAAAGTGTGCCTTTAAATATGCGGTCTGGTAGGCAATCATGGCGTATGCGGCGGAATGGGACTTGTTAAATCCGTACCCTCCGAATTTTTCGATAAGGTTAAAGAGGGTTTCAGCCTTTTTTGGATTTACCCCGTTCTTGCGCGCCCCGTCGATAAAACGTTTTTTATGTCTGGCCATGACCTCCGGTTTTTTCTTGCCAATGGCCTTTCGGAGTTCATCGGCCTCGGCCAGGGAATAGTCGGCCAGGAGTTGCGCGATGCGCATGACCTGCTCCTGGTAGAGAATAACTCCGTAGGTTTCTTTGAGAATAGGTTCCAGCTGGGGAAGAACATACCTGATCCTGGTTTTCCCGTGTTTTCCACTGACAAAGTCGTCCACCATGTTGCTGCCGAGCGGACCCGGGCGATACAGGGCGACCAGAGCAATCAGGTCCTCGAACACCTCAGGCTGAAGTCTTCGCATGAGCTCTTTCATCCCGCTGCTCTCAAGCTGAAAGACACCGGTCGTTTTGCCGTCGCTGCACAACTGGTAGGTTGCCCGGTCATCAAGGGGGATCTTGTCGATATCAATGCTCGTGCCGGATGCTGCTCTTATGAGATCAAGGGTGTGTTTGATCACCGTCAAGGTCTTAAGCCCAAGAAAATCAAACTTGATAAGGCCGAGCTGCTCAATGCGATCCATGGTATACTGCGTCATGATTTCATCTTTGGAGCCCTTGAAAAGGGGCAGATATTCCACCAGGGGTCTGTCTGATATCACTACCCCGGATGCATGGGTTGAGGCATGCCTGGAAAGCCCCTCCAGTACCCGCGAGACGGTAAGCAGTTTTTTCGATGGGCCGTCACTTTCCTCAAGTCCTCTGAGTTGCGGCTCCTCCATAATGGCCCGGGCAAGGGAGACCTTGGGCCCTTCCGGCACCAGCTTGGCAATGCGGTCCACTTCCCCCAGGGGAATGTTCAGGCTCCTCCCCACATCACGAATCACGGCTCGGGCCTTCATGGTACCGAAGGTGATAATCTGAGAGACGTTTTCCCTGCCGTATTTTTCTGCAACGTAACGAATCACATCATCTCTGCCATTGATGCAGAAATCGATATCAATATCGGGCATGCTGATACGCTGGGGATTGAGGAATCTTTCAAAGAGGAGACCGTATTTGATGGGATCGATATTGGTAATGGTGAGGGCATAGGCCACCAGTGAGCCTGCGGCTGAGCCGCGGCCCGGGCCCACCGGTATTTGGTTTCGCCGTGCATAGTCTATGAAGTCGGCCACAATCAGGAAATACCCTGAAAAGCCCATTTTTTGAATAATTTCAAGTTCAAATTCCAGTCTTTTCCGGTATTCAGCAACTGTTTCTTCCGAAAGGGCCCCCTCTTCCTCCTCTTTCAGACGGAGTCGTTCCGCAAGCCCTTTGTGGGCGTTTTCAACGAGGATGTCGTCCAGGCTCCGGTTTCCTGCCGCCTGGAAAACCGGGTACTTGTAGTGGCCGAACTCCATTTCATAGGTGCATCGGTCGGCTATCTGGACGGTGTTGTCGAGGGCGTCTTCAAACCCCTCGAGGTTCCTGAGCATCTCGTCACGGGATTTAAAGTAAAATTCATCCGTGGAAAATTTGAGACGCTTCGGGTCGTCAAGGGTCTTTCCTGTCTGGATGCAGAGGAGGACATCGTGCGCTTCGGCATCCTTCCGGTTTAGGTAGTGGCAGTCATTGGTGGCTACAAGGGGAAGGGAGAGTTCGCTCGAGAGCTCCCGGAGCATCTTGTTGATCCTGATTTGCTCAGGAAGGCCGTTTGCCTGGACCTCCAGGTAAAAGCGGTCATGATCGAAAATGGCCGCGAGTTCCTCAGCTTTTTTCCGCGCCAGCTCCACGCGATCCGCATTGAGAAAGTAGGGGACCATTCCCTTGATGCAGGCTGAAAGTGCGATAAGGCCTTCGTTGTATTCCCGCAGGAGTTCCATATCAACCCGGGGATGGTAATAAAATCCCTCCAGGTACCCCTGGGTTACCAGGCGGCTCAGATTCCTGTATCCCTTTTCATTCATGACCAGGAGCACGAGGTGAAAGGCATTGGGTGTCCCATCCGTAGAGGGGGCCCTGTTGCGGCGGTCTCCGGGGGCAACGTAGACTTCCGATCCGATGATGGGCTTGATGTGGGCCTTTCTGGCCTCATCGAAAAACTGGACAGCACCGAACATATTGCCGTGGTCTGTAATGGCCACCGCATTCATGTCCAGATGTCGGGCCTTTTCCAGCATTTGCTTCGGCCGGATTGCTCCGTCCAGAAGACTGTATTCTGAGTGCACGTGAAGATGGACAAAAGGACGGTCTTGGGTCAATGTATACTCCTTTAAATAAAAAGGAAGCCGGGACACGGGACAAAGCCAAGAGGTCTCTCAGTGTGTTCATGAGCTTCCCTGTTGTACGGCGTATGGAAAATATGATACGCTATTCGCTTGGGATCATCAAGATGATTCAGAGAGGGTGCGTCGTTCAAGAGCTCCGGCAAGCATGAAGAGGAAGTTCATCCCTGAACAACGGACATTGAAACGGGAGAGGTCAGTGGCTGAAAAAAGGATAGAAAGACTGAAACGGTTGCTGGAAAAATTGCGTGTTGAAAAAAGAACTCTTCGGGAAAAGATAAACGACCTCCAGAAAGAGCACCGGCAGGCGGTAAGGGGCCTCAAGGAGGGATGGCGGCTCCTGGAGGCATTGCCGGGGGGAGTTGTGCTGATCCAGGACGGAAAAATAGGCTACATAAATGCGGCCGCAAGAGAGGCGCTCGGTTGTGAGGAGGAGGACGTAAAAGGACATGACTTTGCGGATTTCGTTCACCCGAAATTTCAGGCCAGGCTCCGTGAGCGCTACAGGAAAAGGGTGTCGGGCAAACCCGTGCCGGACCGATATGAGGCCTGCATGACGAGCAAGCGAGGCGACCAGCTCTGGTGCGAAGTGCGGGTGAAAAGGATTCTCGTTGGCGGACGTCGGGCATTTCTGTTCAATTTGATCGGGCTCAATGAAAGAAAAAGGGCGGAAAAGTTGCACATTGAATCGGCAAAGCAGCAGGTGGTTGAGCGTTTCTCAAGCGGCCTCTACCGGGAAATAGAGGGACGGCGGGGGACTGTTGATCACTTCTCGCCCCTGCTCCAGGAATTGCAATGGCTTGGACAAAACGGCGGGATTAAGGAAAAGGCGGTTTTGTTTGACCTTCGAAAAGTGGCACAGGAAGTAATTTTCGCTGCCAAGAGGAAGTGGGGGAAATCACCCTCAGGAAAAAAAGGTGCCATCAGGATAGGGAGTTACCTCAGGGCCTTGCCGTCCCTGAGGGGGAGACCCGAAGAAATGAGGTATGCGCTTGGGGCATTGGTGGAGAACGCTGTTGAGGCCCTGGAGGGCGAAGGGAGTGTATTCCTCACCACAGAGGAAAGTGAAGGGTTCGCGCACCTCTACATACAGGACAGCGGCTCGGGTATCCCTCCGGAAGCAGTGGACAGGATCTATGACCCCTTTTTTACGAGCAAAGGGAAGGAAAGGAGAGGGCTGGGCCTGAGCCTGGCGCGAGCGATTATCAGGAGAAACGGTGGTGATATGGAACTCCGAACCAACAAAGGAGGAGGAACAATCTGTACCGTCCACATGCCGATCCCTGCCAAGCCCTCCCGCAAACAGGAAACCGCGAGGCGCATTCGTCTGAAAGATACTCCCGTTCTTATCATTTCGCGCCAGGACATCCTTCGCGAGCTGCTTTGCCGATGGTTTTCAGGGAGAGGATGTAGGGTGGATGCAACGGCAACGTGCGGCGAAGCCTTTCAACTGATTTCGAAAAATCGCTATGGGCTGCTGGTCATAGACACTGAAAAGGCGGAAGGAAAAAATGTGGCCGCGATTCTCAAGAAGGCGAACCGCGCCGCCTCGAAGATTCCCACCGTGCTGATTAAGAATCCTGCCGCAATCCGGTCTTCAAAAGCTGGAGAGCAGCGCGTGAGTCCGTTCTTGCTTTCAAAACCTCTCAACATGGAAAGGGCCCATTCCGTGTTTATGGAAGCACTGCGAGCGGGAGATCAGGCTTCATGAAAGAAGAAAGGACAGACGAGATTGCACCTCTGGCCGAACGAATGCGTCCGGAGAAGATTGAAGAAATGGTGGGGCAGCCTCATTTGCTGGGGCCGAACGCGCCGTTTCGCATGGCCCTTGAGTCAGGCCGTGTCTTTCCCGTGATTTTCTGGGGCCCACCGGGGTCGGGGAAGACCACGCTGGCGAGAATGATCGCGAGATATACCCGATATCCATTCCGGGCATTTTCCGCCGTAACCTCAGGCGTCAAAGATCTCCGGGAAATCATTAAGGGGGCGGAGATCTCCCGCCAGAGCAATCACCAGCCCACCATTCTCTTCGTGGATGAAATCCACCGGTTTCACAAAGGCCAGCAGGATGCGTTTTTGCCGCACGTGGAAAGCGGTCTGATCCTCCTGGTGGGCGCCACAACCCAGAATCCGTCATTCGAAGTCATTCCTCCCCTCCTGTCGAGGGCACGCGTCCTGGTCCTGAAACCGCTCAAAAAGCAGGATCTGAAAATTCTCTTGACCAGAGCCCTGAACGACAGAGAGAAGGGCCTGGGAAGATGGGGTTTCCAATTGACCGCAGATGCCTTGGAGCACCTCATTGATCTTTCTCATGGCGACGCCAGGGTCGCCCTCAACAACCTGGAGGCGGCATGTGCCTATGCGCTGGAGACAGAACTTGAACAACGGGAGCTGGGTCTCCAGGTCATTGAAAATGCCTTGGACAGAAAGGCGCTGCCATATGACAAGGACGGGGAAGAGCACTACAACCTCATCTCGGCATTTCACAAGAGCCTTCGCGGGGGCGACCCCCAGGCAGCAGTTTACTGGCTTTACCGGATGCTTCTGGCAGGCGAAGATCCCCTGTTTGTGGCAAGGAGGATGATCAGGTTCGCTTCCGAAGATGTGGGCCTCGCGGATCCCCAGGCCCTGCAGGTTGCCCTGACCGCCTTTGATGCCTGGCAAAAAGTTGGGCCCCCTGAAGCCCAACTGGCCCTTTCAGAGGCTGCCGTGTACCTGGCAATGGCCCCCAAAAGCAACGCGCTCTATCTTGCGGAAAAGGCGGTGAAGGAGGAAATTGAGCGAACAGGCCCTCGACCGGTTCCTCTGCATATCCGCAATGCTCCCACAGCGCTCATGAAGAAACTGGGCTACGGACGGGGCTATCGCTATCCCCATAACTATCCCGGTGCGTGGATCGAGCAGGAATATCTCCCGGATAGGGTCCGCAACCGGGTTTTTTATCGGCCCACGGACCGGGGATTCGAACGGGAGCTCCGGAGGCGCCTGGGGCGCCAGAGAGGGAAAAGGAATTATCCTGATCAGGGCTAAATAATTTTTCGATTTGTCTTGACTTGGGAAGGGTAAAAGTGCTTACTCTTCGCCTTTCCGCAGCCTTCTGCTTGCAGTTTATCTCCCTGAGCAGTTACTGAAGACGCATCTCAAGAAGAGGAAAATATGGGACTGATATATGGGTCAGCATCGTTTTGCCGGTATGAAGTGGATGGATCGCCCCCGGATAATTATGTGGAAGAGTTCCCAAAAGAAATTATCCGGTATGCTTTTCATTCCCTTGATGATCTCCCTGGTGAGGAACGCTCAACTGGCTGGGTCAATATCCTGGACATGTTCGACAACGAGTTTCGGGCAATGGAGTATTTCAAGGAGCCGTTTATCGCCCTTTCCTGGCGGGTGGATGTAAAAAGGATCCCCAAAAAGGCCCTTTTGCAATATTGTCGGGAGGCGGAAAAGGAAGTGAAAGAACGGGAAAATCTCGAATATCTTCCCAAGGGCACGCGGGAGGAAATCAAGGAAAGTGTGCGCTTGCGTCTTCTCAGAAGGGCCATTCCCCAATCGGGTGTCTATGACATGCTCTGGAACCTTCAGACCAATACGGTGCTCTTCGGGGCCACCGGCAGCAAGCTCTGTGATGAATTTGCCGAATTTTTCCGGAAAACCTTTCATCTCCAACTGCTCCCAATCTATCCATATGCCCTGGCACAGCGGGTACTCATTGACCGGGGGAAGGACAGCGCACTGGCCGAAGAGATCAAACCTCTCTATTTTGCGGAGGATCCAGGAGCATGAGCGTCATAGACGAGGTACGGGAATCCCAGTCCCTGGGGCGTGATTTCCTTGTCTGGCTCTGGTTCAGGAGCGAGACCATGGAAGAGGCATTCGAGATGCAGGGCGGGGAAGAGGCGGAGCTGTGGTTTGAAGGAAAAGTGACACTCCAGTCGGAAGGCGACCGGGGAGTGGAAACAGTGGTCTGCACGGGAGAAAATGTGAGAATAAGGGAAGCCAGGTTTGCCCTGGCAGAGGGGAAAAAGCTTACCAGGGCCAAAATACACCTCCGTGCAGGGGACCATGAATGGGTTTTTGAACTTGATTCCACGTGGATGAATTTTCATTCCCTCAAGACACCGAGAGTCTTCCGGGAAAAGGGAGAGGACCCTGACGCGCTGTTTTACGAGAGGGTATTGCTTGAAGAAAAACTTATTTTCATGATGGACCAGATCTTTTCGGAATACCTCGAGGCCCGTTTGTCACCTGCATGGGACACGGAAGAATTTCCCGCCTTGATGCGTTGGATCCGGCAAGGCGTGAAATAGAAGAAACGGAGGTGGTAACAAATGGAAAAAATCAACCTGGGATCAACAATCCCCGCGTATCCAATGCCTGTTTCCCTCGTGGGGGCGCACGTGCACGGCAAGGCGAATTTCCTTGCTCTTGCATGGTTTACCATGGTCAGCTACAAGCCGCCGAAGATCGCTATTGCCCTGGGGAAAGGCCATTACACGAATCCGGGCATCAAAGAAAACAGGACCTTCAGCGTTTGCCTTCCCTCGGAAAAGATGGTGGCGGCAACAGATTACTGCGGGATTGTGTCAGGAAAGAAGGCCGACAAATCAGAGGTCTTCGATCTTTTCTATGGAGCTCTGAAGACAGCACCCATGATCAAAGACTGTCCCTTGTGTATGGAGTGCGAAGTTGTGGATATGGTGGAAATCAGTCTGAATGAGGTCTTTATAGGTAAAATCAAGGGGGTTTATACGGAAGAGCAGTTTTTGACTGATGGGAAGCTGGATTTCAAGAAAATGAGGCCCCTGGTACTGTCTCACCCGGATCCTTCCTACTGGAGCCTCGGGGAGCCGGTGGCCAGCGCCTGGAGCATCGGGAAAAAATACAAATAGGTTACGGGAACGTTGCTACGAAAGCCCGTGAGAAAAATGGGTTAATGGGCGGAGCAGCGCGCGTACTGTGCCAATGCTCCCATGGCCCTGGCCCCCCTTTCCGGGCTCCCGAGCACTGGAATACCTTTGTCCTGCAAGCGGGCAATGAAGAAATCATCCCTGGTGCGGAGAGAAAACCCAATGAGGGGTTTCCCGCATTTTCGGGCGAGGGCTGAAACCGCCACCGATTGCTGTTCGATGATTTTCCGGCTCTGTTCTTTCACCTGGCTTTCATCCATCCCCATGCTTTGAAGGACACGGCGCACGGTTTGGGTGGGCACGAGGAAATAGACCAGGAGCCCGTCAATTTCCTCTTCTTCCAGGAGCACTTTCGGGATGGTGTGAAAGTAGTCAAGGGGGTTTTTGGTAAAGGTGAGATCCACCGGGTTGTTTATGCTTCCAGTGTGGGGCACATAAGGACCGAGTTTTTCCCTTGCGCCGGGTGAGAGCGGGGGTAATTCAAGCCCCACTCGGCCGCATGCGTCCGCTGCTGCTGCTCCCGGCCCTCCCGAGTGCGTCTGGATAACTACGCGGTTGCCCTTCAGTGGAGGGCAGGCGCCAAGGGCCCAGCTGAAATCAAACAGCTCCTCTATGGAGCGGGCACGTATAATCCCGCTCTGCCGGAACACCCCATCATAGAGACGATCGGGTCCCGCCATGGCCCCGGTATGGGAAAACCCGGCTCGCCTTCCTGCTTTCGATCCTCCCACGTAAAGCGCCACGATGGGTTTGTGCGGTGCAATGGAACGAGCCTTGTCCAAGAACTCCCTGCCTCTCCGGATGGCCTCAATGTAAAGAGCGATGACCTTTGTGTGCGGGCAGGCGGCAAGATATTCAAGACAATCGACAATATCTATGTTGGCTTCATTTCCGACACTGATTGCGCTGCTGAAACCAAGCCCGAATTTTGCAAGGTAGTCGAACATTTGGGTGACGAAACTCCCGCTTTGGGATGCCATACCGATAAAACCAGGGCACGTGTCATAAGGAAAGAAAGTGGTGTTGAGTTTATGATATGGATTCACCACGCCGATGCAGTTGGGGCCCAGGAATCTCATGCGATGTTTTTCTGCGATGGCCTCAATCCGGGCCTGAAGATCCGCGCCTTTGCCTCCGACCTCCTTGAAGCCCCCCGAGACAATGATGACATTTCTGATGCCTTTTTGGCCGCATTCCTCCATGGCCTCCGGGACGACGCGGGTCGGCAGCACCATTACGGCAAGTTCGGGCACCTGGGGGAGATCCAAAACACTCTTGTATGCCTTTTTCCCCTGCACCTGGTCCAGCTTGGGGTGAATGGGATATAAATCGCCCTGGAACCCGAGTTCATAGATGTTCCTGAACTGGGTCGTTCCCATGGCAGAAAAGCTGTTGGAAGCGCCGTAAAAGGCGATGGATCTGGGATTTAGAAAAGGGTGAAGAGGGCTTTTTTCAATTGATTCAAGCATAGGTTCCTCTGGGTTGCGCATACATCAATATTATTAATAATTCGATCAAAGGAAAAATTTCTAGCATTGCACGTGTACGCTGTCAAACCCTTTCTATTCACGCGGCTGCCCTTTTCCATCTCATTCTCATGGGAAAGTCCTCCGTGGTACCTTTTCGCCCGGGCATAAAATAAGTAGAGATATGCCAGGTTTTTGATTGACCCCGCGGATCTGTCACCATAGAATTGAACTCAGCGCTTCTGATCAGCTACAGGAGACCGGCGGGGCTGATGAGAGAGATGAGCGAATGTGACAAACGATCGGGTTTGTCTTCCGTTGACGAAGGGTATGATTGTGAAAGAGGTGAAGTGGTTTCTAAACAGGGAGGCGAGGAAGCAGGGAACCCGCAAGGTTTTTACCGGGGCCTTTTCTTCGCGTAACGCGGCTGAAGTGAGGCGTTTTCATGAGAGTATGCCGCGCTACCGCCCCACCCCGCTTGTACGGCTCAAGAACCTTGCCGGGCATCTGGGTGTCAGGGACATCCGGGTGAAGGATGAATCTTTCCGTTTCAGCCTGGGCGCCTTTAAGGCCCTCGGCGCTTCCTTCGCCCTCTCCCGGGCTCTGGCAGGCAGGCTGCGTTTGCCCACTGATGAATTGTCCTTCAGCATCTTCCTGCAAGACGCTTTCAGGGAACAAATATCCAAGATAACGTGTGTTACTGCAACGGATGGGAATCATGGCCGAGCAGTGGCGTGGCTGGCCAAACAGCTTGGGTGCAGGGCTGTGGTCTATATGCCGAAGGGGTCGGCTGACGTGCGGCTCCGGAACATTCAGGAGTTTGGCGCCGAGGTTTCCATCATAGACGGCAACTATGATGATGCAGTGAGGCTTGCGGAGAAGCATGCCGCGGAGAGGGACTGGCTGCTGATTCAGGACACGGCAAGACCAGGGTACGAGAAGATCCCGCTCTGGGTAATGCAGGGATACATGACCATGTGTGATGAGGCCCTGGAGCAAATGGAAGGTAGTATGGTGACACATGTGTTTGTGCAATGCGGGGTGGGGTCTTTTTCAGGGGCATGCCAGGCATTTTTTGCAGAAAGATACGGGCATCAGAGACCGGTTTTCGTGGTGGTGGAACCCGTCAATGCGGCCTGTTATTATGCCTCCATGGTCAAGGGAAACGGCAAACCTCATGTCATCAAGGGCGCTCTTAATACCATCATGGCGGGTCTTGCCTGCGGTGAGCCGAGTCCTCTCGCATGGGGTATACTGCGGGACTATGCAGATCTATTTATTTCCTGTCCCGATGAAGTGACCATGACAGGGATGCGGGTCCTCGGCAACCCACTGGCAGGTGATCAACGGGTCATCTCCGGCGAATCCGGCGCAGTGACTGTGGGACTGCTCTATGATTTTTTCAAGGACCGGAACTATCACGCTGTCAGGGATGTACTGGGTCTCGATGAATCCTCCTCCGTTCTCGCTTTCTCTACGGAAGGAGCCACGGACCCTGAAATGTACCAAAAAATCCTCTCCGGAGAGAATCCTTTGCAAACGTTATAGCTCTGCAAGTATCGCTCGCATGAAGGCAGGAAGGTCGTTTGGCGTCCGGCTGGTGACCAGTTTGCCGTCCACCACCACCTCCTGATCAACCCATTTTTCTCCCGCGTGTATCAGGTCATCCTTGATGGCGAAAAAAGAGGTCACTGTGCGCCCTTTCAGAATGTCAGCCGAGGCTAGCATCCAGCCCGCATGGCATATGGCGCCCACCACTTTCCCTGTTTCAAAGAGTTCCTTCACGAGAAGAATCACTTTCTTGCCTTTCGCCACCATTTTCGCACCTCCATTAGTCCGAAAGTTTATTCTTGTTCTTTATACCCTGCTCCTGCTGAGAAGACAACTTGAGAATGATTCTCCGGGCAGAAGCCGCTTGTATTTTTCAGCAGAAGCGGGTATGTGTTGGGTCTTTCTTTCTCTCACAAGACAGGGCTGGTTTTCATTATGATCCATTTTTTGTGACAATCTGGTAAAGATGGAGAAAAGGCCTTTTTCTTGCGTGGCAAGGGGCCATGTGGTACATATAAAGGCAGATTAATGGACCGAGGAGCACCTATGCAATGTGAAAACCGCGTCCTTTCTATCCATACCACCGCAGAAACGGATATCATTGACATCACCCTGCTGGTAAGTGAGGCTGTTTGCGAAACGGGAATCCGAAATGGTTCCACAACTCTCTTTATTCCCGGCTCTACGGCCGCCTTGACCACCATTGAATTCGAGAGCGGGGTGATCAATGATCTCAAAGGGGCAATTGACAGGATAGCGCCCCGAGATTTGTACTACGAGCACAATGAAAGATGGGGAGACGGCAACGGGTACTCGCACGTCCGAGCTGCGCTTCTTGGCCCTTCATTGCATATTCCCGTTGTTGAAGGAGTGCTGACGCTCGGGACCTGGCAGCAGATTGTGCTGCTGGATTTTGATAATCGGCCCAGAAAGAGGCAGATCATATTCCAGGCCACGGGAGCGGGGGTATAAGCGCGTCCGGTTTCTGGGGCGCGGAGAAGGGGCCCCCGCAGGACGAGGTAATCACTTGACTGGCAAAACACCACCAGTGGAAAAAGAAGAACTGGAAAAGATATCATTCGCTGACCATGAATTGGTTCGCGCTCTTTGCGGGGAACAAAATGCCCACTTGCATGTCCTTGAAAAGAAACTGGAAATTTCAGTCCACGTGCGGGGCAATATGCTGACTATCCAGGGAGGGGACTGGCAAGTCGATCTTGCGAAACGGGTCCTCGTGCAGCTCTACGATCTTCTCAAGGCTCAGAGTCCCATCTATCCAAATGATGTTGACTATGCTATCAGGATTCTCAGCGGAGATCCGGGCGCCAACTTGAAAGCCATTTTCAAGGATGAAGTTTATATTTCTTCTACGAAGAAGGTCATCACTCCCAAGACAATCAACCAGAAGATGTATATTGACAGCATAAGAAAGTTTGATATTGTGTTTGGGATTGGACCGGCCGGTACCGGAAAGACCTACCTGGCAATGGCCATGGCAATTTCATCGCTCATTCATAAAGAGGTTAATCGTGTGGTACTTGCCAGGCCTGCAGTGGAGGCGGGTGAACACCTGGGATTTCTACCTGGGGATCTTTATGAAAAAGTCAATCCGTACCTCAGGCCCTTGTATGATGCCCTGCATGACATGATGGACTTCAAGAGCGCCACGAGGCTTATCCAGCAGGGTGTTATTGAAGTCGCTCCCATTGCATTTATGCGGGGGAGGACGTTGAATGATTCTTTTGTGATCCTGGATGAGGCGCAGAATGCCACATCCGAGCAGATGAAGATGTTTTTGACCAGGCTCGGGTTCAGCTCGAAATCGGTGATCACCGGCGATATCACCCAGACCGATCTTCCGAACGGGAAGGTTTCCGGGCTGATCGAGGCCATTGATATCCTCGACGGCATCAAGGGCATTCAATTTGTCTCCTTTTCCAAGGAGGATGTCATACGCCATCCTCTTGTGCAGGAAATTATTGAGGCGTATGAAAACATGGAGAAAAAAGTCCATCCTTCCCGGGGGTAACCGCGAGAGGAATGGGTGGGCCTTTTGAGCGTTCACCGATGATAGACAAGAGAACAGGCAGTTCTTCAAAGAGAAACAAGGCGCAGAAGGGGGCGGCAATCGTTTCGTCCCAGCGCCGCGGTCTCGGTCCCGAGGTGAGAAAATGGTTCATTCTCATCGGCTTGAGCATCGTGGTGTCGCTCCTCCTCTTCCCGGATATTCTGGTGAGACCTCGCACCTATGTCCTGGGTGATGTTGCTGACCGCGATATCAAGGCCACCCGGGATTTCCTGGTAGAAAACGAGGCCCTCACCCAGGAAAAGAGCGAACAGGCTGTCCGGAATGTCTTATCCGTTTACGACTTTGACCCCACGGAAAATAACCTGATTGCGCGACTAAGGGAAGCATTCCAGCAGGGCAGAGAATACCTGGCAAAGGAAGCACCTCTCCCGGAAGAAAGCCTGGGCCAGGACAAGCTGCCCCAACTCGATGGGTTTGAAGAGCGTTTTTTTGACATCCTTGAGATTGCACCCAGTGATTCTCTGTACCAGGCTCTCACCGAAAACGGATTTCCTCCCCAGGTTGAAAAGGCCATTATTTTTCTAGTACGGAAGGTCCTTAATCGTGGAGTGGTGAGCAATAAGAAGATGCTCCTCACCCAGAGCGGGAAGGGCATTCTCCTCCGGCACGTGCACCGGGAAAAGGAGGCCAGGGTCCTTGATCTGAACCGATTCTACGATCTGGAGGGGGCAAGGACTTTTTTGAGGGGTCAGGAGCAGGAACTGAAACGATTCTTGGATTCTCCCGCTCTCATCCGGGCAGCAATGGATCTCTCCATTGCCCTGGTGAAGCCCAATGTCACTTTTAATAAACGGGAAACCGAGCTCAGGAAGGATGCTGCCAGAAAATCCGTGAAACCCGTTTATTTCAAGGTCAAGAAGGGCGAAATGCTGGTGAGGGAAGGGGAGATAATCAACCCCGAACACCTGGTGAAGCTGGATGAGGAATACAAGAGCTCCGGCTGGAAAGCGACGGTCGGGCGGGCACCAGCCATGGCCCTGCTCGTAGCGTTTATGCTTTCTGCTACCTATATCATGGGTCTCATGTCAGATGGCACCTCCAGGAGCGATGTGCGGGACACCATGTTTTGCGCTCTGACGGTCATGGTCATCTTCCTGGTAGCAATTGCATCGCAACTGGTGGCTGAAGAAATCGCACGCGGATTCGGTTTCCTTGCTCCCCGGGCATTATTTTTTGCTATTCCCGTGGCTACCGGCGCCATGTTGATTTCCATCTTTCAGGGTTTCAGAGTGGCCGTCACCTTCTCCGTCATATTGGCTGTTTTAACGACGCTGATTATCCGTGGCGGTGTCGATTTCTTTGTCTACTATTTCATGGGCAGTCTTATTGCCGCTCACGGGGTACGGAACTGCCGTGATCGGGGAACAGTCATTAAGGCAGGTCTCAACGTGGGACTTGCAAACATGGCACTCGCCATTGCCGTGGAAGCGCTTCATGGGAGTCTCTACAGCGTGGAACTGGGTATTGCCTGCCTTTCGGCATCCCTCGGCGGAGTCCTGGTAGGGGTCATTGCAACCGGTATCCTGCCCCTTGTGGAGATGGCCTTTGGCTTTACCACAGACATCAAGCTCCTTGAGCTGGCAAGCCTTGACCAACCTCTTTTGAAAGAACTCATGGTACGGGCCCCCGGGACCTATCATCACAGCGTGATCGTCAGCAATCTTGTTGAAGCGTCCGCGGAAGCAATAAACGCCAATCCCCTCCTGGCGAAAGTGGCCGCCTATTATCATGATATCGGAAAGATGAAAAAGCCCCTCTATTTTGTCGAAAACCAGGGAAATCGCGGGAATAAGCACGAAAAACTCGCCCCTTCCATGAGCAGCCTCATCCTTATCTCCCACGTGAAGGACGGCATAGAACTGGCTCGGGAACACCGCCTTGGCAGAGAGATTATTGACATCATACAGCAACACCATGGCACGAGCCTTATCCAGTACTTTTACCAGAAGGCCAGGGAACAGGCGGAGAAAAAAGGAACCAAGACATCCCAGGTGAAGGAAGAAGACTTCCGCTATCCGGGACCGAAACCCCAGACAAAGGAGGCAGGTCTTGTCATGCTTGCCGATGTGGTTGAAGCGGCATCCAAGACCCTGGTTGATCCCACCATATCCCGTGTGCAGGGGATGGTTCAGAAGATTATTAACAGGGTTTTTTCCGACGGCCAACTGAATGAGTGTGAACTCACTTTGAAAGACCTCAACGAGATAGCCAAGAGTTTCAACAAAACCCTCAGTGGTATGTTTCACCACCGGGTGGACTATCCTGAGCCGGTGAGCAAGGATGCTACCGCGAAAAGGCATGGGAATGGAAATTCAAATCAGCTTTCAAACGGAGACACCAAGGATAGAGCGGCGGAAGATCGAGAAAGCACTGGAGAAAATCTTAGAAGACTTGGGTTGTCATGATCGGGAGCTGAGTGTCCTTTTTACCGATGATGAACATATAGCTGCATTGAACAAGCAGTACCTGGGGAGGATGGGCCCCACCAACGTCCTGGCCTTTCCCATGGAAGACCCGCACGATGAAACAACCGTTTCCCCCATGCTTGGAGACGTGGTTATTTCCCTGGACACTGCGGCCAGGGAATCCGTAGAGTCGGGGGAATCCTTCGACGAAACCGTACGGCGCCTCCTTATCCACGGGATCCTCCACCTGCTCGGATTTGATCATGAGCGTTCCGAAGGCGAGGCCAGGGAAATGGAACAGGAGGAACTGCGCCTGAAAAACCTGGTACAGAACTTGTGACAGGATAACAGGATCGAAAAATCGTGTTAATCTTGTATATCCTGTCAACAAAATAAGTTGTTTGAGGAGGGAGTTGAATGGCTCGATTAGCGGTGAATGTTGATCATGTGGCAACAGTGCGCCAGGCAAGGGGAATCGAGGAACCCGATCCGGTGTTGGCCGCCGGCCTTGCGGAACTGGCAGGTGCTGAGGGAATCATCTGCCATTTACGGGAAGACAGGAGGCATATACAGGACAGGGATCTCGCGCTCCTGCGACAGACCGTGAAGACTAAATTGAATCTGGAAATGGCAGCCGTTGAGGAAATGATCGAAATTGCCCTCAAGACCCATCCCGACCTGGTCACCCTTGTGCCGGAAAAGAGGGAAGAACTCACCACGGAAGGGGGCCTGGACGTGGCCTCGAAAAAGGATCATTACAAAAGAACGGTTGACCGCCTCAGGCCTGAGGGAATTCTGGTGAGTTTCTTCGTGGATGCTGATCCGGATCAGATACGGGCGGCCCATGAGTGCGGCGGTGATATCGTGGAGATCCACACGGGACACTATTCAGACGCCAGAAATGAGGCAGAGGAAAACAGGCTTTTTGAACGGATCAGGCAGGGGGTGGCATCGGCCCAGGAAAACGGCCTCCGCATCAGTGCCGGACACGGTCTGAATTACGTCAATGTGAAACGCTTTAGGGTATTGCCCCAGATAGAGGAATACAGTATCGGCCACAGCATTGTTGCACGCGCTGTTCTTGTGGGTTTTGAAAGGGCAGTCAGGGAGATGCTGGAACTGGTAAAGGATTTTTAGGGGCACTAACTCCCATGATATATGGTATCGGAGTGGACTTAGTCCATATACCCCGCATGGCCGCGGTTTTGGAAAGATGGGGAGACCGGTTCATGAAACGGGTCTTTACACCTGAAGAAATGGACATCTGTCTGAAAAGGGCCTTCCCTCCATCGGCCTTTGCCCTCCGCTTTGCAGCGAAAGAGGCCTTTACCAAGGCAATGGGCCTGGGGATGACCCAGGGTATGATCTGGCGGGATATCGAGGTCGTTCATGATCCGAAAGGAAAGCCGGGGCTGAAGATACACGGGAGATCAGGCAGAGCCTGTGAAGAAAGAGGTGTCGGGAAGATACACCTCAGCCTCTCGGATGAAAAAGAGTATGCCATAGCGATGGTGGTCTTGGAGAAGCGGAATGAGACTGGTAAAAGCATCTGAAATGCAGCAGATGGATAGGATGGCCATTGACGATATGGGTATTCCCGGAATCGTGCTCATGGAAAACGCCGGGAGGGGAGCCGCTCGATTTTTTTTGGAGCATTTTACGCCGTCTCTTCACGACAGCGTGGTTGTCCTCTGCGGGCGCGGGAATAACGGCGGCGACGGATACGTGGTGGCCAGGTATCTCAGCCAGGCAGGTATGAATGTTTCCATCGCGGTCCTTTCAGGGCTGGACCGTATCTCCGGTGATGCCCTTATGAATCTTGAAATCATACGGAGGATGGAACTCGATATTCACGAAATCACGGACAGTGAAAAGTGGCGGAATTTCAGGCATCGCCTCCGGCACGCGCGGTTTATCGTAGATGCCATTCTCGGAACGGGTCTGAATGCGCCGGTACGCGGGTTTTACCGCACTGTTATCGAGGATCTTCACAAATTCAAAAAGCCGGTCATGTCCATTGATGTACCTTCCGGTCTCAATGCCGACTCGGGACAGATTATGGGCACTGCGGTGGAGGCCGACCTGACAGTGACCTTTGGATTTCCGAAGATTGGTCTGGCTCTTTTTCCAGGTGCCGGGCTGGTGGGTCGTTTGGTGCGTATCGATATCGGTATTCCGGCATCGGTATCTGGAAAAATATCCGGTCATTTCTTTCTGACGGAGCCTTCGGATTTTGCTGATTCTCTCAACATGGATGCTCCGGATATCCATAAGGGAAATCGCGGCCATCTCCTTGTCCTGGCTGGGTCCACCGGGAAAACAGGCGCTGCGGCCCTCGCGGCCATGGGCGGACTGAGAGGAGGAGCGGGCCTGGTCACCCTGGGTATTCCTGAAACACTGAATGGTATTCTTGAAGAAAAGCTCACTGAAGCGATGACCGTGCCGTTGCCGGAAACCGGCGACGGGAGTCTGTCGAGAGACGCATGGGAGAACATCGAGCCCCTTTTCCGGGGCAAGAGTGCTGTCGCTATCGGCCCGGGGTTGTCAACCCACCCGGAAACGGTGGGCCTTGTGAAAAAGGTAGTGGCCGAGTGTCCTCTGCCAATGGTGATTGATGCGGACGGATTGAATGCGCTGGCGGGTTCTATGGATACTCTCAAGGAGGCGGCTGATCGTACCATCCTGACTCCCCATCCGGGAGAAATGTCAAGGCTTTCCGGCCTGGATACCGCGGCGATTCAGAAAGACAGGCTTTTCGCTGCTTCCGGGTTCGTCGAAACCCATCAATGTTCCCTCGTGCTCAAGGGGGCAAGGACGCTTATCGCCATGCCCGACGGGACGGTGTATGTAAACCCAACAGGCAACCCCGCCCTCGCAAGCGGGGGCTCGGGAGATGTTTTGACCGGCCTCATCGGAGGATTCTTGGCCAGGGGGTTTTCCACTTCCAAAGCAGCGATTGCAGGCCCGTTTATCCATGGCCTTGCGGCAGACCTGCTGGCGGAGCAGAGAGGATCCACAGGTGTGCTGGCGAGTGACCTCCTCCAGGTCATCCCGGCGATTATCGGGCATATGGCGAACGGTACCTGGCCGCTCTCCACTCCTTCCCTCCACAGTGACTTTTATCAAATTCCGTGAGTTTGGTCATTTTTAAGAATACACCATGAGCCGGTAAAGGAGATCAACGAATGTTCAACGCAAGCGATATCATGACCACTGCCGTGATCACCGTGAAAAAGGAGACCACGCTGAAGGAGCTGGCGAGGCTTCTTTATGAAAATCATATTAATGGCGTACCCGTCGTGGATGACGAAGGAAAACTCATAGGCATCATCTGCGAAAGCGATCTGATCAGGAAAGATCGAAAACTGCATATCCCCACGGTCGTTGCCCTGTTTGACTGGGTCTTCTACCTTGAAAGCCCCAAGAAGATGGAGAAGGAGATCCAGAGAATTAACGCCACGAAGGTGGAAGATCTTTATGTCAGGGAAGTCATCACGGTGAATGAGAAGACTCCTGTAGAGGATATCGCGACGATTATGACCCAGAAAAAGGCCTATACGATCCCTGTCATGGATGGAGATCGGATTGTCGGCATCATCGGAAAAGGAGACCTCCTCAGGACCCTTGTGCACTGAGTGAAGACGGTGTAGAGCCGCTCAGGGCTAACCCGCATTTCACAGGACAGGGCCAGGTAAGGAACCAAAACGCTTGACATTCTTAAGCCGGTAACCCACATTCTTGGGCAGCTGCAAAATGCGAAAATCGGAAAGTAGCCGACCGTGAACCGTGAACCTGACAACCCGGGCGTTTTCAAAAGCGTAACCTTGATTGCCCACTCGGAAAAGAATACCATCCGTTTCGGAGAACTCCTGGGATCTATTCTTGAGAGTGGAGACGTTGTTGCACTCCAGGGTGAGCTCGGCTCAGGTAAGACCTGGTTTGTAAAGGGATTGGCTCTAGGTTTGGACGTCCCTGCCGAAACGGTGATTACCAGTCCTTCATTCGCGCTTGTGAATGAATACCGGGGGCGAATACCGCTTTTTCACATGGATGTTTACCGCCTGGAGAATTTGTCTGACTTTCTTGCTGCCGGGCTTGAAGAGTGCTTTCACGAAGAGGGAGTAGTGGCAATGGAATGGGCCGATCGGTGGCCTGATATCCTGCCACCTCTCACCGTGACAATACACATAGAAATAATTGATGAGGCCTCCAGGCGAATTGATTTTTCCGGCTCACATAAACGAGTCATTGAAATACTAGAGAGACTTAATGAGTCGTTGAAACGAGGATAAGGTATGGCATTGATCGTTCAAAAGTATGGGGGGACGTCCGTCGGAAGCATAGAAAAAATACGAAGTGTTGCCGAACGGGTTGTGGAATTGTACAAAGAAGGAAATCAGATGGTGGTTGTGTTGTCTGCCATGGCCGGCCAGACTGATCATTTGATCAAGTTGGCCCAAGAGATGACGAATGATCCCGACCCAAGGGAGCTTGATGTCCTTCTTGCCACCGGTGAACAGGCGTCCGTTGCTCTCTTTGCCATGGCAGTGAAGTCAATGGGTTATGAGGCCAGTTCCCTGTTGGGTTTCCAGGTCGCCATACATACGAGCAGGCTTTTTGGGAAGGCGAGGATCCATGATGTCGAAACGAGACGAATAAAAGAAGAATTGGACAAAAAGAGAATTGTCGCGGTTGCCGGATTTCAAGGGCTGGACAGGAGAGGGAATATTACCACCCTCGGGAGAGGTGGCTCAGATACGACGGCCGTGGCTCTGGCAGCAGCCCTGAACGCTGATGTGTGTGAGATATTGACCGACGTCAAGGGCGTCTATACGACAGACCCCAGCATCTGTCCCAAGGCCAGGAAAATGGATCGGATTTCGTATGATGAAATGCTGGAGATGGCAAGCCTGGGAGCCAAGGTCCTTCAAATCCGTTCAGTGGAATTTGCCAAGAAGTTCAATGTGCCCATCCATGTGCGGTCAACATTTTCAAAAGAGAGGGGAACAATGGTGGTTGCAGAAACAGAAGACATGGAAAAGGTGCTGGTTTCAGGGGTAGCGTTTGATAAGAATGAGGCCAGGATAACCATAAAAAAAGTCCCGGACAGGCCTGGCATCGCGGCCAAGATTTTTCAACCGCTGTTCAAAGCAGGCATTATCGTGGACATGATCGTCCAGAACACCAGTGAAGACGGCAAGACAGACCTCACGTTTACGGTTCCAAAGTCAGAGTTTCGAAAGACGCTTTCCATGGTCACCCAACAGGCAGAAGAAATTCAGGCTGAAAAAGTCCTGGGGGACGAGAATATCACTAAAATATCAATCGTTGGTGTTGGTATGCGGAGCCATGCCGGTGTTGCACAGAAAATGTTTGAAGTACTGGCTCGGGAAAATATCAATATCATGATGATCAGCACATCTGAAATTAAGATATCGTGTGTTATTGATCAGAAATATACAGAGCTGGCGGTACGTGTCATCCATACCGCTTTTGGCCTCGATGATGACCAGGGAGAAGAATCCTGACCGCAACGGAGCGGCGCTCCTTCTGTTCCTCGCAGTAGTGTGCCCCTATGGTGCTGGACCCTAACCCGCATTTCTCACGGGCAATCTACTGTGGCGGAGGAGAGCCTTATGGCTACTGCGTTGCGCTTGAAAAATGAATTCGACGTACTGATAGTACGCCTTCATCCATTTTTCTTCGCGCGCCTTGTACCCATGGGACTCTCCACCACCTCGCTGCGAAGGCCCGTGAGAACAGCAGGCTAACTGTGAACGGTGAACCATAAGAAATGCTTATCTTAGGTATCGATACCTCCTGTGATGACACATCGGCGGCGATCGTTGAAGACGGTTGCCGTCCCCTTTCAAGCGTGGTGAATTCGCAGGTGAAACTTCATCATCCCTATGGAGGGGTTGTCCCGGAGCTTGCGTCCCGTGAACACCTGAAGAATATTGTACCGGTTGTAGAGGAATCCCTATCCCGGGCGTCTGTTTCTTTCAGGGACTTGGACGGGATAGCGGTCACTGTCGGGCCAGGTCTCGTTGGTGCACTTCTTGTGGGTCTCTACTATGCAAAAGGTCTTGCATTGGCGCACCGATTGCCGCTCGTCGGGATAAACCACCTTGAAGGGCACATCCTCTCCATTTTTCTGGAAAAGGATTTCCCTTCCTTTCCCTTCATTGCAATCACGATCTCGGGAGGGCACACGAGCATTTACCTTGTGGAGGGCTATGGCCGATATACCCAGATGGGACAGACCCTTGATGATGCTGCCGGAGAGTCCTTTGACAAGGTTGCCAAGATACTTGGACTGGGCTATCCCGGAGGTGTGGCCATTGAAAGGGAGGCCGGAGAAGGAAAAAAAGATCGCATTAAATTTCCCCGTGCCATGCTCGGTCCGGAATCTCTTGATTTCAGTTTTAGCGGAGTGAAGACATCAGTGGCTCTCTATGTCAAGGATTGGAAAGAGGGCAACAAGGATACAGGGAGCGTGACCCTCGCAGATATTGCGGCATCTTTTCAGGAAGCGGTTGTGGATGTTCTGGTGAGAAAGTGCCTCAAGGCAGTACAAGAGACGGGGGTGAGGCACATCGTGGTTGCAGGCGGCGTGGCATGCAATGGGCGTTTGCGGGAGAGGTTCTCGAGTGAAGCCGTTCAAAACAACCTGCAACTCTTCTACCCTTCAGCCCGGTATTGCACCGATAACGGGGCCATGATCGCGGTTGCCGGGTATCACCGGATTTTAAACAATGAACGGATGGACCTCTCCCAGGACGTTCGTTCAAAGTTTCCCATCCAGGATTTGCGTCCCCTTTCCCGCGGGCCTGCTCAAGAGGAACGTCAGAACAGGGATGGAATGCCGTGAAATTTACCAGGCAGCTAAAATATTACTACCTGCGGTTCATCCGGCTCAAGGGAGAGCCCGATGAACTGGCCCTTGGTATGGCACTGGGGGTATTCACCGGAATGATGCCCATCATGCCGTTCCAGATTGCCCTGGCGGTTATGCTGGCCCTTTTCCTCAAGGGAAGCAAGATCACAGCAGCCATCGGTACCTGGATCAGCAACCCGTTCAACTGGTATCTCATCTATTTTTATGACTACAAACTGGGTGCCACCATCCTTGGCTTGCCTGAGAGAAAAGCCCTGTTCTCCGGGATCATTGAGGCAATGAAGAGCGGGCAGGAACCGCTTGTCATTGTGAGCAAAATTCTTGGAGCCGGCGGAGCCTTTGCCGCGGCCTTTCTCCTGGGAGGGTTGATCCTGGGCCTGATATTTGCTCCTCCCGCCTACTTTTTCTTCCTCCATTTTTTCAGGTATGTGCGGAAATGGAGGCGGCAGAGAAAACGGAGAAAGGAGGCCGAGGAAAGGCCCCCTTTTAACACGGCATGACCAACGCCCGGGGACGCCCGAAAAAAAGACTGGGGCAGCACTACCTGATCCGTTCCGATATTATCCATGACATCGTAAACCGCTCCGGATTTGGAGCTGAGCAAATTGTCCTCGAAATCGGGCCCGGGAAAGGCGCCCTGACCATTCCCCTGGCACGAAACGTGTCTCACATCTTTGCCGTAGAGAAAGATCCTTATCTGGTTGAGGCGCTCCGCCGCAAGATTTCCCAGGCCGGGATTTCCAACATTACGCTGATTCATGAGGACATCCTGCGTTTCGACCTGGCCGGGATCGTGGATGAGTATCACGGGAAAATACAGGTGATCGGGAATCTCCCCTACAACATTTCATCCCCGTGTCTTGAAAAACTGGTTGCCAACCGCTCGATCATAGACCGGGCCATCCTGATGTTTCAG
>QMLQ01000009.1 GCA_003646815.1 Deltaproteobacteria bacterium | reverse complement strand
GCTCAGCCGCCCCTTTTTCGCCGGGAGGCTGCTCCTTGATGATTCGTGTCACACTTGTAACGCTGATGGAAAACCGCTCCGCAATTTTCTTTTTCGGCACTCCGTTCTTGTAGGAGGTCCTCACTTCCCGCCTGGTTTTTTCATCGATCTTTTTCCCTGCCATGGCTCTTCCTTTCTGCTTGTGCCCCTTGACCCTGAAATCCCAACGGGGACTTGGCGTCACGAAGCAGGTTCCTCTTGCAAAAAGCATGCTTTTCCCTTAGGTTTTGAAAATCAACAGGCACAACACCTTTTATTTTTGCCGTGGGAGCGGCTTGAAAATATCACTCAGCGGGATCGAGAAACCGACTTCAGGTCTATACCGCAGATACGTCGGGATAGGATAGCGAACCCCTTTCTGATGGCTCTTTTCAAGGCCCTCTACCACATCCGCCAGCTTTCCAGAGGGGATGGCCATGATCATTTCGTGATCCTGACAGCCAGCCCACACCCGGTCGCCGTTTCCCGGGACAACGACCTTGCACTCGCCGTCCAGATACGCCCCCAGTACGCCTTCCGTACAGGAAGCGGCCCTGCCGGAAAAACTCCCTGTTACAGGTGTTCCCTGGTGAAAAGTGGCCCCATGAATCAATCGCATCATCTGGGCGGGGTTGACGTAGATGACAACGACGTGGGGTTCAATGCTGGTACGTTCGAGGGATGCGTACACTACCTGGAGACCCTTATCCATTTCAAGTATCCGAAAGCCTTTCAAAACTCCGAGGGCTGCTTTCTCATCCGCCGCATAATTCATCCGGAGAAGAAAATCAATAGCGCCCCTCTCCTCGGTAAGCCTCTCCCATCCGTAGGTGTGCGCCGCTATGGCACACCCCACATCCTCGGGGCCGAAGGCCACAGTCCAACCATACCGGCGGGCCATACCGGCGCCCTGACATGGTGCCATGACTTCACCAAGATCTCTCAAAGGCCTTTTTGCGCGGTCAGGAACCTGATCGTCGCTCCCCAGAAAGCTCACGGAAACGGCAAATGTCTGGGGATTTATGTACGTTCTTATCTTTTCACTAAGCTGTGCCCACTTTTCCATAGCTTTTCTCCCTCCCCCGTCCAAGGTTCCAGGTTTTCGTCAACACCTGTTCTTTTATCCAATATGTAGTTGAAAAGAGGAAAACCGTCAACCCTCGCCTCCTCTGCCCATCTCCCTCTTCTGAAAGAAATTGAACTATTACAACAAGTACCTTCAGATGCATGAGCCGGCTCATATAATTTTCTTGACGTCATATCGGTTATCGACTACGCTTATCGATATGCAGGATGAAATAAAAAAAATAACCCGCGAAATACTCCTCGGTTTCTGGAAGGTGCACATACTCCATCATGCGAGCGAAGGGCCGGTTGTGGGCCAGTGGATGATCCAGGAACTGCAGCGACATGGGTACAACATAAGCCCCGGGACCTTGTATCCATTGCTGAACAGGATGGAGGCCCACGCGTGGCTCCGCTCTGAAGTGGCTCCAGGAGGCGGTCTCCGCGCCCGGAAAAGCTATTACCTGACAGACCGGGGCCAAAAGGTCCTTCTGTTTCTCCAGGAACGGGTTGAAGAATTGTGGAACGAAATCAGGGATGAATCCAATGACTGAAACGATAGGCACGGTCCCAGCAATCGAGATAAACAATATCCTGGTTCGATTTCAGGGGAAAGTCGTGCTCAACCACTTCTCCATGAAGCTCTCCGCGGGAGAAAAAGTGGTCGTCACCGGAGACTCCGGTCTTGGCAAGTCAACTCTCCTGCGATGCCTCCTGGGTTTTGTGATCCCCAACGAGGGCGAAATTTTCGTTGAGGGACAACGATTGACGCCTGAATCTGTATGGACCCTCCGAACCCTCCTGGCCTATGTTCCTCAGGAACCTGAACTGGGTCAAGGGGTCCTTGAAGACTGGTTCAAGGCCCCATTTTCCTTCAGGGCAAATGCAGGCCTCAAGAAGAATTTTGACCGGCTGCCCCAGTTGATGGAACGCTTCTCCCTTTCCCCCGAACTCCTCCAAAAGGAGGTGAGCACCCTGTCTGGTGGTGAAAAGCAGCGTGCGGCCCTGATTACCGCACTCCTCCTTCAAAGAAAGATATTTCTTCTGGATGAGCCCACATCCGCCCTGGATAGCAGAAACGGGAAAAGGGTGTTGGAATTTCTTTTCGGGATTCCGGATGCCTCCATTTTGGCGGTATCCCATGACCACGCATTTCTAGGACTGGCTGACCGGGTCATTGAACTCTCCGGGAAAGGGGAAACCCGTGCACACTGAAAACATCAGTCTCTGGTCTCTGACCGGCTATTATGCATTGTTCATCATTCCCTTCGGGATGATGATCTGGCTTCGAATCCCCATCATCGGAAAAACGCTTTCCGCCGTGGCAAGGATGACTCTTCAGTTGCTCTTTGTCGGATTTTATCTCCAAATCGTCTTCAAGCTGAACAATCCCTGGATCAACACCCTGTGGCTGGCAGTCATGGTGGTGGTGGCCGATCTCTCCATTGTCAAGGGATGCGGTTTAAAGCTCCGAAGGTTTATTTTTCCCCTCTTAGTTGCCCTGGTCGGGGGTACAGCGATTCCCTTGCTTGCTTTTGTCGGTCCATTGCTCAAAAGGCCAAATCTCATGGATGCCCAGTATGTAATCCCCATTGGCGGGATGATACTGGGCAATTGTCTGCGGGCGGATATTATCGGAATAAGGAGTTTTTATGAGTCCTTGAAAAAACAGGAAAACGTTTTCTTCCACGCCCTTTCCCAGGGAGCACGCCTGCATGAAGCCACTCGGCCCTACCTGCGTCATGCCTGCCAGGCGGCCCTCCTTCCCACCGTGGCCACCATGGCCACCATTGGGCTGGTAGCCCTGCCCGGGATGATGACTGGAGTGATCCTCGGGGGTGCTGACCCCATGACCGCCATCAAGTACCAGATAGCGATCATGATTGCCATTTTCACGGGAACCGCCATCACAGTGATCCTGGCAATCCTGATCAGCATCAAGAGCAGTTTTACCCCGTACGGCATCCTTGATCCTCTGGCCTTTCGAACATAGCTGTTACCAGTACACCATGGCGTCTTCGAAGATGGCCGTCAATGCCTCACTATCAACCGGCCGGGGTGACAGCTTGGTCACTCGGTGCTGCGGAAGCGTCCCCTCCACCAGCCTGGGGATATCGGCACGCGTGTAACCGACTCCGCTCAAACCGTTGGGAATTTTGACCCGTTTCATTATTTCGATAATCTTGCTCGCCAGGATTTCGCCGGCGTCCTCAAGGCCTGCCCCTGAAATATCGGCCCCGATAGCCTCGGCTGCCCGAAGATGTCTTTCAGGGCACCCGCCGGCTGTGAAGCGAAAGGCAGCGGGTGCGTTGAGGACCACCGCCATCCCGTGGGGAATGATGGGATGGTCGCCCGGATATCCTTCAGGATGGTAGCTTTTGACCATCCCCGAGACGGGATATGACATCCCGTGGGGAAGCGTAAGTCCGGCGTTTCCAAAGCCCAGTCCTGCGAAACAAGCTGCAAGCAGCATCATACCCCGCGCCTCACTGTCTTCGGGGTCCTCAACGGCCCGGATGAAGTATTTTCCGATCATACGCATGGTCTCATGGGCCCATATATCACTGATGGGATTGCACCCCTGATATGCGGGACGAAGAATCGGGCGTTCAGGTCGCGCTCTTTTGTTGTAGGGGAGAGTGGTATACGATTCTATGGCATGGGTAAAAACATCCAGGCCCGTGCAGGCGGCAGCCATGGGAGGCAGGGTACGTGTGTTCTCCGGATCCACAATTCCCAGTGTTGGTTTGAGCCGCCTGTCGGCAATACCGGTCTTTGCATGCATCTCTTCCAGGTCAAAAATCGCCACTCCCGTGGTTTCGCTTCCAGTTCCCGCGGTCGTGGGAATGGCATACAGGGGCTTGAGTTCTCCTGGAATCGGAATCCCTTTTCCAATGGGCGGGTTCACATAGTCCAGGAAATCCGCTGGATAGGTGGAATAGAGGTTTGCCACCTTTGCTGTATCAATGCTGGATCCACCACCCACGGCGACAAACCCATCAAAGTTTCCTTCCTCGGCAAATGCGACCGCCTCCTGGAAAGAAGAATCAGTCGGCTCTATTCTCACCCTGTCAAATAAGGCATATTCGACTTTTTCTCCTGAAAGGGATTCCAGAACCGTTTGAACCGGCGCCAGATCCTTCAGAACAGGGTCTGTGACAACCATCACCCGCTTTACGCCCCGCTCCGAAAGATCCATTCCCACTTCCCGGGTCGCACCGGAACCGAATCGGATGCTTGAAGCAGCCATTTCAAACGCGTATTCATATTCCATTGCTTTTCCCCCATAAAGATGGTTTGTGTTACTGGACCTATTAAAAAGCTCCTCAAATAATTTGATAATACCACATGATCGCCCTCTCGAAAAGCTTGGAAGGCATTATCTTTTTCAATTCCACTGTTGCTTTTTCAGACACTGGCCCTACCCTGTAACGCAATCGAGGAGATCTCGTGGTGATGATCTTTTCCAGGAGATGCCCGATTTTTTCAGGTGAAGGCCCTTTCATCTCGTCCGCTTCCATTACTCCCAGGGCTTTTTCAAACCGGTCCTTGTAAGCCGAGTTCTCATCCGCTTCGAATGCTTTGTGACGATGCTCGGTGAAGCCGGTATGGAAATCTCCGGGTTCGATCATCACAACCCGAATTCCGAACCGCTGCACCTCAGCCCGCAGTGCCTCAGTGAAACCCTCAACCGCAAACTTGCTAGCGCTGTAGAGAGACTGAAACGGGATCCCGATCAACCCCCCGATGGAGCTTATGTTGACGATATATCCTTCACTCTGAAAACGCATGACGGGAAGGACGGCCCTGCACACCCGAAAGACACCAAAGAAATTGGTCTCCATCAGGGCACGAGCTTCATCAACGCTGGTATCCTCTGCCGCGCCGGCCAGTCCGTAGCCGGCACAATTTACGACCACATCCACACAGCCCTCACGGATCATGATAGACAAAGAACAGCTCCGGCGCTGACGAGGATTACTCACGGATCTTCGGGTCAGCCATCCTTTGTCACGGGGTTGACAGTCGAACTCCAGGGCTTACCTTTTACTAACCCGCATTTCTCACGGGCTAACCAGTATAAGGAGGCCGATCTTCAATGCTCAGAAAAATAGTCGTGGGGCCGTACCAGGCCAATTGCTACATTTTAGGCTGTAAAGAAACCATGGAAGGCCTTGTCATAGATCCGGGTGACGAGGTTTTTCGCATCGTGAAGGTGATAACAGAGACAGGCCTCAAAATCCGTTCAATCCTTATTACCCACGGTCATATTGATCACGTGGGCGGTGCCGCTGAACTGAAAAGGATCACCGGTGCTGCCGTGTATATCCATCCCCTGGACAGCGCAGGGCTCGGTTTTTCTTCGGACGGTCAAGTGAATGAAGGGGATACCGTCCGGCTTGGCACCTATTCCATTAAAGTCATCCATACCCCAGGGCACTCTCCCGGGGGTGTCTGCTATCTGGCTCCCGGAGCAATATTTACGGGTGACACCCTTTTTGCCGGCTCCATTGGTAGGACCGATTTTCCCGGCGGGGACTACCGGCAGCTAATCCAGGGTGTAAAATCCAAGCTGTTCACCCTCGATGACGAACTGCGAGTCTATCCGGGACATGGCCCGCCCACCACCATCGCCACGGAAAAGGCCACGAATCCGTTCTTTCGCTGATAGGGTTTCTCCCGGGATATTCCGCGGCCTACTTGCAAACATCAACCCAGGGCGCATTGGTGAGTCGGGCAAGTTCTTGAGGGCCTATTTCGATACAGGAATTGCGGGATCCCGCAGCGGGATACACCCGCTCAAAGGACTTGAGACTCTCGTCCAAATAGATCTCCATCGGCTCTTTGAGCCCGAAGGGGCACACCCCGCCTACCGGGTGCCCGGTGACTTCCAGGACTTCATCGGGAGACATCATCTTGGCCTTTGCCTGGAATTGTTTCTTGAATTTCTGGTTGTCAATCCTGGCGTCTCCCTTTGTCACCACCAGAATGGCCCGATCCTTTACTTTGAAAGCAAGGCTCTTGGCAATCAAGGCGGGTTCGACCCCCAGCGCTTCTGCGGCCCGCTCTACTGTTTCGGTCGAGGCCTCAAACTCCATCACTTCATACGGCAGATCATTGTCGCGAAAATAGGCCTTTACGCTTTCCACGCTCATCATCTTCCTCCTTACACATCAAATCATGTCTTCTGCCAATCGAGTTCCTATTCTTGTGCAAATTGCGACAGCAAGAGCGAAAACAATATCCAACGTGAGATGTTCGGTAATGGTCCTGTCATAAAGAATTCTGGCTTCGGCCGGGAATTCATCATCACCTCTCCAGTATAAGACCGCTATTGGAATGCGCGGAGCCATGGTGAAACGGTATGCCGCATCCGCCATGTCAAGAGCTGACCCATGAATCTGTTCACATCTTTTTCGGAACTTTTCAATATCATTCTCATATCGCCTGGTGATGAGATTTGTGGGAATTTCATGGGGCCCACGAAAAAAAGTGGGCCCGCCGTCCATGTCCTTCTCAGATATCCATTCATTCCTTGCTTCGATTTCTTTTGCCCTCAAGAGATAATAGATAATGAAAAGATGAAAGTACTCGTGATAATCCCGCTCGTTATTCTTGACACAACCAATTTGCCTTCCGTGAGGATCAATAGTGAAATCATCACCCCATGCCGGTAATATATACTCTCTTTCTGCCTCATCATATCTGCACAGTGCCCGGTGGCAAACATCTTCAGGGGGCTGGTGAGCCAATTCCTGAAAATAAGCGCGATCAATTAATTCTGTCATAACCCTCCTGTCGTGCCTCTGTTCGTCTGCAAGAAATATCGGCGCCGTACTGTATGGGGTACGCTGCCTCCTTGGATTGTCCCTATTCAAGTATCATTTTTCGCTCCAAGATGGCAACTATTGAGAAGAAGAAAACTGCAGGCTGGCAGACCTGGCGCCTGTTAACCCGCATTTCTCACGGGCAATCTCCTGTGGCGGTGGATAGCCCCATGGCCCTCTCCACCTGATGCTCCTTGGCACCCTGAAGCCCGGTGATTCTCTTGGCGTTGCAAGGATAGACACCGGGAGTTTCAGCGAAAAGGATATAATCGCTAAGAAAACATTCGATAAACGCCCTTCTGTTTCCAATCAACAAAAACGACTTTTTAAGGATAAAGTGGACAGATTTGTCGCCGCGGTAAAGGGAAGTTCCTACACGGACATCAGCGGTGGTGTCCTCCAGGCCGTGGAATACCTGAATGAAACAGGCGCCGGGAAAAAATAGATCCTCATCTTTTCCGATCTAAAGGCAAAACACAAGAGGAAATCCGTATCCAGCTCCCTGACATCAATTGGTCCGTGGGCGGCGTAGTGCACAGCATCCACCACCGTATAGGCTCCTACCTCGTGGGCCATCCGGACGATTTTGTGGACCTCGTTAATAGTTCCCACACCATTACTGGCATAATTTACGGCAACTACCTTTGGTTTTCGTGAAATTTTTTCCTCAAAATCCTTCATATCCAGGGTGCGGGTATCTACATCCAGCGCTACCTCATCCACCAAGATCCCTCGTTCCATGAGCTGAAGCCATGGACCCCTGTTTCCCTCATGGTCTATTTCGGTAATGAGCACCCTGTCCCCGGTGGTCATTTCCCGCATTAAGGCATGGGCCAGAGCAAAATTCAGCGTTGTCATATTGGCGCCGAATACAACTTCATCCCAGGCGCAATTAAAAAAGTCGCCAAACACAGCTCGGGTATTCTGAATCATCATTGATGTGTTTTCAGCGGTTTCAAATTCATCTCCTTCATTGGCATTCATATTAACAAAGTAATCTCTTACGGCATTAATCACCGATTCCGGCACCTGGTAACCACCGGGCCCGTCAAGATAAGCTATAAGATTTCCGTTGATTTCCCTTTTCAAGGATGGAAATTATTTTCTCACGTGTTCAATCAGTTCTTCGTTCACTTGAAATTCCTCCTTGATAGACTGCACTGTTCTTTGCCTTATGGGTGGCGTTGTTTGCCGTTTTGCGCCTACCTTTTCAGCTCTGTTGAGCCCAATCGCCCGCTTGCCATACGCAGGCGCAGTCAATGGGCAACTCCCCCAAGATAATGGGCGAACTTGCGGAGGCTCAGGGAAGAGAATCGGTCCAGGACGCTGGTTAGTTCCAGGCCCGGGACCAGGACTTTGACCACCGGGATTTCCAGGTCTTCCCTTGTCAGGTCCACATAGATGGGATGATACCCGTTTCGGAGCAATACCCGCTCAAGGATTCGCAGGTCCTCTCCCGCATCTCCTGATGAATAACAGGGGAGTTCCTCGTCGCTGATGGTCCTTAGGCTTTCCGGCGGAGGCGTTGATCCAAACCAGTAGGGATAAGGGTAGGGAATTTCGGTCATGGCGGAAACAATGGCCCTTCTCCCATCCAGGTTTGCCGCGGTTCCTTTCAGGATCACCCCGCCCGGTCCCCGGATAAAGGCCTTGTAGCAGGGGATTCCGAATTCCGGGGTGAGGTCCAGGAACTGGATCTGGATACCCTTTTGTTTCATCCTTTCAGTAGTATCTCTTATTTTCGGGTCATCAGAGGTGAGCAGGAAACAACGCTCCCCGTGGTATGGTACCACTTTTTCCGCGTCTCTTTCGATCACCTCCAGGAGGCCGCTCAATCTTGCCTCCTCAATAGTACTGCCGGCGCCAAGACCCGTTGAAGGGAGCCCGCTGGTAATGCTCACTTCATTAAAATTGGAAAACAGAAACACCATCTGGGCTGGAACCAGGACCCGAGAATATCCTTCCGCGCCAGTCTCTTGCCCGGCAATCCAGTAGATTTCCTGATCTTCGTATGGGACTTCCAGGAGAAAATCATTGGGATTTACTGCCCCTTGCTCCCTGAGTTCCGTATAGGGCCCTTTCACCAGTTTGCCCTGGCCACGGTATCCAGGCAGGTTCTCTTCATCAGCACGGCAAAAGGCGGAATACCGTTCTGCTATTTCCATCAGGCAGGACATTCTGGCTTGGTGAATATTGAGCCCGCGGCCATAGCTTACCAGTTCTCCCCGAAGTTTCCAATTGTTCCCACCCTGTTTTAAACTGACCTCGAGGTTCCAGGGCCTTTCCACCGCGTAGGGACTCACCGTGGCCTCGGTCCTTGCCTCCCATCCCCTGAGGATACCCAGCCCTTCCAGTCTCTTCTTCACCCCTTTGACGGCTTCCTTTGTACAAGCCTTCGTATCCCTCTTGCCACCACCGACGGACACCGCCGGTAGATCACCCACGGTGACCCGTTGTGCCCGCCAACGCTCTATTGCTTGGGGATCGTAGGGAATGGACAGGCCTGCTTCTTCTGGTGAAGGCAAAGGCTTATGCCACGTCATGTTTTCAGAAAACAGCCTGAGCCACTCTTCATGATGTGCATGCCGCGTGATCCTTGACCAGCGGATGTAGATGAGAGGGCTTGAAAACTCTTCCATTTCAAGCGTGTCTCTCGCCAGGCGCTCCCGGAGGGTCGAAAATTTTTCTAAAAGCAGTGATGCTTCGTAGGCCAGGACCCGGAGAAAGGTTTTCTGTTTGCCGCTTTTTTCCACACGATGGATTAGTTCTTTGGGTTCGAACTCCCCTATCCGGTCCAAGGCGTACTGACGCAGGAACTGGTCATGGGGATGTTTCTTGAGATATGCGGTAAGATCCCAGAGGGTAAAATCTCCCGCCGGGACGCAGGAAAACCAGCCAACCCCCTGCCCTGTTCCCACACGGGAAAGCGTGTATTCCAGAGAATAGGCCGGGCTGGTTTCAGGGGTTTGGGCCATGGCCTGGGTTACCTTTTGATCCTCTCATAGGTGCCCTTGACCCGATCCTGGAGATAAACAAAGTCGAACGTCCCCCCGCGGGCCTCGTCAAACCAGGATTTCCCCACTCTCCGGCAGGATGCACAACCATTTCTTGGAATATGCACGGCAAAGATGTGATTTCCCGTGCTGGCGGTTGATTCGATGGCAAGGACGCCCGCACAATCCATGCACCGGCGGATTTTCTCCTGCTGGTACTCCCGGATGTTGTCGGTATCATAGTAGATTTCGCGGCTCCTTGTCACTATTTCACCCGCGTCGTAACTGTTTTTACGGAATTCGTCCCGCAGGAACATGCCCTTGAGATCCACCACCTGCTGTTCAATATAACGGGTAATATCCGCCCGCTGGGCCTGGTAATCCCGGTCATAATTGGGTTCTTTCACAAAGCTGGTATCTAGCCCTGCCATGGCCATGATAATTCCCACGTTCACGTAAGGAAGCGCATTTTCCACGGCATATCCCCCTTCCAGGACCGCGATATCCGGTTTCAACCGGGCATTGAGCAAGGCATATCCCCTGGCTGAAAAATTCATGTGGGTGATTGGGTCATTGAAGTGGTTGTCCTGGCCTGCGGAATTGATCACCAGTTCCGGTTTGAACTTTTCCAGCAGGGGCATAATGAGCTCCTCAAGCACATACAGGAACCCCTCTTCTCCTGTCTGGGGAGGAAGCGGGATATTTACCGTGGTTCCCTCCGCGTTAGGCCCGCCCAGCTCATCGGGAAAACCCGATCCGGGATAGAGGGTTCGCCCGTCCTGGTGCACCGAGATGTACAGGGTATTGGGATCGTGCCAGAAGATATCCTGGGACCCGTCCCCATGGTGGCAATCGGTATCAATGATGGCGATTTTTTCGACCCCGTACGTGTCCCGGATATACTCCGTCATCACCGCTTCGTTGTTAATGTTGCAGAAGCCCCGGTTTCCGTGCACCACCCGCATGGCGTGGTGACCGGGCGGCCGCACCAATGCAAAAGCGCTCTCCACTTCTCCCTTGAGGACCGCATCGGCAGCCACAAGACATCCGCCGGCCGAAATCAGGTGGCTTTCCGTGGTCACCGCTGCCTCATCGGGAGCACAGAAATGGATCCGCTGAATGTCTTCAGCACCGGCAGGCCTGACCCGGTACTCAAGGATCCCTTCCACATCCAAGAGCCCTTCCTCCATGACCTGGTCCTGGGTGTACAGGAGCCGTTCCTCCCGTTCAGGATGGGTCGGGCTGATGGCCCAGTCATACGCTGGAAAGAAGATCAGCCCCGTGCGTCTCGGCGCCTTTATCATGATTCCTGCTCCTTTTTCCACTCCCGGATAATCCCCGGCGTGATACACAGCTTTATGCGGATATTCTGCCCGGTGCGTGAATACCCCCTGATCATGTTGAAGACCTGTTTTTCAATAACGGATATCTCCAGCGAATCCGGATCAGCACCGATCTTCAGTGCTTGTTTTTTCAGCACCTCGTCCGCAAGTGACATGGCATCCTCAGGCCGATACCTGAAGGGAATCTTCTGATCGATTCCCGCCTCCGGGATCACCAGGGAACCCCTTTCCGTGTCCGCCTGCACAGTAATTTCCGCGGTTACTCTCGCGACTGCCGCACCAATGGCGTTCGCTACACCGAAGTGTTCCGGTACCCGGTGTGACAGCCCCAGTGCTTCGCCGATAAAAGGGGCTACCTGCGGTGCAGGGCCGCCAATCACTACCAGTGAATCGGGAACGATTTTCTCCTCCTGGATGACTTCGTGAATGGTATAGACCGGCCTGGAATTAATCCTGCTCAGAAAGGCTTCCGCAGAATCGGCTATGGAGCGAGCCATGGTTTCAAGAACGCGCTGCGCCATGACCTTGGCTGAGAGCCCTATGGATTTCCCCATTTTTTCCATAGCAGTGCCTGCGGCTTTCCGATCACCCGCCTCCAGTAATCCAAGGGTAATCATTGCATCAGTGGGCGTCGGCACCTTGCCTCCAAACGCAATGGGCGGTCCCTGCCGGTGCGGCCCGACACAGAGGGGACCGTCATCCGCCCGGACTTCACTGTCCCCGCCGATTCCTATGGAATGGGTGAGCAGGGAACGGACAAGGGTTTGATACGGGCCTATCCTGATTCCGCGCGGCTCCAAAAGCGGAACTCCACCCAGCACCACGCTCATATCGGTGGTGGTCCCGCCCACATCCAATACCAAGGCCGTGCCGGGGCATCCGTCCAGTGCCAACGCGCCCATGACGCTTGCCGCCGGCCCTGACTGGGCGGTCGCCGCCGGCGAATGCACGGTAGACGCAAGAGCAATGGTTCCCCCGTCCGGTTTCAGGAGATATTGCGGCGCCTTGAGGGATTGTTCTGCCAGGATTCGCGTAAGGGCATTCAAAAAATCTTCGTGTACGCGGTGAAGGGCCGCATTCAGGTAGGTCGTAGCTATTCTCCTGGGAAAATTAAGATTTCCTGACACATGGTGCCCGAGGGCAATGGAGGAAAACCTCTTCTTCATCAATTCGGCTATCTCAAGTTCGTGGGCCGGGTTTCTGACCGAAAATTTTCCCACAATCCCCACCACCGAGATCCCTTTTAAAATGACAGCTTCAGCCGCGGCCTCAACCGTCTCCCTGTCTATCTCTATCACCTCAAATCCCTGGTGATCCAGGCATCCCCCTACAACGTGAAAAGAAGGCCCAACCGAAAACCACTCCGGGTTCATGCCGGGACCTGCGGAGACGATCATTCCGGCCGGTTCCAGTTGATCCTGGACAATGGCATTCGTCGCCATGGTGGTGGAAAAAACCATCCGCTTGATCTTCCCCGGATCAATGGCACTGGTGACCTCTGATATGGCCGTCCTCAGTGTCTCCAGAAGATCTTCACCCGTAGGGGTTTTTGTCTCCGCCAACACCCCCTGCTCATCCAAAAGCACCGCATCTGTCTGGGTGCCACCCACATCCAGTCCCAGTATCATCGCTTCACCATTCATCAAATCCCCTATGTCCCGCGCCTTCTGCCCTATGCCTGACCCGAATAAACCGGAAAACCAAATGTCAAATAAAATCCAAATACCTCAATGACAAAACCTATCCCGATCTCCTGCCTGCTGCCCAACAGGCCACGGAGCAACGCACGGCAGTACAAACTTTTCGTTCTCCTGGTCATTTGATATTACACACTGATTTGACATTCAATGTATCACCACGGAATTTTCTGCCCTTTCTTAAATGCAGATTTGATCATAAGATTGGTCATAAAGTACTAATACCGTGTATCTATATCATGAATTCCGGGAAAGACCAAAAGGATATTATAATTACTTTGGTGAAGGATCGAGGTTCTGTATTGCACTGAAGATTCTCCTCCCGGCTTTGCCAATGAGACACATGGATTTGCACAAAAAAGACTTTCAATGTAAAAATTGAGGTGGTAGGATCGACGCTGATACACAAACACCGGCAACTCAGCAGCGATGAAGGAGCGGCAGATGAACCAGCGGGAGAATTGGGACCGCGCTTTCCCGGCAAAGGAAATTTGCCAGATCTTACTGGACAGGGGAATTATTAGTCCCGGGCAACACAAGGAAATCATCGGGAAACACGCCAGCGTAAAGCGAAAAATTGAGGCAAGCGAGCAAGCCAGGCAGCCCTCTGAGTCCAAGAATTCTGTTCCACGCACCCCAGTGACTATCGTTGACGTGATAGCATCTCTCAATCTCGAGAGAGCTGATGAACCTGGACGACCCCTGGACGAAGATGTCATCGTACAGATCCTTGCCGATCACTGGAAAATTCCCTATCGGAAAATTGATCCCCTGGAACTGGACCTCAACCTGGTAACGGGCACAATTCCGCATTCTTTCGCCATCAAACATCTTGTTCTTCCCATCGACATGAAAGAAGGCTGTCTTACGGTGGCGACTCCCAATCCCTTCAACGTGGAAGTCATAGAAGATATCGGTCGGGTCAGCCACATGAAAGTCCGCGTGGTGGTCAGTTCAAAGACCGACATCCTGCGCCTTATCAACGAGTTTTTCGGATTCAAACGTTCCATTGCCGGCGCTGAACACCAGTATTCCGGCCTGGTGGTGGATCTCGGAAACCTGGAACAATACGTAAAGCTGAAGTCCGCCGAGGAACTTCCATCAGATGACCGGCACATCGTTAATGCTGTCAATCACCTCCTCAATTATGCCTTTGATCAACGGGCAAGCGACGTGCACCTGGAACCAAAGAGGAATTCCAGCATCGTCAGAATGCGCATCGACGGTGTCCTCCACACCGTGTATAAGCTCCCGAAGAATGTTCATTCCGCTATGGTCAGTCGCATCAAGAACCTCTCCCGCCTTGATATGGCTGAAAAAAGGCGGCCCCAGGACGGCAGGATAAAGACCGCCAGGAAAGGCCTCGAGGCTGAGATCCGGGTCTCCACGGTCCCGGTGGCATTCGGTGAAAAGATCGTCATGCGCATCATGGATCCCGACATTCTTTTCCAGGATCTTGAAGGACTTGGTTTCACCGAGGATGATCTTACCCGGTTCAAGCGGTTCATCGGCATGCCGCACGGCATCGTGCTTGTGTGCGGTCCAACTGGAAGCGGGAAATCCACCACCCTCTATTCAGCCATGCGATACCTTTCATCTCCTGAGATCAACATCACCACGGTAGAAGACCCCATAGAAATGGTCCACGAAGACTTCAACCAGATTGCGGTGCAGCCGGTGGTGGGAATCACTTTTTCCACCATTCTCAGGAATATCCTCCGGCAGGATCCCGATATCATCATGATCGGTGAAATGAGAGATCTTGAGACGGCGCAGAATGCCGTTCAGGCGGCCCTCACCGGACACCTGGTGCTTTCAACGCTCCACACCAACGATGCCCCGTCCGCCGTTACCCGGCTCCTGGATCTCGGTATCCCATCGTTCCTGATTCAGGCAACCCTGGTCGGGGTGCTCTCTCAGCGCCTCGTGCGCAAGATATGCCCTCATTGCAGGGAATCTTTCCCCGTTGATCCGGTCAAGTTAACCGCAATGGGCCTCGACCTGGGGCACGAAGAGGTTGCCGAGCTCTGGCGGGGAAAGGGTTGCATCAAGTGCAGGGGGACAGGGTATCTCGGCAGGACCGCTGTTTACGAGGTGCTTCCCTTCAGCGAGACCTTCAAGCAACTATTGGCCCAGAAACCGCGTTTCGAAGATCTGATCAGGCTGGCAGAAGACGAAGGCATGGTCCGCCTCCGGGAAAATGCCGTCAAAAAAATGCTGGAAGGAATAACCACCTACCAGGAAGTGCTCAGGGTAACGTGGAACCAATAAACAGAGACGAAAGGTTAAGGGCAAAGGAGAAAGCGGGGAGTCAGAATTCTTCTCTAGGCATTTTATACCCTGCGCCTTGTGCCTTGTGCCTGTATCTGAACATATGCTGAACCGACTGACCATATCCAACTTTGCAATTATCAAACACCTGGACATCTCCTTCCGGCCGGGTCTCAACATTCTCTCCGGGGAAACCGGTGCCGGAAAATCCATCATCATCAATGCCATGAACCTCATCCTGGGGGGCCGGGCATCCGGGGACCTGATCCGCACCGGTTGCGACGAGGCCAAGGTAGAGGCGCTTTTTTCTATCCCCACGTCCGGCCATCTCGCTTCCGTGCTCCATGATCTTGCCATCCCTTTTGACGGGGAACTGCTCATACGGCGTTCGCTCCACCGGGAGGGGAGAAACAGAATAGCCATTAACGGGACCATCGCAACGGTCCAGATGCTATCCTCCCTGGGAGACCATCTCATCTCCATTTCCGGCCAGCATGAACATCAACGCCTCCTTCGCCAGGATCACCACCTCGCCATCCTTGATGAATTTGGGGGACTGCTCCCCGCCAGGGAAGCATTTGGCGCTCTTTTTTACCGGTATCAATCATTGCGTGAAGAGCTGCGGGTCATTGAGAGACAACTTGCTGAAATGAAGGACAAACAGGAATTGGCCCGCTTTCAGCGGGAGGAAATCGACGGAGCCGCCATAGAGGAGCGCGAAGATGAGTCCCTGGCAAAAGAAAAAATGCGCCTGGAACATGCAGAGCAGCTCCTCACCACGGTTTCAGAAACCTACCAGCAACTTTACGAAAGCGATCACTCCCTGATTTCCGGACTATTTGACTGTGCGAAAAAGCTGGAGAAGGCAGCTCAAATAGATGATCGTCTTGGAGATATGGCACGCACGCTTGCTGAAAGCAGACTTGTCCTGGAAGAAACCGCCCTGACCCTCAGAGAGGTCCAGGGGACCATTGAGATGGACCCCCGCAGGCTTGAGGCGGTGCAGGAAAGACTGGAAATCCTCAACCGACTGAAAAGAAAGTACGGACCCACCCTCCCTGATGTCCTCGCGTTTCGGGAAAAAATAGCAACTGTGATGGACGCCCAGCAGGAAAAGGCAACGCAAAAGCGCGAACTCCAATCCCGTATTTCTTCCCTGGAACAGGAACTCCTGGAAGCGGCGCATCGCCTTTCGGACAGCCGGAAAAAGGCTGCCCTCAACCTGGAAAAAGCAGTAGAAAATGAGCTCCATGAGCTTAACATGCCGGATACCCATTTTCGGGTGTCGTTTGTTGATCTGAAGGAACAGGCGCCGGACATCCCGGATCTCCTTTCCTTGCTCCGAAGCGAAGGCCTTGATCAGGTGGAATTTCTGCTGGCACCAAATGTGGGAGAAGAACTCAAGCCGCTCGCAAAAATTGCTTCCGGCGGGGAGCTTTCCCGCATCATGCTGGCACTGAAGAGCATTCTGGCGAGGAGTGCATCCGTAGAATCGGTGATCTTCGACGAAGTGGATGCAGGAATTGGAGGGGCCACAGCAGAAGTGGTGGGAGAAAAATTGGAGGCACTTGCCCGCTTTCACCAGATCCTGTGTATAACCCATCTGCCGCAGATAGCCAGCAAAGCGCACACCCACTATCAGGTCAGGAAAAGCGTAGTGGACGGCAGGACGGAAAGCTCCATTTTGGAGCTTGACGAAAAGGAGCGCATCGAAGAAATAGCCCGACTCCTGGCAGGGCGCAAGGTCACCCCCCAGGCCTTGGCCCATGCCCGTGAAATGATCAATGTTTGAGGAGAATTACCTGGCCGATGGTAAAAGGTCCCCCGGAGAGCGGCCGGGCAACAGCCGCATGGTCACCGACTGAAACGATCTCAATCTCTCCCACCTTCTGGCTGCGAACAGGATAGGGACGGCCATTCATGGCATTGATCCACTTCCCGTACGAATAAACCTCGAAGACAAATCCCTCTTTCATTCCCACATCACGCCCGCCATTCACCCGCACGGTCTTGTCTTCGGTGGAAAGCACCTTCCCGATCCAGGGCATGTTCTCAAGGACGTCTGTGATGGCTGACACCTGTTTCTTCAGGATCTTCGGCAAGTGATCCTTTACAAGTTCTGTCATAAATTCCTTTTCATCGTCCGCATATTCTTCTTCAGAACTGGAAACTTTTTTTGATTCCAGCCGCGTAAACAGGACCGCACCGGTGCTTACATCAATAAGATTCACCACAACGGAAATTTCATAGAAGCGGGTGTTCTTTCGAAAAGGCCAGATGCCGGTCCGTTTCGTGGTCACATCAACCGGATTGACCACCCCGGTAATCAGGATGTTCAGACCCTGTTCTTCTGCTTTCAAGATGAGGTTCTTTGGTGTGACAATACCGAAGCGTGGTGATTTCAGATTCTCCTGCATGGAGGCATCCAAGGGCTTTTCATCCAGAATTATGAAGGGAATCTTCCTTACCTTTGCCTTGAACTCAGCAGTAAAGGCTTTTCCCAGGTTTCCGCCCAGGTGTGTTTCGTCCAGAAACTGGACCACTTTAACCCGCTTGGCGAGAAAAGGCTCACTGCTTCGAATCTTCTTCAAAAGGGAATGAGTTGAACTGCACCCCCACAAAACCCCTAATGCGATTAAGAGTACGAATACAAAAGCCCTTAGAAATCTCTTTTTCATCCTTTTCCTTTCTTCCGAGAAGGATCTGCTCAGAATACAATGTCAAATGTTTCGAATTCTCCTTGCCAGGGCTCCTCGATTTCTTTTACCCGGTCGACTCTGGCGCCGGACGGCCCCGTATGACACCACGCCACCAGCCTTTTCACCGCCGTTTCAGGTCCTTCAGCGAGAACCTCCACCCTGCCATCAGGCCGGTTTTTCACCCAGCCTCGAACATCAAGCAGGTTGGCCTGCCTGCGGGTGGAGTCCCTGAACCAGACGCCCTGAACCCTTCCCTCAATAATCAGCCTGACACGAAGATTATTCATGGTGAAACCTCCAAGATCAATCCTGGACCGGTGGCCCGGCTTCCATGCCCCCCGGAGGGGATCTCCAGTGGGCAAGTTACCCTTACCACGTTGTCCAGAGTTTATTCAAGGCCCAGAAGATGCAGAAGAGCGGCTTCATCTATAGTTGCAACACCGAACGCCCGAGCCTTTTGCAGTTTCGAACCGGGAGACAAGCCAACCACAACATAGTCTGTGTTCCTGCTCACTGTGCTCGAAACTCTTCCTCCCCTGCTCACAATCAGGTCTTTGGCTTCGGCCCGTTTCAGGGTTTCAAGTGACCCGGTCAAAACAAACGTCTTCCCTTCTATGGGCGAAGGCTCTGGCCGTGTCATTTCCTCGAACCTAATGCCGGACGTCAGAAGTCGTTCTATCAAATCCCGGTTGGACGGATCTTCAAAGAAGGAGAGGATACTGTCAGCGATCTCTTCTCCGATTCCCTTGACGGAAAGGAGCTCATTCCGGGTAGCCTTCTGAAAGTTCTCCAGCGTCAGGAAATGATTTGCCAGGAGCTGCGACACGTGCTCTCCCACATGCCTGATTCCCAGGGCGTAGATAAATCTGGCAAGGGTAGTTTGTTTGCTCTTCTCGATGGCCTGCATCAAATTTGTGGCGGATTTCTGTTCGATCTTGTCCAGTTTGAGCAAATCATTGATGGTCAGCTTGTAAATATCCGCCTCGTCATGAATCATACCCCGTTCCAGGAGCTGTCCCAGGATCTTATCCCCCAGCCCGTCAATGTCCATGGCCCCCTTTGACACGAAATGGTTGAGTGACGCCCGAACCTGAGCGGGACACGCGGGGTTGGGGCACCGTGAAACCGCCTCCCCTTCTTTTCTCTCCACCTTTGACCCGCAGACAGGGCAGGCATCCGGCATCACATACGGTTTTTCGTTTCCCGTCCGATGCGAGGCAATTGCCTTTACTACCTCCGGGATGACATCCCCGGCCCGCTGAATAACGACGGTATCCCCTTCACGGATATCTTTCCTGGTAATCTCATCCTGGTTGTGAAGTGTGGCTCTCCTGACCACCACGCCGCCCACTTCCACGGGTTCCAGGTGTGCCACCGGCGTGAGCGCCCCTGTTCTTCCCACCTGCACTTCAATATTCACGATCCTGGTCGTTTCCTGGACCGCCTTGAACTTGAAGGCTGTCGCCCATCTCGGGCTCCTGCTCTTTTCTCCCAGTCCGGCCTGGAGATCAAGCCGGTTTACCTTGATCACCGCACCGTCAATTTCAAACGCAAACTGCCCGCGCGTTTCTTCCAACCGGTGGCAGTACTCTATCACGTCTTCAACGGTATCACAAACCCGGATATGTGGTCTGTTTACGCGCAGTCCCCAATCCTGCAGGGCCAGCATCAATGCATAGTAGGTTTCAAAGGTCAGGCCGCTTAGTTCTCCCACCCCGTAACAGAACATATTCAAGGGGCGCTTTGCGGTTATCCGCGGGTCAAGCTGCCTGATAGACCCTGCCGCCGCATTTCTCGGATTCGCAAAGGGAGGAAGGCCCTGATCCGCCCGTTCTCTGTTCAAGGCCCGAAAAGCCTCTATTTCCATATAGATCTCTCCCCGGACTTCCAGCAGTTCCGGAACGGGACGTTCCCCGCTCATTGATTTGAGTTTGAGGGGAATTGCCAGAATGGTCTTGGCGTTGGCGGTCACATCTTCTCCGGTGTACCCATCTCCCCGGGTAGACGCAACGGCTAATCGTCCCTTCTCATAGACCAGTTCCACGGCCAGCCCGTCGATCTTCGGCTCAACCGCGTATTGAACGGGCCCCTCTTCCTTGACAAATTTCCTGACGCGGGAATCAAAGTCCCTGATATCCTCGTCATTAAAAGCATTTTCAAGGCTCAACATGGGAAGCCGGTGTTTCACCTGCATGAAGCCGGTTCGGGGCTCCCCGCCCACACGCTGTGTGGGCGAATCAGGGGTAACAAGCTCCGGGTATTCCTTTTCCAGTGCAAGAAGACGTTGGAAAAGCCGATCGTATTCCGCGTCCGATATCTCCGGATCGTCCAGCACGTAATAGCGTTGATTGTGGTGTCTGATCAGCTCCCTCAGACGTTCAATTTCTTCCTGTATCTTTTCCACAGGGTTTCTCCATTTTAGAGGCCTGTACCATCTCGTTCAGATTCTACGGCCAGGGACGAAATCAGTTTCAGGAGGAGGTCAGCGCCCGCCCTGGTAACCTCCTTCACCCTCGAACTGGAAAATCCCGTATGCCATCGCAGATCGAACAGCTCATCCGAGACAACAAGCATGCCGGTAAACGCCACGGAACGAAAGAGTGCCACCTGCATCAAGGCCGACATCTCCATTTCCACGGCCAGCACACCTTGCTGACCGTACTTTTCTACTTTGGCTGGTGTTTCCCGATAGGGGGCGTCCGTGGACCAAACCATTCCCGTCCGGGATTCCACCTGCAATTCCTTTACTCCATGCGCCAGGAGCCCCGTTATCAACGGATCGGGTTCTACCGGACGTTTACCGATGGGGTAGTGGTGCGATGTCCCCTCCTCAACAACGGCGGATGTGGGGATCACCACGTCACCGATTTTCAGGTACCGCTGGAGAGATCCGCACCATCCCAGGGCCCAGAATCGTTTCGCCCCCAGCACAATAAGCTTTTCCATGGCAAGCACAGCCTGAGGGGCTCCCAGAAACGGGCCTGCAAAGCTCACGCTTCTCATCCGGGTTTGCGGTCGGTACAGATGCGAAAGTGCCATATCATGTACCGGGAGCCTTTCTCCCCCGGTCTTTTTTGACAGGTAGCGCAATCCCTCAGGGACCATGGCCAGTATGACGTCGGGGCCAAGCACGGGATCATTTTTTCCTCTCCTGGGAGAAATGATGCCTTCTTCTACCTCCACCCGTCCCTCCCGGTTGTATTGCTGTCCATGGATGAATCCTTCACGGTTGCCCGCACCTGAAAACTACCATTCCTTCATACTCTTATCCGAACGTGGCAGGCATTGTGTGGCCACGTATCATTTCGTTTCAAACACTCTCTCCCTGCACCATTATGCCTCAAATACTAGAAGGTATGGCCGGTGTTGGCAACTATAATTTTCGAACTGAAACCTCGCCCGCACCGCGCGCATCCGATCTGATCAGGCCTCCACAATTCCTCAGAAAGATTTTTATGGAAAAAATACAACGGTGTGATAAAATGGGCAAAAATAAGAGCACAAAAAACTCGTTGTGATTTTCATTGACATAATTGATTTTTGTGAATAATAATAATCGTTTTCGTTTTGAGAGCCCGTGATGTTTGAAAACCTGACCGAAAAATTCAATCGTGTCTTCAAAAAAGTAACCGGCAGGGGAAAGCTTACAGAGGCCAATGTCCAGGACGCTCTCAAGGAAGTACGACTTGCGCTGCTTGAAGCAGATGTCAATTACAAGGTTGTAAAAAAGCTCGTTGAAGACATTAAAAAACGGGCCATCGGCCAGGAAGTCCTTGACAGCCTGACACCCGGCCAGCAGCTCATCAAGATCGTCAACGAGGAGTTGTCGCGTCTGATGGGAGGGGAAAAGCAGGACCTGATCCTGACCGGCAAGACACCCCATATCATTATGCTGGTTGGACTTCAGGGTTCCGGGAAGACCACCACGGCCGCAAAGCTTGCTTATTACTTGAGGAAACAAGGGCGGCACCCCTACCTGGTACCAGCCGATATTTATCGGCCGGCGGCCATTGAGCAGTTGAAGAAACTGGGCTCGCAAATAGGTGTGCCGGTTTATCCTTCAAGCCCTGAACAGAAACCCGAGCACATCTGTCTCGATGCACTGTCAAGGGCGGGCAGAGAGAGCTGTGATCTCCTGCTTTTTGACACGGCCGGACGTCTCCATATTGATGAAACACTCATGGGGGAGCTTCACCGGATCAGGGAGAAAACAAAACCCCATGAGATCCTGCTCGTGGCCGATGCAATGACCGGTCAGGATGCAGTCAATGTGGCCGGGCACTTTAATGAAAATCTTTCCATAACCGGCGTTGTCCTTTCCAAAATGGAAGGGGATGCCCGGGGAGGAGCAGCCCTGTCCATCAGGGCGGTCGTTGAAAAGCCCATAAAATTTGTGGGGGTGGGTGAAAAACTCGATGCCCTGGAACCCTTTTTCCCGGACAGGATGGCCTCCAGGATCCTGGGGATGGGTGATGTCCTCTCGCTGATTGAGAAGGCCCAGGCCCAATTTGATGAAAAAGAGGCCGTAAAGCTCGAAAAAAAGATCAAAAAGAGGGAATTCGACCTCGAAGATTTTGCGTCGCAGTTGAAACAGGTCAAGAAGCTCGGGTCGCTCGAACAGATTCTGGGCATGCTTCCTGGCATGGGACAGATGAAAAAACTGAAACAGCTCAAGCCCGATGAGAAGGAACTGGTAAAAATTGAAGCGATTATCAGCTCAATGACCAGGCAGGAGAGAAAAAATTACAAGATTATCAACGGCAGCAGAAGAAAAAGAATCGCCAAAGGGAGCGGAACGTCGCTTCAGGATGTGAACCGGTTGTTGAAAAATTTTGCACAATCAAAAAAGATGATGGAGCGGCTGACCAAAAAGGGTTTTCATGATATGGGCTCTCTTTTCGGCTAGCAAAGGACTATTAACACTATAGGGGGTGATACTGGAACATGGCAGTGAGAATTAGATTGACAAGGATGGGCGCAAAGAAAAAGCCCTTTTACCGGTTAGTAGCAGCTGACTCGGAAGCTCCACGCGACGGGAAGTTTCTGGATATTCTCGGCTATTACGATCCGAAAGCCGACCCGGCAATAATCAAAATTCAGGAGGATAAAGTCCGTTACTGGCTGGAAAAAGGCGCGGTAATGACAGAATCAGCCAGATCAATCTTGAAGAAGCAAGGATTAACAAAGCCTCCTTCAACGGCAAATTGAGGCGGTGCGCGGATGAACTCAAACATGGAGGTGAGTCGATATGAAGGACTTGATTTCCTACATAGCAAAGGCGCTGGTGGACAAACCAGAAGACGTGGTTGTCACTGAGATAGAGGGAGAACAAACCTCTGTGATTGAGCTAAAAGTAGCCAAGGAAGACCTGGGAAAAGTCATCGGGAAACAGGGCCGCACGGCACGGGCCATGAGGACGATTCTCAGCGCTGCTTCCACGAAGATTAACAAACGTTCAGTTCTGGAAATCATTGAATAGGCTTGGCCCCGAATTCAGACCATAGTCTGCTCCCGGTGGGAAAAGTCCTCCGGCCCCATGGGTTGCGAGGCCAGCTGAAGATTTCTGCTTACGCGCGGTCGGACGCTACGTTCCTGAATGCCCGTAGCATTTTTCTGCGACCTGGAACAGGAAAACCGGTTGAGTTCGCCATTCGTTCCGCAAGACCATTCAAATCAGGCTATATTCTTGAGCTGGAGGAGCTTTCTTCTTTGACGGACGCGGAAAAGTACCGCGCCGCAGATATCCTGGTCAGGAAAGATGCCCTGCCCCTCAAAGAGGAGGACGAATATTTCTGGCACGAACTTCTGGGTCTTGAGGTATTCCTGGAAAACGGAGAATACCTGGGCCCCATCAGTGATATCATTGCCACGGGCAGCAATGATATCTATGTGATCAAAAAGGGCAAGAGCGAGGTGCTTATCCCCGCTACCCACGAGATCATTAAAAACATTGATTTAGAACTGGGCAAGATGATGATTCACCCCATAGAAGGCCTCCTGGATCTTCATGAGATATGATGTTCTGACCATATTCCCGGAAATGATTCGCGCATATCTCAAAGAAGGCATTCTGGCACGCGCCGCAAAACGGGGTCTGATTGAGGTCCAGGTAACGGATATACGGGCATTTGCAGGGGGTGCTCACAAGAATACCGATGACCGGCCGTTCGGGGGCGGGGACGGCATGGTAATGAAGCCCGGTCCCATCTACCGGGCGCTGGATTCAGTCCCCAGAGTCGAAGAGAACAGCCTGGTCCTGCTCCTGACACCCCAGGGAAAAAGGTTCGACCAGGAAATGGCCTGGGAGCTCTCCAGGCAGAAACAGCTTATCCTTGTCTGCGGGCGTTATGAGGGAATTGACGAGAGAATCAGGGAACTTTGCGTTGACCGGGAATTATCCATCGGAGACTATGTCCTGAGCGGAGGTGAACTTGCGGCGCTTGTCCTCATGGATGCGGTGAGTCGGCTCGTTCCCGGGGTGCTCGGGGGTCAGAATTCCACCCAAGAGGACTCATTTGAAGACGGATTACTCGAATATCCGCATTATACGCGTCCCAGGGTATTCATGGGTAGAGAAGTACCGGAGATTCTCCTGTCCGGAGATCACGAAAAAATCCGCCAGTGGAGAAGGGCCCAATCCCTGAAGCGGACTCTTGAAAAGAGGCCTGACCTCCTTCAGAAGGCCCAGCTCACCGGAGAGGATGGGGCGATTCTCGAGAAACTGAAGGAAGGGGCTGAAAAGCAGTAACGGCGGAAAACTATTGATGCGCCTGCACATAGGACTCGTTCATTACCCCGTGTATAACAAGAACGAGCAAAGGATTGCCTCGGCGGTCACCCCGGTCGACCTCCACGATCTGGCAAGAATTGGAAGGACGTACGGTGTCACCACCTTCACGGTGGTAACGCCACTGAAAGATCAGCAGGGACTCGTGGAGCGAATCCGCCACCACTGGACAGCGGGTTTTGGGGCCTCCTATAACCCCCACAGGAAAAAGGCTCTTGAGCTTGTAACGCTCACCGATTCCCTGGAAGATGGGATTGAGAAGATCCACTCAATGGAGAAAGAAGAGCCTTTTGTTCTTGCCACCGACGCGAGCAGGCAGAAAGAGAACATGCTCTCATTCCCGGACGCACGGGATATGATCCGTCAGGATCGGGTCGTTTTTCTCCTTTTTGGAACGGCATGGGGGTTGGACCAGGAAGTCTTACGGCAATCAGATGCCGTTCTTGAACCGGTCATGGGAGTTACTGCATACAACCACCTCCCTGTCCGGGCGGCGGCGGCAATTATATTGGATCGTCTCGTTGGTGCCCATCCATAAATGGCAAACCATCCCATTTCTGGATAAGCACCATCTGGTACAAAATAGACGTGATTACACAGGGAGACAGGCTGTAGGCATTTAGTCCGTAGTAACGAATGTACAAAACCTAACACCCTATGGTCTAAACAACCTGATAAACAGACATCGCTGAGGAGCTGAATGGGTGAGGATCCGATGGATCAATGATCGCATCAAACCGTTTACCATTTGGCCCAGGAGCGCATGGTGACATGAGGAGGAGATATGAACACTCTTGAAATGCTTGAAAAGGAACAGATGCGGGTTGACATCCCTGCCTTTCGGCCGGGGGATACGGTAAAGGTTCATGCCAGGATCAAAGAGGGTGAAAAAGAACGGATCCAGATCTTCCAGGGAGTTGTCATTCGAAAGAGAAAAGGCAATACCGGCGCGAGCTTTACGGTTCGAAAAATCTCCTATGGCATCGGCGTGGAAAGGATTTTTCCGCTCCACTCCCCTTCCATAGAAAAAATCGAGGTTATGACCAGAGGCAAGGTGAGGAGAGGAAGGCTCTATTACCTGAGGAAGCTGCGAGGGAAAGCGGCACGGATCAAGGAAAAAAGGTACTAACCTTTTCATCATAAGCGTTTTCTTGTCACGTCCATCTGAAAATCTATCCCTTTTTCCTGAGGGACCCGCCCCTGGCGAACCCAATCCCTTCCTGCATGAAGCCATGGCCCGGAAGGCTGGTTACACCGTGATTGCCGGGCTGGATGAAGCCGGGCGGGGTCCCCTCGCGGGACCGGTGGTGGCCGCGGCCGTGATCCTTCCCGGGGAGGCGGGTTTGCCCGGAGTCCGGGACTCCAAGAAGATGACATCTCATGCCAGGGAAAAGACGTTCGGATTGATTGGACGGGAGGCAACGGCCGTGAGCATCGCGGTCGTTTCGCATGCCTACATCGATACCCACAATATCCTGAACGCAACCCTGGAAGCGATGAAAAGGGCGGTCCTGGCTCTTGACCCGCAGCCTGCGTTCCTTCTGGTTGACGGTATCCAGCCTGTGCCTGTACGCCTGCCACAGAAATGCCTGAAAAAAGGCGATCAAAGGAGTATGAGCATATCCGCCGCATCGGTTATGGCGAAGGTTTACCGTGACAGGATCATGAGGCAGTATCACCTCCTGTTCCCAGAGTACGGGTTTGAACAAAACAAGGGGTATGGGACGGCCTATCACCTGGATGCGCTCAACCGATTCGGCCCCTGCCCCATCCACCGTCTTACCTTTCGGGGGGTGCGCTGACGTGGCAAGAGACCACCTTGATCTTGGAAAAATGGGGGAGGACCTTGCCCTCAAAACCGTCCGCTCCATGGGGTATAAAGACATTGTTCAAAATTATCGCTGCCCCCTCGGTGAAATCGACCTCATCGCCCGTGACAAGGACACCCTGGTATTCCTGGAAATCAAGACCAGAAGAACCGGACCAACCGGGTTTGCAAAGGAGGCCGTGAACACCCGTAAGAGACGCCAGATTTCTAAGGCAGCCCTTACTTATATGAAGGCAAACAATTGTGAAAACATGCGGGCAAGGTTTGATGTGGTGGCCATCAGCCTGGCGGGCCCTGCACCGGATATTGAGGTCATAAAAAATGCCTTCGACCTCGCATACTAACCCCGGGATGCTCTTCATTGTTTCCACTCCCATCGGAAATCTGGAGGATATTACACTCAGGGCCTTGAAAACCCTGAAAGAAGTCGATATTATAGCTGCTGAAAAAGTCAGCCACACAAGAGGACTCTGCGGACATTACGGGATTAAGACGAGGGTCGTCAGGTACAACCAGCACAACCGGAACACCAAAGCCCCTGAACTCATCGGCAAGTTAAAGCGGGGAGCAAACATAGCCTTGGTAACAGACGCGGGAACACCCGGTGTTTCAGACCCTGGCACACTGCTTATTAGCAAGGCCGCACAAGAAAATGTCCGGATCACACCGATCCCGGGGCCTTCCGCAGTGACCGGTGCAGTTTCCATTTCAGGATTTCCCGCGGAGCAATTTGTTTTCGGCGGCTTTCTTCCCCCAAAGGCGGGGAAAAGGAGACAGGCCCTTCGAGCATTTACGTCCGAGCACCGCACCATGGTCTTTTTCGAGGCACCGCACCGATTAAGGGCCATGCTCGCGGATACAAAGGAGGTCTTAGGTGATCGAGAAATTGTCGTGATCCGGGAAATGACCAAGCTCTACGAACAAATATACCGGGGAAATATTTCGGATGTACTGGAAAACCTGCCGGCAGATCGAATCAGGGGAGAGCTTACCCTTGTGGTGAAGGGACGACAGGAAAAGCTGGGGCAGGACCAAATCACGGCCCAGGTGCTTGAGAGAATAGATAAACTGCTGGCCGAAAAAAAATTGAGTGTAAAAGATATTGCCGGGATCATTTCCCTTGAGAGGGAATTGCCATACCGCCAGATATACAAGATCTGCCTGGAGAGAAAAACAGGGATCTCTTCAACGGAAACCCAATGAAACAGAGCGAAACAAACAGAGAAAATAGAAGGGTGCTGAAAATCGACAACAACCTTGGCCTGCATGCCCGGGCTGCGGGAAAAATCGTCGCCCTTGCCAATCAGTATAAATCAAGCCTGTTTCTCAGAAAGGACGAGGACGAAGTAGACGGTTCCAGCATTCTCTCCATCCTGACCCTTTCCTGTCCAAAGGGAACAGAAGTGGAAGTGAAAATCGTCGGGGAAGATTCTGAAGCGTTCATGGAAAGCCTGACTGAACTTTTTGCCAACAAATTCGGGGAAGAGGCATGACCGCCCACCCAAGTGAATCTAAAGACACCATGCAGGGAATTCCCGTATCGCCGGGAATTATCATTGGAAAGGCTCACCTTGTGGATCGTTCCAGGGTGAAAATCCTCTACCAGTACCTCATAGATGAAAAACTGGTCTCGGGAGAGGTGGAACGATTTGAAAAAGCCATTCGGATGACCGAGCAGCAGCTTCAAACTCTGAAGAACAAGATGCCGGAAAATGTCAAGGAACATTCCTTCATCCTTGACAGCCACCTGATGATCCTGAAAGACAGCATGCTCCGGGAATCTACCATGCGGAGAATTAAGGAAGAAAAAATCAACGCGGAGTGGGCGCTGAAGAAATCTTTTCATGAAATCCGCAAAATTTTTGCACAAATAGACGACGAGTATATCCGGAACAGGATACAGGATGTTGAAAGCGTCTCGGAGAGGATCTTGAGAAACCTGTCGGGAGAAGCGCAGGAAAATCTCGCTGAGATACGCGAACGGGTTATTATCGTTGCCCATGACCTCTCACCGGCAGACACCACTGAACTGAATATCAGCAAAGTCATGGGGTTTATAACCGATGTGGGGGGGCAGACATCACATACCGCGATCATGGCCCAGGCCCTTGAAATCCCTGCCGTGGTGGGACTTGAATCCGCAACCGCGAGGATTTCCGATGGGGACCTCCTCATCGTTGACGGAAGTACAGGAGAAGTTGTCATTAATCCTGATGACGCTGAAATCATTCGTTACCAGGAAAGGCAGCTCCAGCAAAAAAAATACAAGTCAAGTATTGCACGAATCAGTCACCTCCCTGCGGAAACGCCTGACGGGTATCGTATCTCCATAAAGGCCAATATAGAATTTCTTGAGGAAGTGACCGCCGTTCGGGATCACGGGGCTGAAGGAATCGGGCTCTACAGGACGGAATTCCTCTATCTACGGAGCAAGGGATTGCCCACTGAAGAGGAACTCTTTAATGACTACAGGGAAGTGGCGGAAATTATGGCCCCCGAACCCGTGACCATCAGGACCCTTGATCTCGGTGGAGACAAATTCACCTCTGACCTACAAATCGCCAATGAAATGAACCCGGCAATGGGACTGCGGGCCATACGTCTTTGCCTCAGGGAACCGGCGATCTTTAAGTCACAGCTCCGGGCCATCCTGCGCGCCAGTACATTCGGGCGGGTTCAGCTCATGTTTCCCATGATTTCGGGCCTTCAGGAAGTACTGCAAGCGAAAGAAATGCTCAGTACCATAAGAAAGGAACTGGACAGTGAAGGGCTTCTTTATGATGAAAATATGCCGGTAGGGGTCATGATCGAAATCCCATCGGCCGTCACCATTTCAGATCTCCTCAGCAGGCATGTTGATTTTTTCAGTATCGGGACCAATGACCTCATCCAGTATGCCCTGGCCATTGACCGCGTCAATGAACACGTTGCCTATATGTACCAACCCTTTCACCCGGCTATCCTGCGAATGATCCAACAGACGGTGCAGGAGGGAAAAAAGGCGGGGATCAAGGTATCGCTTTGCGGTGAAATGGCCGGTGATCCGCTTTGCATCCCCATCCTTCTGGCCCTCGGCCTCGATGAATTGAGTATGACCGCCAGATCCATTCCCCTGGTGAAAAATATCGTCCGGGCCATTCCTCTTGCTCAAGCCCAACAGGATCTTGAGCGGGTTATTCAACTCAGCACCGCCAAGGAGGTCCGCGATTACCTCCTCACAAGAATGAAAAAAATGATCCCGGAACTGGGGGAAAAAGGCTTTTTCCCAGCCTGATCAAATCCATTTTGAGTACACCAGACGCAACCCAAAGGCGAAAAACCATGGGAATAAAAATTGTATGCCAGAATAGGAAGGCCTCCTACGATTACCACATTGATGAGACCATTGAAGCGGGGCTTGTCCTCTTGGGACCGGAGGTAAAATCTTTGAGGGAAGGAAGGGCCAGCCTTGTGGACAGCTACGCCAGAATCAGAAAAGGCGAAGCATTTCTCCACAGTATGCACATAACTCCCTACCCCTTTGCCCATCACATGGAACTGGATCCGGTCAGGACCAGAAAACTCCTGCTGAACAAGCGGGAGCTCAAGCGCCTTATCGGCAAGACTGAAGAAAAGGGGTATTCACTCATCCCCACGAAGGTCTATTTTAGGAATGGAAAGGCTAAAGTGGAGCTCGCCCTGGCCAAGGGCAAGAAAAAGTATGACAAACGGAGGGCATTGAAGGAAAAGGAACTGAAGAGGGAGATGGATCAGGCGCGAAAAAGAGGGCGTTATTGACATATCCCGAAAAAATGGTTATCATTAAAAACACTTCCAAGAAAGGGGGCGAATAGGTTTCGACGGGGATAGAGAAGCTTAGGTTGCATACCGAGGTTCCACGTGCTCGTAAAACAGGTGGGATAAAGACAAACGCAGACGATTATGCGTACGCCCTAGCCGCATAGACGGCTAGCGTCCTCTCAGTGTTTGCCTGCGACACTGAACAGGGCGCCGACGAGCAGGCTAGCTGATCCGCCATACCTGTGAGACGGTGAAGCGAAAACTAACACAGGTTAATTCCCTGGACACCATGCCCGGCAAGTTCCAGGGGGTGAAAATCTTTTGTCGGGCTATGTATGTAGACGCCTGAGTGGATTGTTTCCGGACGCGGGTTCGACTCCCGCCGCCTCCACCATTTTATTCATGTAATCTCAACACCTTAGATTTTGAAGGCTGCTCCAAATTGTGGTGCAATTTTGGTGCAGCCTCTTTTGTTTCTCCGTATATCTGCCGCACATCTTCAAGCTCGATCTGGAAGTACCTTTCAAAGGCCTTGTTCGTCGAGTGCATGGTAGCCCTTTTGATCTCTTCGGGGCTGCGAAACTTCCTCAAAGCCCTGGCAGAACTGTGACGTGTCCCTCCATAGAGATCTACGCCTTCAACCCCAAGATTATCACACGCACGTTTCCACCATTTGTAAAAATACTTTTCTCCAAAGCGTTGTCCGGCTTTTGCTCCGCTCACTCCGGAGACATGCCGGAAAAAAAACAGATCGGGGAGCCCCCTCGGAAGTGATCTGAGAAGCTCGACATCTTCTTCAATCAGGGGGACTGTCTTAGGCTTTTTCTCTTTCGGATGCGCTATAAACGCAACCCCCAAATTCAGGTCAAAATCACCCTCTTTGATGTTCAGGAGTTCTCCCGGCCGGATACTGATATAGGTAGCAAGCCATTTAATACCTATCCAAATTTTCGGGTTGATGTGGTGTGAAATATTTCGCACTTCTTCGATAACTGCTGTTTGGGTCTCTTTGTCAACAACGTTCCGATAACCAAGTTCGAAGGGTACTTCCGGGAATTCCGGCATCTGAGCAGGTGTAAGAATTCTCCGCTTTCGTAGCCACATCCAAAAAGCATGGAGCGTGCTTTTCACATTGGCCCTTGTTTTCGACGAAACAGATCTGTCGGCTCCCTCAATTTTCTGGGCAAATAGGAAATCCTCAATTTCTGCATACCCAAGGCGCTTTATATTTATTTGGCCCCATGCCCTTATTGCTCTACCGATATGGTTTTCAAGGTTGCGATAGGATGCTGACTTGACTTCTTTACGCTTGACTTCAAGCCATTGCAAAGCCAGATTTTCGAATCCAAGGGGATTGTCCTTTCGGTAATCTCTGATATCGAAAGACCCCTCGTCATACTTATACCGGAGACCAGTGAGGAACCTATGCGCGGATTCATAATCGCTGAATCGCCTGAAAATGCCACCTTTAAAACGGACAAAGAATTTTGTAGCTCCATATTCAGGGTGAATAGAGCAATAGAGTCCCTTTTTGCCGTCATCCTTGAACTTGCGTCCACAAATAGGGCAACATTGGTTGGTGTAAATACCCCCGATCATACACAAACCACCTCCCCCCTGCTTTTTAAAAAGCAACGTATTTCGTTTCAAGGAAGGTGTCAACATTTGTTTGG